>CALFVD010000048.1 GCA_937928005.1 uncultured Neomegalonema sp. | reverse complement strand
GTGTTGTGGCAGGACACCCCTTCAGACCATGATCGATGGAAAGGACATCTGGAACGAAAAACTGCTGAACTGAACTCGATCTGACAACCGCCACCGAAAACCGGCCAACTGTCAGATCACATCGGAACCACTACACGTTAGCAAGGTTCGGCTTTAGTCAAGCCAGCCGTCCTGTCTTTCGATCCACTGTCGATCACAGTGCGCTCGGGTGCCGCTCATCACAACCTTTCTTATGGTTCTATTATTTTGACTTTCTTCCTCAATTACCTCTCTCCCCAACATCACAGAAAAGTCATGCTCATCTAAAGACTTATTAGTCTCTATCATCAGCCTTAAAGAGACTAAGGTTAACTCAAATGCGTGCTGAAGATAATTAAACTCTTTATCTAGCTCTTTTCCCCAAAGAGGCGCATCTTGACCTTTTTGTGAAATCAAAATAGGGAAACTAATTTCTGCACCAGATTTGAATGATCGCCTCGACACCAAATCTTCTGTTGTTGTCCAACGCCATATCCACCCATTATCTTTTGTATTTATGTTTCCAGCTTTCATATTACAGTGAAATTCTGATACTGATTTATTAAATTTTATTTTCGCTGTTACTTCAACAGTTCGCGCAGGATATCGCTTTGCGTCAGCAATATATGTGTCAAAACGAACGTCATAATCAGCTTTTGATGATTTCTCCCATTTGTTTGTGAGAGATTTGTGCGCGTATAGAATTAGTGAGGTTATGGGAAATGTCAAAAGCGCAGCAAAGCACCCCAGCACAACCTTTTCTGGCATGCCGAGGTCATCAAAAATCGCAAAATTGGGCACCCCAAAAGCAACGCCAAAAATTGTACCGTCACGGATCAATTTGTATAACCCGTCCCAATAGCCGACGCGGTCAGCGTTTTTATCAACCAAGCCAAGTAGCTTGAGCAGCTTGTCCATGCTTTAAACTCCGTCACGCCCCCGCCGCCCTTCATAGCAGTGTTAGTGCAGGAGTCGATTCCGCAACCTTCGATTTGATTTCTCATCCGTCGATCCTCGCGACGGCATTGGTGCGTTTGCTGCCTAATGCCGAGATACTGGATGATTGCCATTATTTCGCATTGCTGGCCCTTGGCGATGCGCCGGATACGTCTTGAGTTTTGAGGCCATAATGGTCCCTGCGCTCCCCCTCCCGCTAAAGCGAATTGCGATTGTCCTGAATCACGAAGCGCCATGTTTTGCGCGGCCCTTGGCGCGAAACATGGCTCAGGTTTATCGCAATTCGCTATAATGCGGGGGGCGGGTCGGTGTGTGGGCTATAGCTCCGCTACTTTCCGCTGTGGCTTTTCACGGGGCAGGGGCGAGGCATAGAGGGCGCCGGGACGAAGGCGGGGCAAGGGCGTGCTGCGCACGGAGCGTTCGGCGGCGTGGAGGGCATCGCATTCAAAAAGCTGTGTCTCATACGCGCGCATCCGGTCATCGACCTGTGCCGCCGCTTTTTTCAGCCGGGCATTGCGCTGCCAACGACCGGAGCGATAGCCGCCATGACCTTGATGATAGGCGAGGTAATGCTCCCGCGCGTCGATGCCCGCGAACCCCAGCTTTTCGCGGGATTTATCCATGTACCAGCCGACGAAATCGATGGCGGCATCGTAATCGTCGCGCTTTGCACCGCGTGCGCCGGTATCCTCGATATACCAATCCCATGTGCCGTCGAGCGCCTGAGAAAAACCATAGGCAGTGGAGATCGGCTTGCCCTTGAATATCCACCAGCCGCCACGACGGGGCGGGCGGACCTGTGCCCGAAAGCTGCTCTCGCGCCAGACGATGGCCATAAGGGTTGTGGGCGGGACTTGCCATTTGCGGGCGGCGCGCCGGGTTGCCTTGTACCAGCCGGGGCGTTCCTCGCGGATATTGCAGGCATCGGCGATATTGGAAGGGGGCGGCAAGGGCGGATCGGGGGCAAACGCCATCCGCACGGCGACAAGGCCGATAATGGCAACAAAACCCAAAAGGAGCGCATGACGCATCATGCCATTCTGATACGCCCTCGCGATTCGTTCGTAAACCTATAACAGGAACAACAATATGCCCGGTAAAGCCAATGCAACCAACGCGGTCGATACCATGACAAGCTGTGCAACCTCCGCCGGGCTGCGCCCATATCGCTCGGCAAGCATGTAGGTTGTGACGGCGACCGGGGTAACGGCTTGGAGGATGAAGACCTTCATTGCGATTCCCTCCAGCCCCGCACCCCACGCCACCCCAATTGCCATAATGGCGCAGATGAGGAGTTTTAAGATGGATAAAGCGATGCTGCGGGTCGGAAAGCTGGCGGGCAAGCGCGCCATTGATGCGCCCAGCGCCAGCAGCATCAGCGGAATGGCCGGTTGCCCCGCAAGGCTGAGGGCGTTGTCGATCCAGCGGGGCAGGTCGATGCTCGCCCAAGAAAATACCGCACCGAGAACGGCGGCATGGAGCAGCGGATGACGCAGAGCTTTCATCGGCGATGCTTCGCCCGAAACCAGCCACAAACCCAAGGTGAACTGGAGCACCACCATCGTTGCAAAGATCACGATGCCATAGACCAACCCTTGCTCGCCAAAGGCAAACAGACAGAGTGGCAGGCCCATATTGCCGGTATTGGCCGAGACGAGCGGCAGAAGGAAATCGCGTTGCTTCATCGCCAGCATCCACAGCACCAGCGCAAAGATGGCGGCAAGCGCAAGGTACATGACGATGGTCGATCCGGCCAAGGCCCAGAAGACATCCGGCTCGAACCGCGTGCTGGCCATTTTACTGAACACGAGGCAGGGCGTGGCAAAATCGAGCGCCAAGTGCGTGACGAAAGCGATATCGAAAGGAATATCCCGTTTGACCCAGAAATATCCAACCCCAGCGAGCAAGAATACAGGAAAAACAACTTCAAGTATCGCAACACCGATCATTCCCTATCCTTGTGTCAAAATCGTTCACTCTACGTCCCTATTCAGGGCTTGGGTGTGCTGGACAGGACTCCGCGAAGGGTTTATGAATTGTTTATGAGGCAAGAGCGAGAGTTGAATAAAATGGGCGAACCCATCACACTTGCGCAGTACAAACTTGGCCAGGTCGTGCGGCACCGGCATTATGAGTTTCGCGGCGTTGTTTTCGATGTCGATCCTGCGTTTCAGAACACAGAAGAATGGTGGGAATCGATTCCCGAAGAGGTGCGTCCGAGTAAGGATCAGCCCTTCTACCACCTACTGGCCGAAAATGAGACAAGCTACTACGTGGCTTATGTCTCTGAGCAGAACCTAATCCCCGATGATACGGGCGAGCCGGTCGAGCATCCAGAAATCCACGAATTTTTCGGGGAATTGCAGGGTGGTCAGTATGAGTTCGATCCGCGTCAGGCACATTGACCCGACGATGATATCTTGCAAGGGCATCGTGTTTTATGCTCATGCTGATAGTAGTCGGTTTTTGATTCAGTAGTTTATAGCTATTTGCGCATTTATTAAATCGGGTTTTCTGTCAGAATTCGCGCAAAAGTTGATGTATTGTAGGTTAGCACCTACACAATTCACCGTGATAGGTTGTGTTGATCATAGCGAGTTGCGTATTTGTTAGGCGAGGTTTTCCGCCAAGACTCGCGTGAAATATGATGCTTTGAGGATCAATATTTGCGCAATTCGCTTCAATGGAAATTAACCTTGTAGCCGTTGCATCCATCGCGATGACTGGGCTACGCTGATGATATGAGTTCATCAGTTCTTGCCATAGGTCTGCTTGTTGCCTTTATCGGCGTCGTCTGGATGGCGATGGTGCTATGGGGCCTGATTTGCCCGCCTGTTACTTCGGCACCAAAAAAACGACTCGAGCCGCATCTGCCCAGCGTTTCCACGCAAAGGCCGATTGTGCAGCAGCGCAGCGATGAGCGTATGCCAGCGGTCGTGATGCCTGAAGCGCCAGCGATTGCTGCGGTGGAACTGCCCGATGATGATAAGGTTGTCAGCCTGTCGCAGTGGCGCGAACGTCGCAAACAGGCAGGTTAGCTTTCCCCCGGCCAAGAATACCGTTTCGCCAACCGGATCATTGCGGCCAGCGCAGGGGAATGGCGACGCCCGGCAACCGTGACCAGCGATATTTCGCGTGATACCGCCGGGTCGGACAGGGGACGTATCCCAATGCCGGGCACCTGCGTCAGGTTTTCGGGCATAATCGAGCAGCCCAACCCCGCCGCGACCATGGCCTGCACCCAATCTTCGCGTTCTGACGAGTAACGTACATTCACGCCGAGGGGGCGCGCTGTACCGAGCGCCTCGAAATGGTCGGTAAATTCGCAATGAACCCGTTTGAGATAATCGACCTCCGCCAGAGCATCAATCGGCACATTATCTTGCGATGCGAAAGCATGGCCAACCGGGAAAGCGATGACGTAGCGTTCGGTGTAGAGCGGCAGGATCGCGAAGCTGTCGGGCAAATCTGGCATCGCCAAAAGCGCAACGTCAAGCGTGCCCTCCTGCATCGTCGATATGAGATCTGGCCCTGACATCTCTCGTAGGTCGAGGTCGAGGGCGGGCACTTCCTGACGCAAACGTGACAGGAAACCCACCATTTGCCCCGGCGCGATGGTCGCCATGACGCCGAGTCTGATCGTCGCCCGCTCGCCTTCGTGGAAATCCTGCGCGTCGAGTTTTACGGCTTTGGTTGCCTCCGCAAGCGTGTTGATATGAGGGTAAACACGGCGTCCAAGCTCCGTTTGAATCGTGCGTCCGCGCTCGCGATGAAAGAGAGGGCCGCCTAGCTCCTCTTCAAGCTTTTGGATTGCCTTGGTCAATGATGGCTGCGCCACATTGCAAGCTTCCGCTGCGCGCGTGAAATTCTCAGCGTCGGTCACAGCTAGAAAATAACGGACCTGATGCATTTCCATAGCTGTCGCCTTCTTCGTTGCTACGGTTCCATAGCCGTCACCTATTAGATGTACAGCCAAACGATATTTTAAATCAGCGACCCGGGGACCCATATCCACTTCACGCCAAACGGAAGGCGTAGAAACGAGAGTATGAAATGCAATCGAGTCGAGCATTGAATTGGCCTTGGAACAGGCATTTTCAACGCACTCTGTGAATTGACTTAATCACGTTCAAATTAAACAGGAGACGATATCATGGCCCATTCAGTCCTCATCGCAACAGCATCCGCCGGTCTGGCCCTCGTATTCACGGCCCTGATTGCAACGCCTTCGATGGCCATGAGTTTTTCAGATTACGACGGTAGCGCGTATTCCCCCGGCAATCATGTCAATGTGAATTCGCTGGTTGCGGATCGCCTCAATGCCGCCGCCCGTAAACGGGATCGTGAGGCGATATGGCTGGAAACGCTGCGCGAAACGCGGGGTGATACGACTACTACCCCTAACACGGCCATTATCCGACGCGACACGGATGAGCCTTTTAACTTTACCCTGCCTTTCAGCTTTCGCTAAAAAACCGCGTTTGCCCTGAAATAAAGGGCTGAGTGGGTAAATATGCGGCCCTCCCGTCATCGGGAGGGCAATCTTATTACGCCGCCGGAGCGGCCTCGCGGATATCGGCATCCACATCGGCTTCGTATTGTGCGAAATTGCCAATGAACATGTGGACCAATTTACGGGCCTGTGCGTCATAGGCGTCGCGATCATCCCATGTCTTGCGTGGATTGAGGATCGTGGCGTTGACATCTCGTACCGAGACGGGAACCTCGAAGCCGAAATTATCATCAATGCGGAATTCGGCATCGTTAAGCGATCCATCGAGGGCCGCCGTCAGCAGCCGCCGGGTGACATTGATGGGCATCCGGTTGCCTGCGCCATAGGCACCACCCGTCCAGCCAGTATTGACCAGCCAGCAGGTTGAGCCGTTCTCGGCGATTTTCTGGCGTAGCAAGTCGCCGTATTCGGTAGGTTTGCGGGGCATGAACGGCGCGCCGAAGCAGGTGGAGAAGGTTGGCTCCGGTTCGGTAATGCCCTTTTCGGTCCCGGCCACCTTGGCGGTGAAGCCGCTAAGAAAATGGTACATCGCTTGCGCAGGGGTTAACCGTGCGATGGGGGGCAGGACGCCGAAGCTGTCACACGTCAACATAACGATGTTCTTGGGAATGCCCGCCAGTCCGGTATCAGAGGCGTTGGGAATCATGTCTAAGGGATAGCAGACGCGGGTATTCTGGGTCAGTGTAGCATCGTCGAAGCCGAGCGCGCGGGTGTCGGGGTCCATCACCACGTTTTCTAGTACCGCGCCAAAGCGGGATGTTGTGTCGTAGATTTCGGGTTCCGCCTCGCGCGATAGATTGATGGTCTTTGCATAACAACCGCCCTCGAAATTGAAGATGCCTGTATCCGACCAACCATGCTCGTCATCGCCGATGAGCGTACGATTGGGGTCGGCGGATAGGGTGGTCTTGCCGGTGCCGGATAGGCCGAAGAAGACCGCTGCATCGTCTGGATTGCCAACCGCGTGGTTCGCCGAGCAATGCATGGGCATGACGCCCTTTTCAGGCAAGACGTAGTTCATCACGCCGAAGATGGATTTCTTGTTTTCACCCGCATAGGAGGTGCAGCCAATCAAGACCGTCTTCTTCTCGAAGGATACGGCGATCACGGTTTCGGAGCGGCAACCATGCTTGGCAGGGTCGGCCATAAAGCTAGGGCAGTTGATGACGGTCCATTCATTGACGAAATCGGAGATTTCCGAGCGGTCAGGGCGGCGCATCATATTGCGGATGAACAGCATGTGCCATGCGAGCTCATTGACGAAACGCACTTTGATCTGATGTGCCGGATCGGCACCGCAGGCGAGATCTTGCACGAAGACGGTCTTGGATTTGAAGTGGTCGAGCATGTCGGCATGGAGCGCATCGAAATGCGCAGGCTCCATCGCCGCGTTGTTCTTCCAGTCAACGGTATTCTCGGTGGTGCCATCGCGGACAGTGAATTTGTCCTTGGGCGAGCGGCCCGTATGCTGACCAGTTAGGGCGAGCAATGCGCCGCCGGGGGCCAGTTTTGCCTCGTCGCGCTGGAGCGCATGTTCGACAAGCGCCGCTTCGAGGTCGTTGTAATAGACCGCTCCGGCTTCGATTCCCATTTCACGCAGTCCATGTTCGGGATTCCTCAGACCGAGTTCATTCACAACGGTTTCCTCCAAGTTTGCCGGGGGGCGGATACGATACGATCACCCCGATACTGTTTCGCCGTCCTTACCTGCAAGCGCCAGTCCATGACAACGCAATAATGTTGCGTGGCACCCGTTTTAGAGTGGCGCAATGCGGATCAGTCAAGGGGCGGACGCAACGTATCGTTGTAAGTTAGCAAGAGGTGTGGAATCCTTCTGCCAAACGTCTCTGCGAGGATTTGCTATGATAATGAAGGCGATCACGGGCGTATTCTTGGCGTTTTTGGTAGTTCCGACCGCCTATGCGGAGGATGTACCAACCGGGAAATTGCCCGGGGATGTCACGCCAACCCATTACAGACTGGACTTTGAGATCGATCCTAGTGCGGAACGATTTATTGGGAGAGCGGAAATCGATGTGACGTTAGAATCTTCTACGCCGCATATTTGGTTGCATAGTAGTGGCTTGGATATCGACTCAGTAGCGGTCATTGCCGCTGGCGATAGGGTTGGAGCGCAGTTTGAACAAGCTGAAGGACAAAGTGTCGGGCGTGTCATTCCACAACGCGCGCTTGAAAGCGGAAATGCAACACTGGAATTTGAATGGTCGGCAGCACTTGGCGACTCGCTTGATGGCTTGTATCGGGTGCGAAGCGGCGGGGAAAACTATGTATATACCCAGTTTCAGGCGCTATCGGCCCGTGCAGCCTTTCCAAGCTTTGATGAGCCGCGTTTTAAAACGCCATTTGACATCACGATCACGGTTCCGGCGAAGGATGAGGTGATCTCGAACGCGCCGCTGAGACGGTTGGAGCTGGTAGGAAAAACGCACAAACGAGCGATTTTTGAAACAACCGAAGCTTTACCGACATACCTCGTCGCCATAGCAGTGGGACCATTTGATATTGTTGAGGTTGGCCCGCTGCCACCAAACGCCGTGCGTGCGCGAACTGTACCATTGCGGGGAATTGCGTCGAAAGGACAGGGTGAGAAGCTGCATTACGCCCTTACCCACACGCCCGCAATCATGGAGCTTCTGGAAGATTATTTCGGTATTCCCTATCCATATGCAAAACTTGATCTTGTCGCGGTAGCCGAATTCAGGTCATGGGGGATGGAAAATGTAGGGGCAATTTTCTATCGTGATGACAAAATTCTCATCGGAGAAACGCCCTCGAACTACCAATTACAGGCATTTGTTCAGCTACATGCGCATGAACTGGCCCATAGTTGGTTTGGAAACTTCGTTACACCCGCATGGTGGAATGACATCTGGCTCAATGAGGCATTTGCGACGTGGATGGCGGCGAAGATCACCCATGCTTGGCGCCCGGAAACTTTTGACAATAGACGAACGGCGCGCGGCGCGCGTAGGGCTATGTGGAACGATCGCTTCGTCTCAGCCCGGCAAATTCGTCAGCCAATTAAGGATGACGACGACATAGGAAATGCCTTTGATGCCATCACTTATTCCAAAGGCGGCGCCGTTCTTGGAATGGTCGAAAAGTATATGGGTGAGGAGGTGTTTCGGGAAGGTGTACGCCTATTCATGCGCCGCTATGCCCATGGCGTTGCGACCGCAGATGATTTTTTTGACGCTCTTGCTGATACGGTAGGTGATCCGAGCGTTACGCGCGCATTTCGCTCTTTCATCGAACAACCCGGCATTCCGAATGTGCAAGTTGATTGGGCCTGTGCAGCGGATGGTTCGGCGACGGTTGCGCTGTCGCAGAAGCGTGCACTGCCGCTTGGTTCGATGGGGGATCCTGCGCAGGTATGGGCCTTGCCGATGTGTTTGGCTTATGGACAGGATTCTGAGCGTGGGCGTTCATGTATATTGATGGACGAACCGGAAATGACCGTTTCGCTCAATAGCAAGACTTGCCCTGTTTGGATTTTGCCTAATGAAGATGCTGCTAGCTATCTTCAGATGACAGTACCTAAAGCGGGTTGGGATGGGCTTATTGCCAATATTGATGCCTTGCGCCCCGTTGAGCGCGTTTACATGATGCGTGATCTTGTTGCCGCTTATGACAAGGGGAATGCGACGACGGCGCAGGTTCTTGAGGCGGCCCGTATTCTTGCGTTGGCCCAAGAGTGGGACGTAGCTCAGGCACCTATACAGGCATTGCGAAATATAAAGAACTTTGCACTGCCACGAGATAAGCGGGCGGCGTTTCAGAATATTATGCAAGATATCTATCGCCCCGCTCTCGAACGTTTTGACCTAAGCGATGCGGGATTGGCTAAGGACGAAAAGGATGGTGAACTTGCTTTGCTCCGGGGTGAAGTCCTGTGGTTTATGGCACATGACGCCCTCAAATCTGATCTTCGAGCAACACTCAGCCGTCTTGGTCAAGCCTATCTCGGTAATGGGACGGATGACAGCTTGCAACGGGAGGTGCTGCACCCTGATCTTGTTCGTTCGGCCTTGTCGGTTGCTGTTGCTGATGTGGGGTTGCCTCTGACGGAGGCATTGATCAAGCGGTTGGCGATCACCGAGAACGCAAACCTGCGCGCAAATATCGTTCATGCACTGGGCTTCCAAACTGATCCGGTTCTTGCGAAAAGGGTGCGCGAATACATCATGGAACCTGATACGCCGAAACTCGTCGCGCGAAACCTGCTACGTGGACAAGGACGGCGGGTCGATAATGCTCCTGCCTTGCTGGAATTCATTACGACGCGCTACGACGAACTGATCGAGCGGCTACCAAAGCGTGAACAATGGTGGATGGTTTGGCGGCTGTCGGCTTTATGTGATGCTGCTTCAGCCCAGAGAGTGAAGAAGTTTTTCACCGAAAAGGGAGGTTCACCGCGCGCATTGGCCAATGTGTTGGAACAGATTGAAATTTGCGCTGCGACGGTTGCCGCCCAGCGTGATGATGCTCTTGGAGCTTTGGCGAAAGGTAACTGATCGCCCTACATTGCGTAGCCTGTCATCATAGTTTCGGTATTGCAGCACCGGAATCTGCTTACACATCCGTATCAGGGGCGATTGTGCCGCTCTGCTGATCCGCGTAAGGTCATGTCAGAGTTGCCACCTGCTGGCCGGAGAATGATATGCCGACGATTGCCCTTGTGGATGATGACCGTAACATCCTGACTTCCGTTTCCATCGCGTTGGAGGCGGATGGGTTTGAGGTGCGCACCTATTCGGATGGGGCCGCCGCCCTAACCGCCCTGAGCCAGACGCCGCCCGATGTGGCTGTGCTCGACATCAAGATGCCGCGTATGGATGGGATGGAATTGCTGCGCCGTTTGCGCCAGAAATCGGACATGCCGGTCCTGTTCCTTACCTCGAAGGATGAGGAAATCGACGAGGTTTTGGGCCTGCGCATGGGGGCGGATGACTATATCCGCAAGCCATTTTCCCAACGTCTACTGATTGAACGCATCCGGGCGGTTCTGCGCCGTCGTGATGCGCAAATCGACGGGGGCGAGCGGCAGGAAAAAGATAAGGTCATGACGCGGGGTAGCCTGACTTTGGACCCGCTGCGCCATTCGTGCATTTGGAAGGATGAGGCGGTTACACTGACTGTTACGGAATTTTTGATCCTTCAGGCATTGGCCACTCGCCCCGGCTTTGTGAAAAGCCGTGATGCGCTGATGGATGCGGCCTATGACGATCAGGTCTATGTTGATGATCGCACGATCGACAGTCACATCAAACGCATCCGCAAGAAATTCCGTGTCGTGGATGACAAATTCGCGGCAATCGAGACATTGTATGGCGTCGGATACAGATACCGCGAAACCTAACATCGCCGCACCCCCGCTATCGGCGTTGGATGAGGGCGCACCCTCACGTGTGCTTTCTGATGTCGGTGAGCGCCGCAGCGCGGGAATGGGTAGGGCGTCGAGCGCGCCGCGCGCTGGGTTTATACAGGAAATGCGGGCGCTGCTAACCAGCCCAATGCGCTCGCTCACCCGGCGTATTGTGGCGATCAATCTTGCGGGTCTGGGCATTCTCGTCGCGACTGTTCTTTATCTCAATCAGATGCGCGACGAGCTGATTCAGGTGCGTGTCGAATCACTGGCGACCGAAGCGCATATTCTGTCCACCGCGATTGCCGAGATTGCCTCTACCGGGCCAGAAAAAAGCCAGTTTGATTATAAGGCTGCGAATGCCGTGCTTCGCCAGTTGACCCTACGCACGGATCAACGCGCGCAGCTTTATCGCAGTGGCCGACTGATCGGGGATACGCGCAGCTTTGCCGCCGCGCAGTCTGAGGTAGAGACGCGCCGCCTGCCCCCGTTTGATGGCGCCAGCGGGTTGCTGCTATGGATCGAGGAACTCTATAGCCGCGCAACGCGGGCGTTTCAGAAGCGCGATCTTGATATTTATATTGAAACCTCTGTCGCCGGTATCACGGAAGATAAGGAAGTTTATCGCGCTCAGCTTGGCGAGACGGCGGTTGCGCAGCGACAGAACAGCGAGGGCGAGTTGATCGTCTCGGTCGCCGTGCCCATGCGGCGATTGAAAGTCGTGATGGGTGTGCTTGTCCTGTCCACTGAGGGTGGAGATATCGACCGGGTAATTCGGGCAGGGCGGATCGAAATCTTGCGCATCTTCATCGTTGCGAGCCTTGTTTCTGTCCTGCTTGCTTTTGTCTTGGCCAGTAGTATCGCGCGGCCCCTACGCCGCCTATCCAATGCTGCCGAGGCTGCACGCGCGAACGAGGCGCAGTTATCTGTATCGGAGCGGGTGGAAATTCCTGATCTAACCAGCCGCGCGGATGAAATTGGCAATTTGTCGCTATCGATGCGGCGGATGACCGATGCGCTTTATGGGCGGATTGATGCCATCGAAAGTTTTGCCGCTGATGTGGCCCATGAAATCAAGAATCCATTGTCGTCGCTGCGCTCCGCGACTGAAACGCTCGATTATGCCAAGACGCCTGAATCGCGGGAGCGTCTCTACACCGTGATTCGGGAAGATGTTGACCGCCTCGACCGCCTCGTTACCGATATCTCAAATGCATCGCGCCTTGATGCTGAATTGGTCCGTGAGGAGCGCGCGCCCTTCGATCTTGGTGCGTTGGTTGAGACGACGACGGATATTCTTGCTGGTAATGCCGATGAACGCAGTGTGAAACTGATCGCACAGACGCCCGGTATACCGTTAAGGATTCGCGGCCTTGAAAGCCGGATCGCTCAAGTGCTGGCTAATGTCATTACCAATGGTATTTCTTTTAGTCCGGTTGGTGGGACGCTTACCGTGGCAATATGGCGTGATGAACTTAATGCCGCAGTTATCACCGTCGAAGATGAAGGGCCGGGCGTGCCGGAGGAGAACCTCGATTCTATCTTCGAGAGATTCTATACTGAGCGCCCGGAATCAGAGGCTTTTGGTCGCCATTCGGGCCTCGGCCTCTCGATCTCTCGTCAGATTGTGGAAGCGCATGGCGGTACGATTCGCGCCGAGAATAAACGTGAAGGTGGGGCGCGATTCGTCATTCGCCTACCGCTGTGACCATCACTGCTGATTAAATTTATGACGTGCTAGGGCATGAATTTCGCAGGACGGCCTTGCAAAATTTCCACGGGTGTTACCTTCTGTGGTTGTGAACAAGGATGGTGCGGCGGTGACGAAGACAGGTCCATTTCAGTCTGATGCTTTTCCCGGCTCTGCCCTGACAGGTAGACCGCCGATAAGGCTCGTGCTGGTTACGGGGGTTTCTGGCGCGGGGAAGACATCAACTTTGGGCGCATTGGCCGATTGTGGTTTCGAGACGGTGGATAATCCACCGATTCGCCTGTTACATGCCATCATGGATGATTTTGTTGGGTCGGGCGCGCGGGGTGTGCGTGTTGCTATCGGCGTTGATGAACGTACGAACGGATTTTCGACACGACTGTTTGCGGATGCCGTTTCATCCCTACGTGAGCGCGCCGATCTTGATGTGACGTTGCTGTTCCTCGATTGCACGGATGATACGCTCCTGCGCCGCTTTACCGAGACACGGCGGCGGCATCCGATATCGGGGGATACCGTTGAGGCCGCGCTGGCGATGGAACGCTCGGTTATCGAGCCGCTCAAAGAAAAAGCCGATATTTCCGTCGATACCAGTGATTTGTCGCTCACCGAACTGCGCCGCGAGATTCAGGAGCGGTTTGCGGAAGAAGACGGCGAGAGCATGTCGATCACGATCCTCTCCTTTGGATTCAAACGGGGCGCGCCGCGCGAGGCGGATATCATGTTCGACGTGCGCTTTCTGGCCAATCCGTACTGGAATCCCAACCTACGTTCGTCCACCGGCCTTGACCCTGAAGTAGACAGCTTCGTATCGAGCAGTCCAGGTTTCGATGAAGTCTTCAACAGTCTCGCCACATTGCTGCGCGAGGTGATCCCGCTCTACCGGCGCGAAGGCAAAAGCTATCTGACTGTCGCGATTGGCTGTACGGGCGGAAAACATCGGTCAGTTGCCGTGTCAGAGCGCCTCGGTGCGATGCTGCGCGGGGCTGGATATGCGCCCACTGTCCGGCACCGTGACCTGCGAAAGACGGCACCAAACCGACCGCGCAGCGCGGCATTGGCGGGAGCCATCAGCGCATGATCGGAATCGTCATCGTCACGCATGGTCGGATCGGTGAGGAGCTTTGCGCAGCAGTGGAGCATGTATTGGGGGCGCAACGACAACTCGCCTTTGTATCGGTGAACGGGTCAGATAGCGTCGGCCATAAACAAGCCGAAATCGCCTCCGCAATCGAAACTGTACGCCCCGTCAATGACGAGGGCGTTTTGATTTTGACTGATATGGTCGGTTGCACACCATCGAATCTCGCCTCTCGCGAGGGTGTGCAAGGGCGTGAAATGATTGTTACGGGCGTAAATCTGCCAATGCTCGTGACTATGGCTAAGGCCCGTGAGCGAGGCACCCTATCGCATGTAGCGAAACTGGGGGTTGAGGCGGGGCGCAAGTATATTGATGTCGTCCCGGCCTATGCCCGACCGATGGACGCCTGATCCATCCATGGCCGACCGCTATTCTCGACAGATCGACATTATCAATGAACGCGGCCTTCATGCGCGCGCTTCGGCGAAGGTCGTCGCATTATCTGAGCGTTTTGCCTGTGATGCGACGATCCGGTATAATGGTGAGCGAGCGGACCCGCGCTCGCTGATGGAATTATTAACCCTCGTGGCGGCGAAAGGGGCCAGTATTACCATTGATGCGGAAGGCGAGGATGCGCCTGAATACCTCGATGCGTTGGAGGCATTGGTCTCCAGCCGGTTCGGCGAGGAGAAATAGGCCGTGCGCCATGTGATCTTTAATTTCAGTTTTTATGTGACCACCCTCGTGTTGGCTTCGATCACGGTGCCGGTGTCTTTGATCGGAGGGGATCGACCTGTACGCTGGCTGTTTGCGCGGTGGTCGCGTTCGACGGTCTGGCTGGTGCGTAACGTGCTGGGCGCGACGATTGATGTGCGAGGGTTGGATCGGCTGAACGGCACGCCCGCTTTGTTGGTCAGTAAGCATCAGAGCGAGCTGGATGTTGCGCTTATGGGCGCGTTATTCCCGGAATATGGGGCCATCGCGATGCAGGAGCTGGACAATTATCCGTTGGTCGGCGGTATCGTGCGAAAGCTGGGCCATATCAAGGTTTCGGTTGAAGGTCCGCGTAAAAATCAGTTGCCACAGGTGCTGGAAGGGGCGCATCGGGTTCATGCCGAAGGGCGACCCATCCTGATCTATCCCGAAGGCACGCTGATGGAGCCGGGGCGTAAGCTGCGCTATCGCGGCGGTGTCTGGCATATCTATAATGATCTGAAAGTGCCCGCGACCCCCGTTGCTCTGTCGCTGGGGTTGGTATGGCCGCGCCGGGATTGGAAAAAATATCCGGCCAAGAGTGCGATGGAATTTCTCGAACCTATTCCGCCGGGGTTGCCAAAAAACGAGTTTATGGCGTTGCTGGAAGAGCGGATAGAGACGGCCACAAATGCGCTTGTCCGTGAGCAAGCATCCCCCGCACGGCTAGAGCATTTTACCTTTGATTTTGAGGAACAGGGAAGCGGCTGGAAGGCGTAATGATGGAAAAGACGGTAAGCTTCACGGCGATGAAGAACGGCACGGCGGAGGATTACGCCCTGCTGGCCGAGCATGAGCATGAGTATGTCGCGGGGACGGCGGATCGATTGCTGCGGGAATTGCGGTCACAGGCCGATGAGACATTCAGCGGCTACAAAATCACGCGGATGGAGCACGGCCTACAATCGGCGACCCGTGCGCGGCGTGAGGGGGTAGAGGTCGATTGGGTTGTGGCCGCGCTGCTGCATGATATCGGTGATGGGCTGGCCCCGCAGAACCATGACAAGTTCGCCGCCGAGATCATGCGCCCTTTTATGCGCGATGAGGTGGTCTGGACCGTGGAGCATCATGGGATTTTCCAGATGGTCTATTATGCGCATCACTATGGTTGGAACCCGGAGGAGCGGCAGAAATTCCGCGATCATCCGTTCTACGACAGCTGCGCCGCGTTCTGCGAACGCTGGGATCAAGCGAGTTTTGACCCGGATTATGACAGCGACCCGCTGGAGAGTTTTGAGGACGAAGTGCGCATGGTGTTTGCACGCAAGGCTTATGATCCTGACGTGATGCAGGTCGGTGTGGTGCGGGGGCTGTGACCATGCGTATCTGGCATCTGAAAACCTGCGACACATGCCGCAAGGCGATTAAGGCGTTGCAGGGAGCAGGGCATGAGCCTGAGTTGATCGACGTGCGCGCCGATGGGGTGGATTCGGCGACGGTCGAGCGTCTTATGGTGGCGGCGGGGCGCGAGAAATTGCTCAATACCCGCTCGACGACGTGGCGGGGGCTGGACGACGCGGAGCGCGTCGATCTGGATGACGCCAAGGCCGTCGCGCTGATGTTCGCGCATCCGACGCTCATCAAGCGGCCCGTGATTGAGGTGGATGGCACGGTGTATGTGGGTTGGACGAAAGATGTTCAGGCGGTGGTGTTGTGACGGGGGCACGCTGCACCACCACATACGGCGCGTCACATCTCACTGACCCGCGTGGCGGGCCTCGATGGTGGCGTGCAGGCTGCAAATGATCCGGCTGGCGGTCGTCTCGAACAGCGGAGGGATGAAGGCATGAACCAGTGCTGCGCCCCCGGCGGCGAGCAGCATCGCGGCAAATCGCAGCGCGAAGACCATATGGCCAAAATAGGTTTCGCCAACTGATGCAGGGTGGCTACGGAAAGCCCGGAAGAAAGCGGGCAGGGTGGTGCGGCTGCGGTGGGGCATGTCGGTCATTGTCGTACTCCTCATATTGGTGAAGGAATACGATGAGATGGCGGCGTATTGATCTCAAAGATGATTGTTAAATGCGATATTATTGGGATACTATCCCAATATGCCGATAAAAATTGATCATACAGATCGCCGTATCCTTGCCCTGTTGCAACGCGATGCCATGATGAGCGTTGATCGTATCGCCGAGGAAGTCTCGTTGTCGCGTAATGCCTGTTGGCGGCGGGTTAAGCAGATGGAGGCGGCGGGGGTCATCCGGGGGCGTGTGGCGCTGGTCGATCCGGTTGCCATCGGATTGAGCCTGACAGTGATGGTTATGATCCGCACCAATGCGCATGAACCGGACTGGCTGCGCCGTTTCGACAAGGCGGTGAGGGAGTTGCCGCAGATTACCGGCGCATATCGTATGACCGGTGAGTTGGATTATGTCTTGCGCGTACGGGTGGCGGATATGGCCGATTATGATCGCTTCTACCGCGCTTTGATCGAGCGGGTGCCGATGTCGGATATTTCGGCCAGTTTCGTGATGGAGGAAATCAAGGACACGACGGAATTGCCGGTGTGACGACGCACATTCCGCGCTAACTGTATCGGCAAGGAGAATTGCCGATGACCGATATCCTCGCCCAGCCCGCCTCTTTAATGACTGCCCGCCGGTTTGCGCCGTTGTTCTGGGTGCAGGCGTTGGGGGCGTTTAATGATCAGGTGTTCAAGACGGGGTTTCTGGTGCTGCTGACGTACCGGCTGGCCGCTGAGATGGGGCTGGACCCATCGTTGCATAATGCGATTGCGGGGGCGTTGTTCATCATCCCCTTTGCCCTGTTCGCCCCCACCGCTGGACAGGTGGCAGACGGGGTGGACAAGGCAAAGATGATCCGCGTCGTCAAGGCACTGGAGGTCGTGTTGATGGTTGTCGGGGCCATCGCGTTTCATGTGCAGAGCCTTGGGTTGCTCTATACGTTGTTGTTCTTGATGGGTGCGCAATCGGCCCTGTTTGCGCCGATCAAATACGGTGTGTTGCCGCAATATCTGCACGAAAGCGAGTTGACACGCGGTAACGGGATGATTCAGGCAGCGACGTTTCTGGCGATTTTATTCGGGCAGATCGTGGGGGCAAAACTGGTGCTGATCGAGGGTGGCGTGACGATTATTGCGGATGCCGTGATTGTCATTGCCTGCATCGGGTTTGTGGCGAGCCTGTTCGCGCCGCCTGCACCGCCCTTGGGCGCGTCGCCCGCCATTGATTGGGTGTTTCCCCGTGCGATGTGGGGCGTGGTGATGGATGGGCGCAAGGTGCCCGAAGCTTTTGGTGCGATCCTTGGGATCGGATGGTTCTGGTTCACGGGGGCCGCGTTCCTGACGCTGCTGCCGCCTTATGCGCTGGAGGGGTTGCATGGGGACAATGGGGTATTCATCCTGCTGCTATCGACGTTTTCCATCGGGGTAGCGGTTGGGGCGTTGCTCTGTGCGCGGATATTTGGTGAGCGGCCCCGTGTGTCGATGGCGGCATGGGGGGCGGGGGGCATTGCGCTGGCATCATTGGCGCTGTGGCCTGCGACGGCTTTGTATCGATCTGGTGTGGATTTTTCGGGCGATTTGCTCACCTTTGGCGGGTTTTTGACCGAGCCGCTGGCATGGCCGATTATCGGGTGCTTTGCGGTGCTGGCGGCTTGTGCAGGGCTATATCTGACGCCGTTGAACGTGGTGTTGCAACTGGCCGCGCCGCCCGATGCGCGAGGGCGGTTCGTTGCCTGCTCGAATACGGTGGATGCGTTGGCGATGGTCGCAGCCGCAGGGATGTCGGCGATGTTGGTGGGTTATGGTGCCAGTCAGGCCGATGTCTATGCGATAATCGGCGGGACAGGTCTGTTGGCGGCGGTCTGGGCGTGGCGGCGAGGCTGATTTCACGGCAGTCACCCCCGTTCGCAATCGCGTGAGGGGATGCGTGCCTTCTTGCGCTGTTAAGCTTCTGACGCCAAATTATGCGTATCAAACGTATCAGGAGGCTTGCCATGACCACGCGCCGTTCTATTTTGCTTGCCGGTGCTGCCTTAACCGCTACCGCCGCTATGCCCGCTTTTGCCCGCAAGGGAGAATTTGAGGTAACGAAGACCCCTGAGGAGTGGAAAGCGATCCTGACGCCTGCGCAGTACCGTGTACTGCGCGAGGAAGGGACCGAACGCCCGTTCTCCAGCCCCCTCGATAAGAATTATGCTGATGGTATCTATCACTGCGCCGGGTGCGACAATCCGTTGTATTCGTCGGAGACGAAGTACGATTCCACGACCGGTTGGCCTAGCTTCTGGGAACCGCTGGAAGGGAAAATCGGGACCAGCACAGACTATAAGCTGTTCTACCCACGTACTGAGGTGCATTGCGCCCGCTGTGGCGGGCATCTTGGGCATGTCTTCAAGGATGGGCCAAAGCCAACTGGTGAGCGGCATTGTCTGAATGGTGTCTCGCTGACGTTCAAGCCGACGGACAAAACAACGGGCTGACTCTTGTAATTTATCTGCACTCCTCCACTTGACCCTCGGATGCACCACATCCGGGGGTTTTCTTTTGTCTTCAGGACAGAATAGCGTCCTGTTAACCCTGTTTGGGTCATCCTCTCGCAAACTGTGAGGAAGTCTTGATGTTCGATATGCCTGATTTTGACGATCACGAGGAAGTCGTCTGCGTTTCCTGCCCTCGGTCGGGGCTGCGGGCGGTGATTGCGGTGCATTCGACCGTGCTGGGGCCGGGCTTGGGTGGTGTGCGGTGCTGGCCGTATGACAATGGGATGGCGGCGATCAAGGATGCGCTGCGCCTGTCGCGGGGAATGACCTACAAGAACGCGCTGGCGGGCCTTGATCTGGGGGGCGGGAAATCCGTTATCCTTGGTGATCCAAAGACGGCGCGCTCGCCTGAGGCGTTGCAAGCTTTTGCTCGGGCGATTGACCGGCTGGACGGGCGGTATATCGGGGCTGAAGATGTCGGGATGACCGTGGCCGATATCGACCTAATGCGTGATGTGACCCCCTATGTGGCGGGCACGAGTTGGGGCGCATCGGCCAGTGGCGACCCCTCGCCCTATACGGCGGAGGGCGTGTTTCTGGGGCTGAAGGCGAGCGTTGAGGCGGCGAAGGGGTCGGATGACCTGACCGGCACGCGGGTCGGCGTGATGGGCCTTGGCTCGGTGGGCTGGAAGCTGGCTGAGATGCTGTACGGGGCGGGGGCCGAATTGCTGGTCGCTGATATTAATGTGCCGCGTACTGTGCGTGCGGCATCGGAATTCGGGGCGCAGATCGTCGATCCGACGCGCTTGCCGTTCGAGGAGATGGATGTCTTTGCGCCCTGTGCGCTGGGCGGCGTGTTGACCCGCGATTTTGCCGAGAGTGCGCCGGTGACGATCATCTGTGGCGCTGCGAATAACCAGCTTGCGACGCCGGACGTGGATGCGGCTTTGTGGGAAGCGGGCAAGCTGTACGCGCCCGATTATCTGGTGAATGCGGGCGGCGTCATCAATGTCGCGGCGGAGGCGAGCGGCACCTACGATGCCTATGCGGTCGGGATGAAGGTGCGCGAGATCGGCACCACGACCGCGCGGGTGCTGGCGCAGGCGAAGGCCGATGACCGCCCGACAGGCGCAGTGGCCGACGCGCTGGCGCTGGCGCGGATCGCGGATGCGGGCGACGAAGGTGCGCGGGCGCGGGGGTAGAAGCTGCCACGGCGACCTTATGCTAGGCTCATGGCTTTCGGATTGCGCCCGAATTCTTGGCAATCAGCCGCAGTCTTCCAGCTTCCACCGCCGCGCGGGGTTCGAAACCTGCATCTGCGCAAAGGTCAGGTACGTAGATTCGGCAATTGCCTGCTTGCTCAACAGCAATATCGAGGCTTTTCAGAAGCTGCGCAGCGTTGATGTCCCGTGATGCAGCGATCCGGCCCGATACGACATTGGTCTCGACGTTGTCATGATCTGCATGGTTGAGGGTGTCATCGCGCCAGCAGCAGGAGCAGAGTTCCCGGAAACTCTCAGAATGGGAATAGATTATCGTGTCGTCATCCAACTCCCGACTGAGATCAGCGAGTTGGCCCCGTTCTGACTGGACACCTGCGAAATCGTATATACGGTAACCCTGTCTCGATAGTGTTGCGAGGTGCGGAAAGACGGGAATTTCAACATCACCATACTTGTGATAAGTGATCGGTGCGCCGTCAATAAGCACGACATCGCCGTAATCGATACCAAGGTTCCGGTAGAGAACGCTTCGGATGATTCCGTGACAAGGGCTGAGCCGCTCGATCCAGACCGTTTCCTCATTTCCGGGGTGGTCGGATGCGGCATCCCGTTCGGCAAGGGGTCGTTCCGCCAGTTTTACCTTGCATGACGGGTATCCGCCTTCCGGCAGCCCAAACCGGCCCATTTCGATATTCTGTTTCATCCGTTTCCAGACATCGAGGGCAATTTGCCCCTCTCCTGCGCCCGTTGCACAGATGCCGAGGTTCCATTGCGTGCTTTCGACATCTTTTCGAGACAAGGATGCGGCGGTCTGATTTGCGACAAGACCTTCTTCAAATCGTCCGCGCGTCTTGTAGAAAAGGCCCAGATTATAGTGGTTTGAGCTTCGCTCAGGGTCGATTTCGATAAGCCGGCGATAGGCGTTTTCAGCGGTTTTATCGCATTGACGCCCCATCATGCGCGCAGCGGTTGCCAAGCTTTCCAGAAGCGGCTCCTCTTCAGCGTTACCGGCATATTCATTGGTAAGATCGGAGAGGCTCGCGATGATATCCATATGGTCGGCATCATCGGGCGGAGGTGAGTTCAGGTCGTCGATATCGCTTGCCGCCTGAAAGCTATCGCCTAGCATCTGAGCGACTTCGACATCGCCGCGATTGGCTTGCGCGACCTCACAAAGGATCGACCAACGATCTTCCTCGGGTAGGTGCCCTTCCTGAAGGAGTCGCAGCAATGCTATGGCTGCCTCCTGCTGGATATTCTGAATGCCCCGGAGTTCCAGAACCTTCAACCGCAGAACGTCTGGTCGCCGGGCGCGCGATGCTTTGATGGCGTCCCGTTGGAGCATGGATATCTCGTCAGTCGAAAAGATCGTCTTCAACAATGGTAACATGTGCCCTGCCCGCTGGATGGCCCCACGATCAAAGCGTTAGTATGGGCGAAAGGGGTTTGATACCGATTTAACGGCACCCTTCTCTATGCTTCGCCATCATCAAGGTAGACGTGGATCGTGCCCCAAACGGTCGTCTTTCCCGTTTCCCATGCTTCGACATTCTGGCCGAGATGTTCGTCGATGTCGTAGATATCTTCGATGGCTTCGACCTCCTCGATGTTCTCCACCTCGACTAGGCGAAGACCTATCGAGGCCAGATCGGCCTGAAGCATCAACTGGAACTGCTCGGGACTGCTCGCAAGACCAGCTTGGTACCCAACGGCTCCTTCTGCTTCCGGAGGAAGGATCTCCTTCATGTCCCCGTCTTTACAAAACGAGACAAGACCAACGAAAACACGCCCTTCTGTCCAATTCAGCTTCATCCCATTTTCATCCCGTCGAAAAAACCGCATCGCCCAGCACATCCATTCTCGGCGTGACGCCCAGTCCTGGCGCGTTTGCCGCCGACATGGTGCCGTCCGAAATCTTCGGGCCGCCGTCCGCAATTACTAGATCGGTATACTCATGGAAGGCTGAGGATTGGGAGTGCATCGCTTCGGGGGTCGAGTGCGCGAGGTGGGCGATGGCGGCGGTGGCGATTTCGCCGCCCCATGAATCCTCGATGGTCATGTAGATGCCGAAACTGACGCAGAGGTCGCGGAATTGGCGGGCCTTGGTCAGGCCGCCGAGGCGGTTGATCTTGAGGTTGACCTGATCCATCGCCGAGTCATTGCGGCCCCGGATCAGCATGTCCACGCTGTCCATGCATTCGTCGAGGATCATGGGTTGGGTCGCGTGCTGGCGGATTGACAGGCATTCTTCGTAGGTCAAGCAGGGCTGTTCGAGGTAGTAATCCATGCCCTTGGTTGCGCCGACGACGCGCATGGCGTCGTGCATGGCCCATGTCGTGTTGGCATCGGCGGCGAAGATGTTACCCGGCGCGCGGGCGGCGAGGATGGATTCGATCCGCTCGATATCGGTATCCGCATTATCGCCGACTTTGATCTGGTACTTGCGGAAGCCTTGCGCCTGATATTCGCGCAGGCGGGCGACCATCGCGTCGGGGTCTTGGCGAGAGAGAACCTTGAAGAGTTTGACGCGCGGGTTCAGCAGGCCGCCGAGCAGCATGTAGCAAGGGAGATCGACGGACTTGCCCAAGATATCCCAGAAGGCCATGTCGAGGGCGGATTTTATGTAAGGATGGCCGCGCAGGTTGCGATCCATCAGGGCGTACATCGCATCGGTCTGGCGGGGGTCCGCGCCGATGAGAGCGGGGGCGAGGGTCTCGATTCCGCTGCGCACCCCTTGGGCATAGGCAGGCAGGTAGGCGGGGCCGAGGGGGCAGCTTTCGCCATATCCTGTGATGCCCGCATCCGTCTCGACAATCACGACCGTGGTGTCGAAGGCGGCAAAGGACTGACCGCCCCAGCTATACGCCCCTTCTTTCATCGGAAGATCGACTTGATGGGTGGAAATGCGGGTGATTTTCATGGTCGGAGCCTTTCAAGTCTCGAATATCGCATTAGGGATGAGGCAGGAGACAACGGTATTGGGGGCGTTGACGTTGCTGCTGATGCGTAGATCGGCGGCGACGGAGCATATGGCGTAGGCCTGCTCGCGCGACCAGCCACGATAGGCGAGAAGGTCGATCATGGCGCGCAGGGCATTACGGGCGGCGAGGGTGGTGTCTTCGCCTCGGTTTGAGCCGTCTTGCTCGACGGGCATCCCCGTAGTGGCAACAAAACCGCCGCCTCGCCATGCGGCATCGACGAAATTGGTATGGGCGAAACGGGGCCAGCGGATGTCTTCGGCTTTGGCACGGCCTTTGTGTATCTTGAAACGTAGATCGACGGTCGCGCCCATCTCGATGGCGGTAACGCAGCATTCCGAATCGCCCTGCGCGTAATGGGCGTCTCCCGTGGAGAAGAGCGCGCCTTCGACTGCGACGGGCAGGAATAGTCGTGCGCCTTTCGTCAGGTGACGAATATCGAGATTGCCACCATTCTCGCGCGGGGGAACGGTGCGCAAGCCGTGGGTTGCGACCGGGCCTGTTGTGGGGACGGCATCCTGCGAGTCAGGCGGCTGGACAAGGTCGCCGCGCATGGCGGCGGCGGCTTCGCGGGCGGTCCATTCGGCGAGTTGCGCGTGGGAGGGGGCGACCCCCGCTGTGCCCATGAAGCTGGCTTCGGGGATGCGTATGCCGGGTATCTCCGCTGAGCGCGCCCAGCTATCGGCGAGGGTCCAATGGGCAAGGAAGGGGTCATGGAAGTCATCCCTCAGAAAGCCTGCGCCCGCACGAATGCGGGTCCAGCCATGGGATTCGGGGATGATATCCACGAACTCGACCTCCAGTAGATCGCCGGGTTTCGCACCCGTAACGTGGACCGGACCTGTGATCGGGTGGGCGACCTTTGTATCGAGGCTATCCAAATCAGCGACAGTCATGCCGGGGCGAATCTGTCCATCGGAGGCGTCGCGTGTTTCTAGCCGCACGACCTCGCCGGGGGCGGTTTCGATGGCAGGGGGAATGTCAGGGTGCCAGCGGTTATGGCCGGTCTTCGCATCATCGCGCAGGCGTTTGGCGCGGTCGATCTTTACGTGCTTCATCATATCCCTCTCCGATTGTGAGCAGGGAATACTGGACGGGCGGGCCGGTCAATGCTGAAAGGAAGATGGAGGCGACGCCCGGAATCGAACCGGGGTGGACGAATTTGCAATCCGCTGCGTAACCACTCCGCCACGTCGCCAACGGAAGTTCGTTTAGCGGGTGATATGCTGCTTGTCCATCGTCGTTTGAATGCTGGGGGATGCCATGACGATCTATCTGAATGCCTGTGGTCATGGGCTGAGTGATCCATCCGTCGCGGCGCGCATGGTGGCGCATCTGACGCGGGAAGCCGAGATTGGCGAGGCGCGGGCGATGCTGGAGGTGGCCGAGGAACTGGATGGTGTGCGCGAGGCAGTGGCGGCGCTGATCGGGGGGGCGGCGGCGCAGACGGGGCTTGCCCCGAACACTAGCACACCGTGGGAGGCGCTGGTCGCGCGGCTGCCGCTGGCGGGAAAGCGGGTGATCGTCGCGGCCCATGAATGGGGCACAAATATCGCGATGCTGCGCCGGATGGCGGCAAATTTTGGGGG
>CALFVD010000047.1 GCA_937928005.1 uncultured Neomegalonema sp. | reverse complement strand
CAGGGCATCGCCAAGGATGAGCGCATCAAGCGCGCCAAGCATATGATTGATCTTGTCGGCCTCGGTGGTCGCGAATCCTACTTCCCGCGCGAATTATCGGGTGGTCAGCAACAGCGCGTCGGCATCGCCCGTAGCCTCGCTATCGAGCCGGATATCTGGTTCCTTGATGAGCCGTTCAGCGCCCTTGATCCCCTGATCCGCGCGGAAATGCAGGACGAATTCATCCGTCTACAATCCATGCTGCACAAGACCATCGTTTTCATCACCCATGATTTCGAGGAGGCGACCAAACTCGCCGACCGTATCGGAATCATGAAGGACGGGCGCATGGTTCAGCTTGCCACCCCTGAAGAGTTGGTGCTGAATCCCGCCGACGATTACGTCGCCGAATTCGCCAAGAACGCCCCGCGTGAGCGTATTGTCTCCGTCGGCGCGATCATGCAGCCCGCGACCGATGCTGCCACGGGTCAGGTGCCCATGACCGCCAAGATCGGCACTGTGGCCGAGCAGGTGTTGACCTCTGAACAGCCCGTCGCTGTCGTCGATGAGGCCAGCAACGCCATCGTTGGCTCTATCGACCGTCACACCGTCGCCACCTCTATCTTTGGTGCGAGGGCGGCATGACCTTCACCGACGACATGGCTCCTGTCTGCTCCCTCCCCCTTCATGGGGGAGAACTTTCCTCCGTATCGGAGGGATCGGCATGACCGAAGCCACCGCCTCCTCCACCCGCCCGGATGGCGAAGGGTTTAGCCTCGCCGCAATCCCGCTCTGGGCGCAGTTTGCGGCAATCATCGTCGCGGGCGTCCTCTTGTCCCTCGTTTGGGATGGCGCAACCCGCTGGCCCAAGGCATGGGAAATCCCTGCGGCGCAATGGATCACCGACTTCATCAACTGGCTCAAGAGCGAGGCGACCATTTTCGGCGTCGAGTTCAAAGACATCACGCGCAGCATCGGCGCGGCGCTGAAAGCGCCTGTGAAATGGGCCGAATACCTGCTCTATCGGGGCTTTAAGGGTATCGGCCTCGGCCCCTTGCCGTGGGTCGCCGTCGCCGCCGGTGTTGTCATCTTTGCCCATTGGGTCGGGGGTGTGCGGCTGGCGATCTTCTGCGCCTTGACCATGATCTATCTGGCGACCTTCAATCTGTGGAAGGATTCGATGAAGACGATGACCATCGTCATCGTCGCCGTGCCTATGGCCACGGTCCTCGGCATCGCATTGGGCATCTGGGTCACACGCTCAAAGACCGCCTCGCGCATCATCTCGCCGATGTTCGATCTGATGCAGGCCACGCCGCATATGGCCTACCTTGCCCCTGTTGCCGCCCTTTTCGCCTTTGGTCCCGTCACCGCCCTCATCGCCACGGTGATCTTCGCGATGCCTCCCATGGCCCGCTGCACGATCCTCGGTCTCCAGACCGTCTCGCCCGATATCATCGAAGCGGGGCAGATGTCGGGCTGCACCAAACGCCAACTCCTGTGGAAAGTCGCGCTGCCTTCCTCGAAGCGCACCTTGATGCTCGGACTTAATCAGGTGGTGATGCAAACCCTCGCGATGGTCGTCATCGCCTCCATCGCCGGGGCCACGGGCCTCGGCCACAAGCTGCTTTACTCCCTGCAACAGCTTCGCCTCGGTGTCGCCATCGAGCAGGGTATCGCCATCTCGCTGATTGCCATCGTTCTCGACCGTCTGACACAGGCCTATGCCTACAAGGAAACCGACCATTTCGCCGCCGGTAAGACATGGGTGCAACGGCACAAGCACCTCCTGCTGTTCATCGTTGTTCTTGTGGTCAGCTATATCGCCGCCGAATTCTTCCGCTGGGTGAAGATTCCACCCTCGAAATTCGTCATGGGAACGGGCGATGCGAAAACCGTGCTTTTCGACGCAAAGCTGCTGGCGCGGCATATGGATCAGGCGATCCGAGACTTTAACGTCGTCGCCTTCGATTATATCAACCCGATCCGCGATTGGGTGACGATCTGGATTCTCCTGCCCGTCCGCGATTTCTTCCTGTGGCTACCATGGCCCGTCTTCGTTGGCGTTATCGGGCTGGCCGCATGGCGGTTGGGCGGGAAGCCCGTCCTGCTACTGTGCCTCGCGCTGATGTTCAGCTTTATCCTCACGGGTTTCTGGGTCGAGACGATGAAGACGACTTATCTCGTTCTTATCGCCGCCGCGCTCTGCGTGATCATCGGCGTACCCCTCGGTGTCTGGGCGGCACGGTCGGAGCGGGTGGCGAACATCATCATGCCGATCTGTGATACGCTCCAGACCTTCCCTAGCTTCATCTACCTGATACCGGCTATCATGTTGTTCCGCATCGGCGATTTTGCGAATATCTTCGCAATCCTGCCCTATGCCACAGTCCCCGCAATCCGCTACACGTATCTCGGCCTCAAGCGCATTCCACCTGTCACCATCGAGGCGGGCATCGCGAATGGCGCGACGAAATGGCAACGTCTATTCAAGGTTGAACTGCCCGTTGCCCTGCCTGAAATCATGCTGGGCCTGAACCAGACGATTATGATGGCGCTGGCCATGACCGCGATTACCGCCCTCATCGGCTCGACCGATTTGGGTCAGGAAGTCGTCCGCTCCATCTCGACCCAAGATTTCGGACGCGGCATCCTCGCCGGGTTCTTCATCGCCGCGCTGGGCATCATCGCCGACCGCCTGATCGGATCATGGGCGGCGGAGCGCAAGCGGCAATTGGGAGTCGCGTGATGATGACCCTATCGCCCTTTCAGGCGATATTCGACCGTGCCGCCAAGCGAAAGGGCGGGGCGGCGGCGCTCGAAGCGATGCTGTTCACACCGAAAACAGCCGATGAACTGGCGGCAATTCCCGATCATCGCTGGCTGTCGATGATGTCGCGCGTAATCTTCGCCACTGGCCTCAACTGGCAAGTGGTCGAGAACAAGTGGGATGGTATCGAAGAAGCGTATGAAGGCTTCGATACTGCTCGCATGGCGATGATGTCCGATGACAACCTCGACCGCCTGCTTGGCGATGTGCGGATCATTCGGCAAGGCGCAAAGATCCTCTCTGTGCGCGACAATGCGGTCTTTCTGCGCGTGCTTGCGCAGGATCATGGCACAGTAGGGCGGTTCTTCGGTGAATGGCCAAGCGAGGATTTCGTCGGATTGCTCGACCTGATCAAGCAACGTGGATCGCGTCTTGGCGGCGCGACGGGCGGATACGCTTTGCGCCAAATGGGCGTCGATAGCATCGTCTTCACCAAAGATGTCGGGGCCGCGTTGGTGCGGGAGGGCGTGGTGGACAAGGCTCCTACGTCGAAAAAGGGAATGCGCGCGGCGCAGGATGCCTTCAATATCTGGCGCGCAGAAAGTGGTCGCCCCCTGAGTCAGATTGGTCAGGTACTCGCCATGAGCTTAGGAGAAACATGATGGGCGTCATGGAGACATTCGAGCGACCATTACAACGCGGCGGCGTCATCATCCCCGGCCTGCCGATCTTGCCTGATAATGTCGAGCGCCACCCCATTCCCGCCCTCGGCTCGTTGGTGGTCGGCATTGATGCGGGCGATGAGATCACGGTGCTTGATCGCGAAGGGCTGCAACCCGCCGAACTCGTGTTCTTCGATACCAAGGGCAAGGCGGATACCGGCGCGCTCGGCAGGGCCGCATCCACTGACCCAACCGGCCTGCATCACCTGCTAACGACCGGCGATGCCTCGGCCCGCCGGATGCGCGCCACCCTCGACGCGCATGGTCTCGATCTTGGCCGCGCAAAGGCGATCCGCCTTTTCGATGGTGGCTCCCGCGCGGGAGACATGGAAACGCTGACGGCCAGCACGAGCGGCACGCTTCTTATCGGGACCACCGGTACGCCGATGTCACCCCATGACCAGAACACGCCCACCGAGTTGACCGTCTATATCCGCCGCGCCACCCGCTCGAACCGCAAGGCCCGGCTTGCCCCGCCGGACCCGCTGGCCGATCCACTGATGGATGTGAATATCGAGCCGGGCCGCGCCCATGCCTATCGGGTGAAAAAGGGCCAATGGATACAGATCCTTGACGTGCAGGGCCGCGAATGTTCGGATTTCCAAGCCTTCAGCCAACGCAAGCTGGACGCCGGGATCGAGCATGAGATCGACCCGACCACCACCCGCAGCCTGATGGGCAGCGTCTACCCCATGCCCGGCCTACACTCAAAATACTGGACCGTGGATCAGGAACCGCTGGTCGAGGTCATGCAGGACAGCGTGGGCCGTCACGACACTTTTGGCTCGGCCTGTACCGCGCGCTATTACGAGGATGTCGGCTATCCCGGCCACGTTAATTGCACCGACAATATCAACGCGACCACGGCCCAATTCGGCCTCATGCCCCGTGCAAGCTGGCCCGCGCTCAACTTCTTCTTCAACACCGCGCTGGACGATCATCACCAGATCAGCAATGACGACCCGTGGACGCGACCCGGCGACTATCTGTTGCTACAGGCGCTCGACGATCTCGTCTGCGTCTCGACCGCCTGTCCGTCGGATATCGACGCGACGAATGGCTGGGACCCCACCGATATTCAGGTGCGGGTCTATGGCGAGGGCGAGGATTTCAAACGATCATTCGGCTGGCGCGCCAGCGTGGAGGCTGACTTGAAAGAGACCAACAAAACCGGCTTCCACGACTGTTTCGCGCGCCATACCCGCGATTTCGTGGAATATAACGGCTACTGGCTGGCCAACAAGATGAATGCCCATGGAGCCATTGCCGAATACTGGGCGGCCCGTGAAAAGGCCGTCGTCATGGACCTGTCGCCCCTGCGCAAATACGAGGTGACGGGGCCGGATGCTGAAAAACTGCTGCAAATGTGCGTCACCCGCAACATGAAGAAGCTGGCCGTTGGTGGCGTGGTCTACACCGCCATGTGTTACGAGCATGGCGGCATGATCGACGACGGCACGGTCTTCCGCCTCGGTGACGACTTGTTTCGCTGGATCGGTGGCAACGATACCTCCGGCCTCTGGCTGCGCGAACAGGCGGAAAAACACGGGTTACAAGCATGGGTGCGCTCCTCCACCGACCAACTCCACAACATCGCCGTGCAGGGACCGAACAGCCGCGCGATCATGGAGGCGGTGTTCTGGACCAACCCAGACCAGCCGACCATGGGCGAACTCGAATGGTTCCGCTTCGCCCCCGCCCGCATCGGCGGTTTGCATGGCACCCCCGTCGTTGTCTCGCGCACCGGCTATACGGGTGAGTTGGGTTACGAGGTCTTTTGCCACCCTAAAGACGCGACAGAAGTGTTCGACGCGGTGTGGGAAGCGGGGCAGGAACACGGCCTTATCCCTTGCGGGTTGGAGGCGCTCGACATGCTACGCATCGAGGCGGGGCTGATCTTCGCGGGCTACGATTTCGACGATACGACCGATCCCTTCGAGGCGGGCATTGGCTTCACCGTGCCGCTCAAGACCCAAGAAGACGACTTCATCGGTCGTGCCGCTATCGAACGGCGCAAGGCTAACCCCCGCGACAAGCTGGTGGGACTCGATGTAGAGGGCGGCAATGTCCCCGCCCATGGCGATTGCGTACGGCTTGGCAAGGCGCAGGTCGGTGTCGTCACCTCGGCGGTAAAATCGCCCATCTTGGGCAAGGTCATCGCATTGGCGCGAGTCGACACTACCGTTTCCGAGATCGGCACAAAACTCGAAATCGGCCAACTCGACGGCCACCAGAAACGCCTCCCTTCGGAGGTTGTTCGCTTCGCCCATTTCGATCCGACCAAGGAACGCGCGAAGGGCAATTATACCTGACCGATAACGCCCCGGTTCTCGCCCACTTGCCCTCGGTGCAGCAGTACATGGTCGAGCACGATACAGGCCATCATCGCCTCGCCCACCGGTACGGCGCGGATACCGACACAAGGGTCATGGCGGCCCTTGGTGACGATCTCCGCATCCTTGCCAAAGCGGTCAACGGTCGCGCGTGGGGTCAGGATCGAGGAGGTTGGCTTCACCGCAAAGCGTAGCACGATCTCCTGCCCCGTGCTGATACCACCCAGCACGCCGCCCGCATGGTTGGATGAAAACTCCGGTCCCTCCGGCCCCATCCGCATCTCATCCGCATTGGCCGAGCCGGTCAGGGCGGCGGCGGCAAAGCCGTCACCGATTTCCACGCCCTTGACTGCATTGATCGACATCATTGCGGCGGCCAGATCCGTATCGATCTTGCCATAGATCGGCGCGCCCAGACCAGCGGGTACGCCAGACGCCACGATTTCGATCACCGCCCCCACACTGTCGCCCGCCTTGCGCAACCCATCCAGATACTCGGCCCAATCCTCTGCTGCCTGCGCATCCGGCGTCCAGAACGGATTGCGCGCCACCTCGTCCCAATCCCATGCGGTCCGGTCAATGACCCGATCCCCCATCTGAACCATCGCCCCGCGCACGCTAAGACCGGGCAACATATCGCCGAGAACAGCCCGCGCGACCCCGCCAGCGGCCACCCGCGCCGCCGTCTCACGCGCTGAAGACCGCCCACCGCCGCGATAATCGCGAATACCGTATTTCGTGAAATAGGCGTAATCGGCATGGCCGGGGCGAAACTTATCTTTGATATCCCCGTAATCCTTCGACCGTTGGTCCGCATTGCGGATCATCAAGGATATCGGCGTCCCGGTCGTCACCCCCTCGAAGACGCCCGACAGGATTTCGACCGCATCCGGTTCGCGCCGTTGAGTCACGTATTTGCTCGTCCCCGGTTTGCGCAAGTCCAGCCATTGCTGGATCGACGCTTCATCCACCGTCACACCGGGGGGGCACCCATCAATGACACAGCCAAGCGCAGGGCCATGGCTCTCGCCCCAAGTGGTGACGCGGAACAGGTGGCCAAAGGCGTTGAGGGACATGGGCGGCTCCTTCGCGGTCGTTACCGCCTCTCATGCGAGCGACATGAGAATGGGTTCACTTTCCGCATCGTCCTACCCGTTGCCGGGCGCGTATTCCAGATGAAAGGCTATCCGACTTCGACCAACACAGCCCCGGCGGCGATACAGGCGATCAATGCGAGTCGTGTCATGTCGATCCGTTCGCGAAACACCACCACGCCGATGGCGGTCGCGAAGACGATGGATGTCTCGCGCAAAGCCGCCGTTTGTCCCACGCTGTCGATCCGTGTGGCGATCATCACAGAGGCAAAGCTCATCAGCGCCACCAACGCCCCGACGAATCCACGCATCACTAATGGGCGCAGCGGCGGCTTCACCGGCATCGCGCGCCATTTCGCCAAGGCAACAAACGGAAAGCCGACCATCCCCAGCGCGAAGAACCACGCGAGGAACGTGAACGGGTTCGTCGCCTGCCTGATCCCATAGGCATCCACGGCGGTATAGGCGGCCAGCATCACCCCCGTCGCCACCGCCACCCGTATCGCCGGGCCAAGACTGCCCGGAGCCGCACCCGCCCGGATTGCACTACGGATATTGGCTACCGCAAAACCCATGATTGCCAGCGATAGCATCGCGCCCCCCGCCCATTGCCACGCCGAGAACCGCTCGCCGAAGACGATGGCGGCCAGCACCAGCGCGACCAGTGGTCCCGTCCCCCGTGCGATGGGATAGACGAGCGTGAAATCGCCTTTCGCGAAGGAGGATGCCTGTAGATATTCGTAGACGATATGCACCACGAAGCTGATGCCCAACCAAAACCATAAGTGGGGCGTTGGCAAAGGCAGCACGAACAGCGCAAACGGCGCCGCAATCGCCCCATACCAAAGATTGATCGCCCCTCGGTTCAGAAAAGGATCAACCCCACCCTTGTTGATCGCCCCGAACACCGCATGGGCCAAGGCCGAAAACAGCGCCAGCCCCAGCGCCAACCGCGCCCCGATCTCCGTACCCGCAATCGAGACGAGCCAGTCACCCATTTCCTGACAATACGTTCGCCACCCATCCCGGCACCACGCTGCTCGCCGGTCCCTCGCGGACCTCGCCGAAGATGCCGCCCGAGGCTTCGAGGTTGAGTTCTAGCGTTCGCGCCCCGGCCTCATCGGCGATATCCACAAAACCCGCTGCCGGATAGACCGTACCGCTGGTCCCGATGGATACGAACAGCTCGCAAGCATCAATGGCCGCAACCGCTTCATCCATATTGTACGGGATTTCCCCGAACCACACGATATTTGGGCGCACCGTGCCGACCATCTCGCAGGCGGGGCAGGCATCCTCGATACTCATATCTTCGCGGTGCGGCCAGACATGCCCGCAATCGGCACAAAGCGCCTCGAACAGACTACCATGGATATGGTTTATGTCAGAGGCACCGCCCCGCTCATGTAGGTCGTCGATATTCTGCGTGATGATGGTCACGTCATGCCGCCCGCTCGTCGCCAGCCGCGCCAGCGCCTGATGCGCCGCATTGGGGTCGGCATCGCCCGCATTACGGCGCCGCATGTTATAGAAATCCAACACCTGTACCGGATCACGCGCATACCCTTCGGGCGTCGCCACTTCCTTCAGGTCGAATTTCGTCCAAAGGCCGTCTTTGTCACGAAACGTCCCCAGCCCCGATTCCGCTGATAACCCGGCCCCGGTCAGAATCGCAATGCGCATGTTATGTATCCTCGTCTATTTCGGCAGATACACTATCCGCGATTCGATTTACAGTGTGGCCACAAACAAATTGCGGCAATGTGACCAGACATTGCGAGCCATGCCTTGCATAACTACACCCTTGTGGACGTTTGATGTGGACAGATTCGGGATGCAACGATGACGCAAACTAATATTCGCGACGAGCTCCAATCCCTTGTCGACCTCACAAAGCGTAATCCGGCGATGACAGGCAGTTTCCGTGCCTTGCTGCTCCTGCTGCGCGATGTTCCCGATAGTGATATCGTGAAAGATACTTTGAACCAATTAGACCCGGAATCGATTTCGGATGAGACGCTCTTACGGAAGGCTGCGGACCTGCTTAACGATGCCGATGCGGCTGACATGGTGGCGCGTTGGATGCCGCCAACACCAGTTGCCAAGGCTACGAATGTCGTTTCTTTCGGTGGGGAGGCGGCGCGTCAGTCT
>CALFVD010000046.1 GCA_937928005.1 uncultured Neomegalonema sp. | reverse complement strand
GCCATGAACCTCCACCTTCTGGAAATCGCCAAAGCCGTCGCCACAGGCAGCCATGCCATTCTCGTCGTCGATGGAGCCGGGTGGCACAAGCCGGAGGCTCTCGACGTTCCCTCCAACATCACCTTGCTGAAGCTTCCGCCGTACTCGCCAGAACTCAACTCCATGGAAAACGTCTGGGCTTATCTGCGCAGCAACAAGCTCGCCATCTCCGTCTTCGACACATACGAAGACATCCTCAACGCCTGCTGCGATGCATGGAACTTCTTCGCAAAAGACAAACCACGCATCCAGTCAATCGTCGCGAGAGAATGGACCAAAACAGTCACCGAATAGGGCCGTTGGTATAAAGCCCGCAACTCACGCAGCGGGCTTTATTCTGTGTGATATTGGCTCAATTATAGCCATTTGCGATAAATCTGAGCCATGTTTCGCGCAAAACATGACGCCTCGTGATTCAAGATCATCGCAATTCGCTGTAAATCACGCCGCCGCAGCCATTTCCTCACGGATCACCTGACGCAGCGTATCAATAGGAGCCAACCCCGCATCTGTCTCTAGGTGCCAAAAAGTCCAACCATTACAGGCTTCAGCCCCTTGCACGATAGCGCCCATACGGTGGATTGATCCGGCATCCTTACCGGCTTCCAGCGTGCCATCGGCTCGCACCATTGCGGAATGACGGCGGTTTGCAGAATGAAGGGTCGTACCCGGCGCGATCATCGACCGCTCGACCAGCGTACCAAAGGGTACGCGCGGCGCGGCGCGGCGGGGCATCGTGAAGGCCCGTGCGCTCGTATCATAAGGGGCGATATCGGCGAGGCGTTTTTCGGCAACCGCCGCATAGCTTTTCTCCCGCTCGATCCCGATATACCGGCGGCCCATACGCTTGGCGACCGCGCCTGTACTGCCCACCCCGAAGAACGGGTCGAGGACCACATCGCCGGGTTTCGTCGTGGCCAAGAGCAAACGGTGCAACAGGGCTTCGGGCTTTTGCGTCGGATGCGCCTTCTTGCCGTTCTCATCCTTAATCCGCTCGTTGCCGGTACAGATCGGTAATACCCAATCAGAGCGCATCTGAAGGTCTTCATTCAGCGCCTTCATCGCCTCGTAATTGAAGGTATAGCGTGCATCGGGCGACTTCGCGCACCAGATCAGCGTCTCATGGGCATTGGTGAACCGCTTGCCGCGAAAGTTCGGCATCGGGTTCGTCTTACGCCAGACGATGTCATTTAAGATCCAGAAATCGAGATCCTGCAACTGCGCCCCAACGCGGAAGATGTTGTGATAGCTACCAATCACCCACAATGCGCCGTCATCCTTCAGCACCCGCCGCGCCGCGCGCAGCCAAGCTTTACTGAAGTTATCATAAGCATCGAAGCCGCCGAACTGGTCCCATTTCTCGGTGACGCCATCAACGACGCTTTCATTCGGACGGCGCAACTCACCACCAAGCTGAAGGTTATAGGGCGGGTCGGCAAAGATCAGATCGACCGACTTTTCCGGCAAACGGTTCATCGCCTCGATACAATCGTCGATAATGATACTATCCACAGGCAGGGATATAGACTTCTTAGAGGCTGAACGCTGTTTTTGTTTTATAGTCATAGGTTTGCCTCGTTCGAGTGATGTTGCGCATGAAGATGAACGCAAGCTACCGAACGGTCAACAAAAAAATGATATGATTCAGGACTCTAGTCTATTTTGTTAATGTAATACCTTGCAACAGGAGCGAAAGACCGGCGATGTTCGCGCGTTATCCCCAGAGTTTTCAACGCATTGCGATGGGCCAAAGTCGGATATCCGGCATTGGTTTCCCAGCCATATCCGGGATGAACGAGCGCCAGATCACGCATGATCGCATCCCGATGCACCTTCGCCACGATCGAGGCGGCGGCGATGCTCAGGGATTTCGCGTCACCCTTTATGATCGCTTGAACCGAACACGGCATCCCCTTCGGCACCCGTTTTCCATCCGTAAGCGCAAGAGTTGGACGTACCGGCAAGGCGGCAACAGCACGCACCATCGCCAGATCGTTCGCGGCGGTCAGGCCGATAGCATCCAACTCCGCAGCCGAAACCGATCCGATCCCGAAAGCCGCTACTTCGCGGATTAACGGGGCAATAACGCCGAGCCGCTTTTTAGTCAGCGCCTTGGAGTCGCGAATACCCTCTGGTATTGCGGCCTGATCCAGCACCACCGCAGCGGCAACCAACGGCCCCGCCATCGGCCCCCGCCCCACCACATCCACGCCGCAAATGATGCCGTCATATGCATTCTCGAAAGACAGATCAGGCTGGGATTTCAAAGTAATGCCTGCGTGTCCGCACACACCGATACAGCTTGGCCAGAAATGGTGCGTCCACGTTCGCTAGCCAGAAATACGATCTGATCTGCAATCTGCTGCTGCGTCACATAGGACCGCATCCCCGTCAGCGCGAGGGCATCGGCCTCGGCCTCGGCAAACGCCCTGCCCTGCCGCTGTGCCTTGGCCTCAATCACCCGGCGGATGCGATCTCCCGCTACTAGCCCCGGCAGAATGGCATTCGCGCGGATGCCTTCCGGCCCCAACTCAACGGACAGAGATTTGGTGAAGCCTATCACCCCCCATTTCGCCGCCGCATAAGGCGTGCGCATCGCAAAGCCTAGCCTTCCCGCCGCCGATGACAGATTGATAATCGAAGCATTATCGCTGTCCCGTAAGAACGGTAGCGCCGCCTGCACCCCCGTGAACTGTGCGGTCAAACAGATATTGAGACAATCATCCCAGTCGCCCGGATCAATATCTTCAACTTTCGCGGTCGGCCCCGCCGTCCCCGCATTATTGACAAGACAATCTATCCCGCCCATCCGTTCTGCCGCCCCGGCGATGAACGCCGTCAGCGCCGCACGGTCGCTCACATCACAGATTTCTGCATGGATGCTATCATCCCCGATCCCGGCCACCGCTTCGGCATCAATATCACAGACGGCGACCTGCGCGCCTTCGCCTCGAAAGGCCCGCGCAATCTCTCGCCCGATACCCGCCGCACCCGCCGTGATGACCACACGCGCGCCATCCAAACCCATATCCATCGCAAATCTCCCCTATCGTTTCGTTGGAAACGATCCACTATAGCCATTTGCGCAAATCGCTATAGAGACGATTATTCGCGCGATTGACCCTTTGTGTCGAGGGGATCCAAACATGCCTGTCGCGCGAAGCGGGCCTTGCAGGGAGGCGCGCTTGTCGCCTGCGCCGTGCATTGCTTGGCGGTACAGATCATCCGCTTTTGACACACTCGTTCGAGGCATTGGGTAGTATGACAGGCTGCACGCTCGCCAGCGGTACAACCGGTATACTGTACCGAGCAGGTATTGCACCCCCGCTGAATACGGGTGCAGCCCGCCCTGACCATCTCTGCAAACGCACTCTGTGAGTAACGAGCATAATAGACGCGGATATCGGTCTTAGGAATGACGCGCATCAGCATCGTTGAGGCCGAACATTGGCGCACCACCTCGACGCCTTCGGGCATCGTCTTATTACGGTCAGGCTTGGCACGGGGCACGGCCTCATGCATCGAAATCGGCACGATTTGCCAGAGGTTCGGCTCGATACTGCTGCCCGGACTTGCCAGCAGCGCGATAAACACGCATAGCGCGCCCAAAAACGACCATCGCTTCACGACTGCCCCCGGAGGCCCATGCCATGATGACCTTCTACCCCGCCATCGATCTGAAAGACGGTTCCTGCGTGCGCCTGCTGCGCGGCGATATGGATGCGGCAACGATATATAATGCCGACCCCGTCGCACAGGCTAAAGCATTTGAAAAAGCGGGGGCCGGTTGGCTTCATCTGGTCGATCTCAACGGTGCATTCAAAGGTGCGCCAGTCAATGACGACGCCGTTACAAATATTGTACACGGAATTTCCCTTCCGGTTCAACTCGGTGGCGGCGTCCGAGACGCAGAAACGGTCGACCTGTGGCTGGAACGCGGCATCGCGCGTGTCGTACTTGGTACAGTTGCAGCAAGGGACCCCGAATTTGTACGCGAATCGGCACGCAGGCATCCCGGAAAGATTGCCGTTGGAATCGATGCACGCGGCGGACGTGTCGCGGTCGAGGGCTGGGCCGAGACAACGGACATGACTGCACTCGACCTCGCGAAACGATTCGAGGATGCCGGGGTGGCCGCAATTATCTTCACCGATATCGATCAGGACGGCGCGATGGAGGGACCGAACGTGGAGGCCACCGCCGCCCTTGCCAACGCCATCTCCACCCCCGTCATCGCATCGGGCGGCGTCTCGTCGCTCGCCGATCTACGCGCGCTGCGCGATTGCGGTGCGCCGCTCGAAGGCGCTATTTCAGGGCGCGCCATCTATGACGGCACTATCGACGTGGCCGAGGCGGTTGCAGTGCTGAAGGGCGAGAGTTCTCAGGGCTGCTGAACTTCGCTCAGAGAGTAGGCCGCGACAACCGCAACCGCGCTCATGGCCGAAAATACGGCCAGTACCACCGCCGGTCCCGCCATATCGGCCAGCACGCCAAATCCGCCGCCAAACAACAACAGGACACCAATCAAAGTATTAGACAGCGCCGTATAGACCGCTTTCCCGCCTTTTGTATCCATATCGGTCAGATGCGTTTTGCGCCCCGCACGTACACCCTCATAGGCGATCTGTGCAGCGAAGACCGTGGCGGCGGCGGTAAACGCCCCGCCCAAACCGCCGGTCAATATGCCCGACAATGCGGCCCCGCCCAGCGCCACCGATGCAATCCCCGCCGAATAGGCAAGCGTGAGGCGGCTGGACCGGTCAGATAACCGCCCCCATACATAGGACGATAATATCGACGCCGCCGAGGATGCCAACAACAGCAAGCCAAGATTACCCAAGCCCCCAACGCTATCCTGATTGCTCAGCATCACGATAAACGGCGGTGCAAGCGCAGTGGCGATTAACAAACCGCGAACGATAATATATTGCCGAAATTCCCGGTCAGAGCGCAGCGGCTCCAACAGATCAGATGCGGCCTCAAAAGCATTGCCTGCATCAGCATCGCGCGGCTCATCCAACCCGGCGAAAACGACCGCCGCGATGATCCACAACGCACCGGCAAGGGCAATCGCCGCTGAAATCGTACCGATTTCCTGTGGAATGATGCCTAAACTCAAGAGTAGGGCAAACCCGAAGACCAACGCCGCCCCGACCGTCCCCGCTGCTCCCGAAACCGTACCGCGCGTGCCGCTGGCGATAGTGCGCGCCAATACATCCTTGTAGCTGGCCGAACATGACGCACGCGCGACCGATAGAATCGCTAGGCACAGCAAGATCGCCCATCCCGCAATCGCCCCTTCCAGCGTCAACGCCGCAACCGCGCATCCCAGCGCAGCCAAGCCTTGCACGAATGAACCGCCCGCCCAGAAATATTTACGAATGGGTCTGCGTTGAATTTGTCGCGCCAACAAAAGCTGTGGCAACAGCGCCCCTGCCTCGCGCACCGGCACCAACGCCCCAATCAGATAACCCGGCGCACCGACGGCCCCCATGATCCAAGCCAGCACCAGCTTTGGATCGATCAAGCCATCAGCAATCTTTGTGGACATCAGCGCGATTAGATGCCGAATAAAACGCTGTGACTCGCCCACATCCACCACACTCGGAGTGGCGATGATCAGTCTATGGATTTTATCTGCAAACAATGGTCGTCCTCGCTACATGGCGAGGAACTAGACTTCGATCTCCAAGCGTCCAATGCATCCGGCCCGATTAGATCAAACCGACCACCAATCCCGTAACCTTGCTATCCGCTTCCTCCAGCGGATTAATGACCATGAAATGGTCCTGCCTCGCTCCCTCGCCCGTATAGGTCGTCACATACCCGCCCCATGCCACGCCGAGTAGCGCATTTTGGCGGCGAAATTCTGGCGTTTCCTCTGCTCCGGCCCAAGCCACAACATCGAAATCCCCCACTGGACGGTGCAATGCAGGGGATAGAATCTGCGCCTCCTCCGCCGTTATGCCTAGCGTTTCGTTGACCGGCAAACCAAGCAAGGGGCGCAGGTCATGCACACCACTGATGCTAACAATCCGCCTCAAGCGCGCCGCAACATCAGGGGTCAGCGCCCCCGGCAAGCCGCACATGGCCGATAGATGCCCGCCCGCAGAATGGCCGCTTACAACCAGCGGCACATCCGGCACGACCCCTGCGATTGTCTGCACCGCTCCGTACATTTGCGCGACCAATCCCGTCAGACTGATATTCGGCAGCAGCGTATAACTCGGCACGGCAACCGCCCATCCCTGCGCCAATGGTCCACCTGCGAGATTGCTGAAATAACTGCGATCAAAATTCATCCACCAACCACCATGAATGAATATCGCTAACCCTTTCGGCACCCCATCAGGCAACCACAAGTCGAATGTCTCTCGCTCACTTTCCCCATAGGAATGGGTCTGTGGCGGCGCTTTGCCTCGAAATGCGGCGGCGCGGCGTCCCCAATTGAGGAAATGCTCTTCGTGCTCAGGGACGGCGGCACGGTTATCCACCGACCCGGCCCAATCATCTATTCGATCAATCTTCTGCATCGTCATTCAATCGCCGACTTCGCAGCGCATCGCAAGACCCTTCGCCCACGCATCGAAAGCGGTTTGGGTTTCTGGCCAAATCGCTTTAAGACGGGCGCGGGTAAGATATCGGACGGGCGGGGGAACGCTTGAAATTCACGGCGCTGCGGCTTTCGGGCTTCAAATCCTTCGTCGATTCGACCGAGCTGGCGCTGATGCCGGGACTAACGGGCGTGGTCGGGCCGAATGGTTGCGGCAAGTCCAACCTGCTCGAAGCCTTGCGCTGGGTCATGGGCGAGAACCGCGCCAAATCCATGCGCGGCGACGGGATGGAAGATGTGATCTTCGCCGGAGCCGAAACGCGCCCCGCCCGCAACTTTGCCGAAGTCTCGCTGATGCTGGGCGATACCGCAGATACGACGACCGCGCAGTTCGGTAGCACCGATACGCTGGAGATCGCCCGTCGCATCACCCGCAACGCGGGGTCCGCCTTTCGCATCAACGGTAAGGAAGTGCGCGCCCGCGATGTGCGCGTGCTGTTCGCCGATGCCGCCACCGGGCCACAATCGCCGTCGCTTGTACGGCAAGGCCAAATCGGCCTGCTCATCGCTGCAAAACCTCAGGGTCGGCGCAAGATTCTCGAAGATGCCGCCGGGATCGCGGGTTTGTATGAACGGCGGCGTGAGGTCGAACAACGCCTACGCGCAGCGGAGGAAAACCTAATCCGCGTCGATGACGTGCTGGTCCGCCTCGACACGCAGGTCGCAGGGCTGAAGCGACAAGCACGGCAGGCCGAACGTTATGCCGAACTGACCGACACGATCCGCGCGGCGGCGGGTGAGCTGACATGGCTGCGCTATCGGGTCGCCCGTGATGAAGCGGCGGCGGCGATGGCGGCGGTCGCCGAGGCCCAGCGCATCGTCAGCGCGGCAATGGCGGCGGAAACATTGGCCACCCGCGCGCGTATGGCCGCCGATGAAACCCTGCCCCCGATGCGCGAGGAGGCGGCGGTCGCTACCGCGATTCACCAACGCTTGCTTGCCCGTCACGAAGCACTCGCCGCCGATGCCGCCCGCGCGACCGAAACACTGACCCGGCTGGAGCGCGACACCACCCGCCTCGCCGACGATCTGGGCCGCGAATCCGAACTATCAGGCGATGCCCGCGAAGCGATGGAGGCGCTAGAAGCTGAGCGCGCCGAGATTCGCGCAGTGGTTTCCGATGCCGGGGCCATCGCGGCGGCGGCCCGCGCCACAGTCGAGGCCGAAGCTGCCGTGACCCGCGCCGAAGCCGAACGGGATGCGCTATCCGCAAAGGCGGCGGCGGGCAGTGCCGAGCGACAGGCGGCAGCGCGCATTCGCGATGATGCCACCAAGGCGCTGGCCGATGGCGAGGCGCGTCTGGCAACGGCAAACACACGCGCCGCAGAGGCCCAAGCCGCCCTGAAGACCGTGGCTGCCTCACTCGAAACGGCCCGCACAACCGCCGCCCAAGCCAATGCCACGGTTGAAGGCGGCCCCGAAGACCTCACCACCGCCGAAGCCACTCGTCGCACCGCCGAAGATGCCGAAAGCGACGCCCGTACCGTGCTCACCCGTGAGCGCGCCGCCCTTGAAGGATTGGAGGCCGAACACACCCGCATCGAGAAGGCACTAGCCGCCAAAACCGGCGGAGAAGGCGTGCTGGCCCAAG
>CALFVD010000045.1 GCA_937928005.1 uncultured Neomegalonema sp. | reverse complement strand
GTCGAGACGATCTCGCCCTGATCCAAGAAGGCGTCGGAGACGGCAACCGCTTGGGTCAACAGACCGCCGGGGTTATTGCGCAGATCAATGACGTAGCCGCTAACCTCGTTCGCACCCAACTCGTCCTTGATCTTGGCGATGGAGGCGGCGAGGTTCGTGAAGGTCTTTTCGGAGAATTTCGAGACGCGCAGCACGCCGACATCGCCCTCAATGCGGTGCCTGACGGCCTTGATTTCGATGACCGCACGGGTGAGCGTCATCTCCAGCGGTTCTTCCTCGCCCTCGCGGGCAACGGTCAGTTCGATATCGGTATTCACCAGACCGCGCATCAGATCAACGGCTTCACCGATGGTCATGCCCAGAACGCTCTCACCGTCGATATGGGTGATGAAGTCATTGGCCTTGATCCCGGCTTTCGCGGCGGGAGTGTCGTCGATGGGGGAGACGACTTTGACGAACCCGTCTTCCATCGTGACTTCGATACCCAGACCGCCGAACTCACCCTTGGTATCGTCCTGCATATCGGTGAAGTTGTCTGGGTTTAGATAGCTCGAATGCGGGTCGAGCGAAGTGAGCATCCCATTGATGGCCGCTTCGATTAGCTCTTTCTCATCGACTTCTTCGACATAGGCCGAGCGCGTACGCTCGAACACGTCGCCGAACAGGTCGAGATACTCATAAGTCGAGGCCGCGTTGGCGGGGCCGATCAGGCGGGGCGTGCCGAATTGCGCCGTAAGCGCGATACCGGCAGCCGCGCCGAGTATCGTGGCGAGCAGGGTCTTCTTCATTGTGCATCCACCTTTCGGATCATCTGGCCCCCGGACGGGCCAAACCACTCGCCGGGGTCTATTGGGGCGCCGCGCAGTCGCATCTGTAGATAGAGCGATGCAACCGCATTGGCAGAGAGAGCAGATTCATCGGCGAGGAATTCCTCGCTTTCAGATATGGGGCCGGTCAACGTGCCGATTGGCTCGCCTCGTTGGACCGGATCGCCTTTCTTTCGGATCAGGTCCGACAGACCGGCAAGAACGATCTGATAGTCTTCGCCAATGTCGATGACGGCGACAAGACCGAAACTGTTCACAGGTCCGGCATAAGACAGGGTGCCGTTCCATGGCGCGTAGACCAGCGCGTAGGGTTTGGCGTCGAAAACCATGCCAAGGGCTTCGTTGCCGGTCTGGGCCTGACCGAATTCCTGTGCGATTTCGCCGCCCGTGACGGGCCACAAGAACTGGCCGCGCGCCTGACGCAAAGGCAGGGGCGGGGGCAGGATGCGTTGAGAGGGTTGGACCATCGCACGGCGCGTAGGTTTTTGCAGGGGCGCCGGGGATCGCTGGGTTAGGCGTTGCAGGCGTTTTGCGCGGGCAGTGAGGTTTTCGGCTTCTCGCTTGAGGGCATCGGCCTGTTCCATGGTTTCGCGCTGGAGTTCCTTGCGTTTGCCGACCAGCACCCAAAGTTCGCGTTCGCGTTCGCGCAGAGCTTCGATGGCTTCCTTTGTCGCCTCGCGTGCGCCTTCGGTCTCTAACCGCAGATCTTCGATGCGTTTGACGCGGGTGAGCGTACCGCGTGCATCGCGTTCGAGGGCTTCGCGTAGCCCTGCAAGGGCGCTGGCCCCGCGTGCGGCGCGCAAGGCATCGCCGTTATAGGCAACGAGTTCGGGAGCGTTGGCTTTGGATAGCGCAACCATCGCGGAATAGGCGGCGGCGTTCTGGCGGCGACGAACGCGCAGGGCTTCGCTGGCACCTGCTTCTTCATTGGCGAGGGCGACGAGTTCGGCGCGTTTTTCTGAGACGACGCCTTCGAGTTGGACGATTTCGTTCTCAATGGCCTCAATCCGCTTTTCGTCGCGCACGGTATCGGCGGCGACTTTTAGCGCCTGCTTCTCCATTTCGGCGGCGCGCTGGGCGCTGATGCGGGAATTGCGCTTTAGGCTTTCGGCTTGGGCTGGATCGACATAGACGCCCTCGCCTTTTACCGCCTGTTGGGCGAAGGGGGCGCTGGCGATGCTGGTCGCGATGAGGGCGGCGAGGATTGCAGTGCGGATCATCCGATGGCCTCGCGTTTTGCGCTTTCACGGATTAGGCTTTGGCCGGTCATGGCGATGGGTTGATCAATACCAAGCAAGGCAAGCAGGGTTGGGGCTACATCCGCTAGGCGTCCGGCGGCCAGCTCACCTTTGCCGCCAACGAGCCAGACGGGCACTTCATTGAGGGTATGGGCGGTGTGGGGGCCACCGGTTTCGGGATCGATCATCGTTTCACAATTCCCATGGTCGGCGCAGATCAGCATCGAGCCACCAACCGCTTTGATGGCTGCGATGGCTTCGCCGAGATCAAAATCAACCGTCTCAACGGCCTTGATGGCCGCATCCAAGTCGCCGGTATGGCCGACCATGTCGGGATTTGCATAATTCGTCACGATGAAATCGTACTCGCCTGATCGAATGGCGGAAACAAGGCGATCAGTGACTTCACGAGCCGACATTTCGGGGGCGAGGTCATAGGTCGCGACCTTTGGGCTGGGGGCCATATGGCGGTCTTCCGCCTCGTTCGGCGTCTCAACCCCGCCGTTGAAGAAGAAAGTGACATGCGGATATTTTTCGGTCTCCGCAAGGCGAAGCTGACGCAAGCCTGCGCGGGCAACGACCTGCCCCAGCGTGTCTTCGATGGTTTCGTCAGGGAAGATGGCGGTCATATAGGCGGCATGGGCGTCGGAATATTCGACCATCCCAGTGGCCGCCGCGAGGGTTGGCGTGGGGCGGTCATAGGCGTCAAAGGCCGGATCGGCGAGGGCAGCGAGGATCTCGCGGGCACGATCCGTGCGGTAATTGACACAGAGGATGCCGTCGCCGGGGGCGATGCCGCTATAATCGCCAATGACCGTGGGGGCGATAAATTCGTCGGTTTCGTCGCGGGCATAGACGGCGGTGATGGCCTCTGTAACGGTGTTGGCGTGTTCGCCTTTGCCTTGTGCGATGGCGTCGTAGGCGCGTTTGACGCGATCCCATCTGTTGTCGCGGTCAAGGACGTAGAACCGGCCTGACAATGTCGCCACGCGAATGCGGGAATCATCACCAAGGTCGGCTTGCAGGGTGGTCCAATAGCCCTCGATGCTGCGGGGCGGTACGTCGCGCCCGTCGCCGATAAGATGAAGGCGGACTTCGATGCCCTCGCTCGCGATCAGGCGGGCGGCATGGGCAAGGTGGCGCTGGTGCGCATGGACCCCGCCGGGGGAGAGGATGCCCATGAGGTGACAGGTGCCGCCGCTTGCCTTGAGCGTGTCGATATGGGCACGCAGAGCAGGGCGGTTGGCAAAGCAGCCATCACCGATGGCGGCGTCGATCTTCGGCAGGTCCATCATCACGACGCGGCCCGCGCCGATATTCATGTGGCCGACCTCGGAATTGCCCATCTGGCCTTCGGGAAGACCGACATCAGGGCCATGGGTGCGCAGGGTTGCCATGGGGACGGTCGCGGTCAAGCGATCGAGCGTGGGGGTATTGGCGAGCGCAACGGCATTCCCCTCGCGCTGCGCGCGAAGGCCCAGCCCGTCAAGGATCACGAGGGCCACTGGCCCGCGTTGCGTATCGTCAGCACCGTTCAAGCCGGTTCTCCCACACCATCATTCACGAACACCGTACCGTCCGCCGCCCCGGTCGTAAAGCAGTTGGCAACCACGATGACAGGGTTAACGGGTCGTTGATTAACAAAGTGTCACCCGCCGCGATGATAGGGGTGGTTTGCGGCGATTGTGGCGGCGCGGTAGACCTGTTCAGCGAGCATGGTGCGTACCATCATGTGCGGCCATGTCGCAGACCCAAAAGACAATAGGCGCGCGGCGCGTTGGCGGATTTGTGGCGAATGCCCGTCTGCGCCGCCGATGGCGAAGGCGATGCCGGGGGCACCATCATCGCGTTGGTGACAGATCAGCGTCGAAAAGGCGCTGCTGTCCATCGACTTGCCGCGTTCGTCGAGGGCGATCAGCGGCCAGTTTTCGGGCAGCTTTTCGAGAAGGCGGTCGCTTTCGGAACCGCGCCTTTTCGCGTCGATCTCGATCAGGTCGAGCGGGCCGAGGCCGAGGCCCCGTCCGATGGCATCGAAACGCGCGCGATAATCATCAAACAGCGTTCGCTCGGGGCCGGGTTTTGCCCGCCCCACCGCAAGGATGGCGATCTTCATCTCGCCAAGATCATCGACTGGCTCACCCGTTCAAGGTTGGTCCGTCGATATCGGTCCACATTCGTTCGAGGTTATAGAACTCGCGGACTTCGGGGCGGAAGATATGGATGATGATATCGCCTGCGTCGATCAACGCCCAATCGCCCTGTGCCACACCTTCGAGGCGCGGAACGATCTTTACGTCTTGCTTGAGTTTTTCGACGAGCTTTTCGGCGATTGTCACCACCTGTCGCGTCGAGGTTCCGGTCGCGATGACCATGTGGTCGGCGATGGGTGATTTCCCCGCAAGCTCAATGGTCACGACATCGCTTGCCTTGCTGTCGTCCAGCGAATCGAGAACGAGATCACGCAACTCTTCGGGCGAATAATGGCTTTCGCCCCCTGTCGAACCCGTGGCACCCCCAGAAAGGGCGGTCAGGTTCGTCGATGCGTCATGCGCACCGCTCTGGGTATCGGTTGTCAGGTCAGCCTCCTTGAAGTCGGCGCCGACGGGCATCTCCCTGCGGCTATCGACCGTGCCAAGGTAATACATGAGGGCGGTTTTCGCAAGGTAAGGTGGTTTATGTCCACGGCAACGAATCCGGGTTAACGGGTCGGTTCGATGAGTGATGTGAGGTATTCGGGGTTCCATGAAGCTCGTTTCCGGCGCGTCTTGATGGATTTCTTGTCATTTGCGGCCCTGACGAGGTTGATGGCGAAGTGTCGGA
>CALFVD010000044.1 GCA_937928005.1 uncultured Neomegalonema sp. | reverse complement strand
TGACGAAGCCAGTAGACCAAGTGGTTGGGGCCATGAAGTGCGCTGTATCTGGCGTGTTTCATGGCCCTTTTATATTCAAGCTCCCGGCAGTCGGAATGTAACCCGTTCGGGGGGTAGGCAGAGGGCGTCGTTGCATATCTGGATGGTTAAATCCGCTGCTTGTGCGCCCGTCGATTGCGCTGATATCGCGACTTTCCCATCAATGACCGAGAGTGGCTCTTGTTGGAAACCGAGTTGAACCACCTTTTGTGCAGGGTATTGCACATTCGAGATGCCCGCCCCGGTTAGGCTGGTGGGGATCAGGTCTGGATTGAGAGGGTGGTCAGAATTGGCATGCCAGCCGGGTGCGAAATCGAGTGCAATGCTAAGGGTGCTGCCTTGCATATCAAGGGCGGCTGTTGCAACGCCGTTGCCGAGATGGCGACGTGATCCTGTCTCGCCCCGGTGATGCAAGGCGGCGGCATCAATGGCGGATAGATGGGCGGTCGGGGCTTCCTTAAGTGATTGGGCGAGGGCGGCGAGCAGGTCATCGGCATAACCACGATATTGTACGGCGCGTGCATCGTCGGCGATGCGGCGGGATAAGCGGGCGAAGAGTTCGAGGGCGGAGCCGTTACCGGTTGGTGTGGCCCCCTCAATCACATCGTAGCTGCCCCCTAATGGGCCGGGTTCTTGGGATAGGCGAAGCGGGGCATCCGCACCATCGGAAAAGCGCGTGCGGGTCTGGTCGGCCATACGTGCGGCGGTGGCTAGATAGCGAGTGTCATGCGTGGCGTCATAGAGAGCGAGCGCGCCAATGCCGATCCATGCGTAATCGCGCAGGCCGCCCTTTTCGAGCGGTCCATTTGCATAGGCGCGGGCAAGGGCGCCAGAGCCGTCGAGCATCCGGGTCGTTACGAAATCATAGGCGCGTTGCGCGGCGGCGAGATAACGAGGTTCGTTGAACTCGACCGATGCATCGGTGAGCGTGCGGATCATCAGGCCATTCCAACCCGCGATAATTTTCTCATCGGTTAGGGGCGCGGGGCGGGTGGCGCGGGAAACGCGCATCCGCTCTAGAATGGGGTCGAGGCGAGCATAATCTGCCCCTATGGTGGGGTCCATATGCGCAACCGAGCCGGTCGGCACGGTGGGGGCTTGGTCTAGGCCAAGGGCGATGGTGGCGAAGCTGTCATCGGCTCCTGTGGCGGCGGCGGTCTGATCAGGGTTCCAGGTGTAGAAAGCGCCTTCCTCCATCCTGCCACCCGGTGAGATGAGGCTATCTGCGTCTTGCGCAGCGAAAAAACCACCTTCGGGTGCAGTCATTTCGCGGATCACGTAGTCGAGGGCACGACGTGCGGCGCGCTCATAAGAAGGATTGTCTGTCAGGCGGTACGCCTGTATCAATGCTTGCCCGATAAGCGCCTGATTATATAGCATTTTCTCGAAATGAGGGGTGCGCCATCCCGCATCGACCGAGTAGCGATGGAAGCCGCCGCCGATATGGTCATGGATGCCGCCCGCTACCATATGATCAAGCGAGGTGGTGGCAGCCTGTAGTGTGGCGCGGTCGCCGCTACGCTCATAATGGTCGAGGAGGTAGAGAATCGTCGTCTCATTGGGGAATTTAGGGGCTTTGCCGAAACCACCCTCGAAATCATCATGGGTGGCGAGAATTTCCGCTCCGGCTTGCTCGAACAGGGCGTCGTCCACCTCCGCCGCCGCCGTGCGGCGCAGGGAGATGAGGCGGACGAGTTCACTGACGGAATCGGCCTGATTACTCATAGCGGCGCGGCCTTCAGGTTGCCGCCAATCATCGGCCATGCCGTTGAGAGCATTCATAAAGGTGCCGGGAGGGGCATAGCCCATTGCGACGATGGGTTTGCCATCGGGCATCAGAAAGACATTGTTGGGCCATCCGCCGCGCTGGTCGAGGATCTGGGTCGCCAGCATGTATTGAGCGTCGATATGGGGCAGCGTCTCACGGTCCACTTTTACCGCAACGTATTGACGGTTGAGGATATCGGCGACCGCCGTGTTATCGAAACTTTCTTCCTCCATAACATGGCACCAGTGGCAGGTGGCATAACCAACAGAGAGAAAGATCGGCACGTTGCGACGGGCGGCCTCGGCCAGCGCCGCATCACCCCATGGGAACCAATTTACCGGGTTATGTGCATGCTGGCGCAGGTAAGGCGATCGTTCGAGGAGGAGACGGTTGCGGTAAACCGGCTTACCCTGTGGATCGATATATTGTGTGCGGGGCGGATCGACATGCGGGACAGTGGCCAGATATTCCAGCTCTGCGCTGGCTGTCGCGCCCGGTAGAGGCGCGGCCTGCACGAAGGCCGGTGTGGCGGCAAGAGCTAGAACAAGAGCGAGGCGCGACAGCATGATTGTTACTCCTGATGATGCTGCGCACCTTTCTAGCGTACTGAGAGGCTGAAAAATCGCTACTATCGTGATCGTGAACACTCGTCACTGATAGGTTTCATCAAAGGAGTACCCAGTCGCACGCACCGTACGCAGGGGATCGGTTTCTCCGGGGCGGTTCAGGGCTTTGCGCAATCGCCCGATATGCACATCGACCGTGCGCGCCTCGACATAGACATCGCGGCCCCAAACCATATCGAGTAGCTGCTCACGGCTATAGACCCGGCCCGGACGGCGCATGAGCGTTTGCAGCAGGCGAAACTCGGTTGGGCCAAGGTGGATTTCGCGTTTGGCGCGGTGGACGCGGTGGGTGTTCTGATCCAGCGAGATATCGCCTACGCGCAAGCCGTCTTGCTCGCCACCATGCCGCCTAAGAATTGCGCGAATACGCGCCATGAGTTCAGAGACGGAAAACGGCTTCGTCACGTAATCATCCGCGCCGATATCGAGACCTCGGATGCGGTCTGTTTCCTCGCCCCGTGCGGTGAGCATGATGACGGGCAGGGCGCGGGTTTCTGCGCGGGCGCGAAGTTGGCGACAGATTTCTATGCCGGATGTGCCGGGTAGCATCCAGTCAAGGATGGCGAGGTCGTATTCGTCTTCACGCAATCGTAATAACGCCTCGTCGCCGTCTCTGACGATGGTTGGGGTAAAGCCCGATGCTTCGAGATTGTATTCGAGCAGCGTACAGAGAGCGTCCTCGTCTTCGACAACGAGTATGCGCGTGGCCATCGGTCAGCTTTGCATCGTTTGCGGTGAGCCATCTGGTAGACCTTTGGGGCGCTTTTCGCCGATTTGCTCTCCGGTTACGATGTAATGCGCCATTTCGGCGACGAAGGTTGCATGGTCGCCGATGCGTTCCATGTTTTTGGCGATGAAGAGGAGTTGGGTGTTTTCCGCTACTGCCGCTGGGTTCTCCGACATCTCATGGACGATCTCGCGCTGTAGGCCGTTATAGAGATTGTCGAGTTCCTCGTCTTTGCACCAGACGGTCAAGGCCATTTCCGGCTCACGCTGAGCAAAGGCGTCGAGGCAATCTGAGAATTGCACCATCGTTTCGCGCCCTAGCCGCGCTACGGCGGAGACTGTGCGCAGCGGTGGGCTTTCGCTGAGAATGATGGAGCGGCGTGCGGTGTTCTTGGCGAGATCGCCAACCCGTTCGATGGTAGAAGCAATCTTGATGATGGCGAGAACGGTACGTAGGTCGCCCGCCATGAGTTGGCGACGTGCGAACATGGTGGCGGTATCGCGACCGATTTGTGCTTCCATCTCGTCTAAGGCACGATCACCAGCGACGACGTCCTTTGCAAGTACGGCATCACGGCGGGTGAGGGCGTCGAGCGCCTTGGCAAGTTGATCCTCAGCGGCACCGCCAAATTGCGAGATTGCCGCGTCGAGGGCGTTCATTTCTTTTTGGAAAGTCATTGTGCTGTCCTTCTGCTTTTACCCAAAACGTCCGCTGACATAGCCGATTGTGCGTTCGTCTTTTGGGGTCGAGAAGATCGCGTCGGTTGTATCGTATTCCACCAAATCGCCGAGATGGAAGAAGGCAGTGCGTTGGGAGATACGGTTGGCCTGTTGCATTGAATGGGTGACGATGACGACGCAGAACCGTTCGCCCAACGTGGAGATCAGTTCCTCCACCGTCTCGGTTGCGATGGGGTCGAGGGCCGAGCATGGTTCATCCATCAGCAGGACTTCGGGCCGTGTGGCGATGGCGCGGGCGATGCATAGGCGCTGTTGCTGACCACCCGACAGGCCGGTTCCGGGGGCGGCAAGGCGGTCTTTGACCTCATCCCACAGGCCAGCGGCGCGCAGACTATCTTCGACGATTTCATCAAGTTCGACTTTGTTGCGGGCGAGGCCGTGGATGCGGGGGCCATAGCCGACATTGTCATAGATGGATTTGGGGAAGGGGTTTGGCTTCTGAAACACCATCCCAACGCGCGCGCGTAGCTGAACCGGATCGATATCCTTGGAGTAGATATCCTGTCCGTCGAGCAGCAATGTGCCGGTAACGCGGCAGATATCGATGGTATCGTTCATGCGGTTAAGGCAGCGCAGGAAGGTTGACTTCCCGCAACCCGACGGGCCGATGAAAGCCGTGACGGAGTTGTCGTGGATGGCGATATCGTTGTTCTTGATGGCGTGGGTCGGGCCGTACCAGACATTCACGTTCTCGCAGCGGAACTTGATCGCGTCGTCGGTATTGAGGGCGGAAGCGGGGGCATTCATGGTCTTGTCCTTTACCAGCGGCGTTCAAACTGCTTGCGCAGGATAATGGCGATGGCGTTCATCACGACGAGGAAGAGCAATAATACGGCGATGGCGGCAGCGGTGCGCATGTCAAAGGCCCGTTCGGAGGCATTGGCCCAATTGAAGACCTGCACGGGTAGGACGGTCGCGCTATCGGTGATGCCTTCGGGGACGGCGGTGATGAAGGCGACCATGCCGATCATCAGAAGCGGTGCCGTCTCGCCCAATGCCTGTGCCATGCCGATGATCGTACCGGTCAAGATGCCGGGCATGGCGAGCGGTAGAACATGATGGAAGACCGTCTGGGTCTTAGATGCGCCAAGGCCCAGCGCAGCCGAGCGGATCGAAGGGGGGACGGCGCGGATCGAGGCGCGGGCGGCGATGATAACGGTGGGTAGGGTCATCAGGGCGAGGACAAGCCCCCCTGCCAGTGGAGATGAACGGGGCGTGCCGAAGAAGTTGATGAAGACGGCCAGGCCGAGCAATCCGAAGACGATAGAAGGAACGGCGGCGAGGTTGTTGATGTTGACCTCAACGAAATCGGTCCAGCGGTTGCGGGGCGCAAACTCCTCCAAATATATCGCCGCCATGACACCAATGGGAAAGGCGAGACAGAAGGTGACGAGCATGGTCCACATGCTACCGATCAATGCGCCTTTGATCCCGGCGATTTCGGGTTGGGTGGAATCGCTCAGGGAGAAGAATCTCCAGTTGGCGATTTCTTCAATGCGACCTTCTGACTTGAGTGTTTCCAGAATGGCGACCTGCATATCTTTGACCGGGCGTCCGATTTCAGGGCGCTCAAGGATGCGTAGAGACCAGTCACCACCACCTACGCCGCTCGCGCTTTCCATCGGCACAAGGGGGGTAGCGAGGGCAGTATCGGCGGCGACCTCGGTTAGCTTTAGGATGCCACCGTTCGCCGCGACAAAGAAGCTGGCCATACGGTTTGAGAGTTTTAGGCGCGTGTCGCGGTCACCGGTGATGAGGGTATCAAGGGCGTTGGCTTTTGTTTCGAGTTGGTCGCGTTTTGCCTTGAATCCTTCGATCTGGGCGAGGGTGTCGTCGCGCTCTGGGCCGGTCAGGTCGGATAGACGCTTTTCGAGGGTTTCGATGCCGACCGATTGCCGCGCTTTCTGTCGCCGTAATGTTGCGGCTTCATTGGCGAGTTCGGTGCGTGCAAGGCCCAAAGCATCGGCAAAGGCATCGCCGGAAGTGCGTAAGGTGAAGCCTTTACCTTCGGGTTCGATGGTGAGCGCGTTGGGACCGGGCTGGGTTTGGAGCTTGCCGAATTCGCCGCGCATGTAAAGGTCGGCTGTGTCGGACATCAAAAAGCGCATCGGCACGGCATCGCCGGTTTGGAGCGTGCCTTCTTCGGCGGCGCGGCGCATGTCATCGGCGGCCCCGTCGCTGAACAGGCCGTAGATGGCGCGGCGGTTCTTGCGACCTGAGGCGTAGGGGAAGGCTTCTTTTGCGGCGGATTTGACAACTTTAAGGAAATTGTCCTCATCCGGGGCGATATCCGCTTCCATCGAGATGTAATGCTCGCTCGCCGCCTTCGCGGTACGGGCGAAGATATTGTACAGCAAGGAAACAAGGGCCAGCGCCGCAAGCGTGATGGCGATGATGCCATAGGCGCGCAGGCGCGTTTCAGCATTGCGGCGCTTTCGCAGGCGGGCCTTGGCCGCGTCGCCTGAATGGAACGAGGCGTCGGGGGATGTTTGCACGGTATCAGTCATAAACTTCCCGGTATTTGCGAACGAGCGCCAGCGCCCAGACATTGAAGATCAGCGTGATGCAGAACAATGTGAAGCCGAGCGAAAAGGCGGGGCCAGCAGCGGTGGATGCCTCGGTGTCGCCAGTGATGAGGGCGACGATCTGGACGGTAACGGTGGTGACAGCTTCGAGTGGGTTATGGGTCAGGTTTGCACCTTGCCCCGCCGCCATGACGACAATCATCGTCTCGCCGATTGCGCGGCTGACGCCCAGTAGGACAGCGGACATAATGCCGGGCAGGGCGGCGGGTAGGATGACGTTGCGGATCGTTTCCGCCTTTGTCGCGCCGAGGCCGTAGGAACCGTCGCGTAGGGATTGGGGCACTGCGTTGATGACGTCATCTGACAAGGATGAGATGAAGGGGATGATCATAATTCCCATCACCACCCCCGCCGCCAGCGCGCTTTCAGAGGAGACGGATAGCCCTATGGCCGCGCCCGTATCGCGAAGGAAAGGGGCGACGGTAATGGCGGCGAAGAAGCCGTAGACGACCGTGGGGATGCCCGCGAGAATCTCCAGCATCGGCTTGATGATACTGCGCGCTCGTGCGCTTGCGAAATCGGAGAGGTAGATCGCGGCGAACAGACCGATAGGAACCGCGACGATCATTGCGATGATGGTTATCATCAGCGTCCCGGCAAATAGTGGGATTGCGCCGACTTTATCGGGGTCCATCGTACCCTCATGCACACCGGATAAGGGCGACCAATGGGTGCCAAACAGGAACTTCCATACCGGGATATCGGAGAAAAACACGATGGTCTGGCCAAGCAAGGAAGCGACGATGCCGATTGTGGTCAGGATCGCAATCCCCGCCGAGACCATAAGGATCAGGCCGACGATATGCTCAAAACGATTGCGGGCACGGAAAGGGACGGCAACACTCCCGATACCGCGCAGCATGGCGAATACAGCGGCGGCAATGGAGGCGATGGTGATGCCCCATATCTGAAGGGTCGTCAGCTTCGTGTAGAGGGCGGCTATGGTTTCGCGCAATTCATCGGTTCGCGAGGCGAGGGTATCATTGGCAATGGCGATGCCGTCAGAGATAACAAGATCGCGCTCAATGGGTGACAAGGCGTCAGGTACGCTGGAAACGAGCGCCGTTCCTATAGCGATATTAGAGAGGATCAGGCCGATCAGCAGCACACCAAACCCGGCCAGCGCCGTGCAAATCGCAACATAAGCACCGTGATAGGTGGGGCGCGAATGTAGGATCGCTGGCGTATCGCCACCCAGCGCCACTGCCCGTTGCCGAGCCATGATGTAACTCGCAAGCATGAGCGCGAAGATGATGAGGGCGGCCCAGTTCAGCATAAATCGTTATCCGATCCCGAAAATGCAGACCATCCGATACCCAAGCGGCCATCGGATGGGGAAGATATCATGTCTGCGGTTTAATGCAGATCTTCACTGCCGGTCATCACCGTTTGGTTCGCCACGGCGGATTGGAATTTGGACAATTCGTCCTCTTCCAGCGGGATAAGACCCTTTTCGACCGCATACCCGTCTTCGCCGATGGCATCTTCGGAGAGGAATTCGTCCATGTATTCCTCGATGCCAGGGATCACGCCGATATGGCCTTTTTTAACGTAAAACCAGAGATCGCGGGATACGGGGTATTCACCGGAGGCGATGTTTTCAAAGGTCGGCTCCACACCTTCGATCATTGCACCCTTGATGCGGTCAGCATTCTGATCGAGGAAGGAAAAGCCGAAGATGCCGAGTTTTTGTGGATCGGCCTCTAGCTTGGAGACGATCAGGTTATCGTTCTCGCCGGATTCGATATAGGCGCCATCGCTACGCACTTCGACTTCTTTAGCTTCGGCCTTGTCTAAACCAGCCGCGCGCGCGCCCTTTTGCAAAGCAAGCTCTTCAAAGGCATCGCGAGTACCAGAGGTTGGTGGAGGGCCGAGGATTTCGATGGGTTGGCTGGGCAAGGCAGGATTGACCTGTATCCAGTTATCGAAGGCATTTGGGGCCATGCGGCCATATTGGGCAACATCGGCAGCTAAAGCCTTGTAGATATCTTTGCGGCTCAGATCGAAGGCGGGGGAATCAATGGCATTTCCGATAACAATGCCATCGAAACCGAGTTTGACTTCGATGATATCTTTGACCCCATTGCTTTTGCAGAGGTCAAATTCCTTCTGCTTTATGCGGCGTGACGAATTGGCGATATCGGGATGCTCTGCACCAATACCCGCGCAGAAAAGTTTCAGGCCGCCGCCTGATCCTGTGGCCTCGACAACCGGTGTTTCAAAATCTGTCTTTTTGCCGAATTGTTCGGCAACCGCCGTCGAGAAGGGAAAAACGGTGGACGAACCGACGATGCGGATTTCGTCGCGTGCCATTGCTGCGGAAGCAACCAGCGAGGCTACGGCGGCGAGGGCGAGAGTGGTCTTCATCTCAGAAGATCTCCTTAGGATAAGCGCATTAATGCGCGAAGTACGTGTTCTTCGGGACAAGGCGCTTGTCATCAACTGGATTGTCCAAACATAACGCCCATTAGGAACCTTCCCAATCCCGATGATCTAATTTCACTGTTTTCAGCCAAAGAAATATTACGGAATGATGACAGTTAAGCGACAATGATAGTTTATTATAAACAGGTACTTGTGCGCATTCTAATTGGTTTAGTGTCGGCTTCCCAGTGCCCGTTACGGCTGATCCTCTTACGATTGCAATTTGTGTCAAGCTGATACATTGTAGCGAAAATGAGCGTCTTACGTAATGCAGGGGGCTGCTATGAAAGAGGTTGGAATCGGCGCACTACCGAGGGAATTACGGTCCGAGGCCAAATCGAAGAACGATTTTGCGAATATGGTCGTAAATAGCACTGATGGGCAGAATCCCGCTGTCTCACAACCACCATTGGCAGGGCCGGGTGTCGCATCGGTGTCGTCGATACGGTCAATGGCATCTACGGGTACTGCGATGCCCGATGATGCAGATTTTATGATCGTTGAGGACGTTTCGATTGAGGCCACGGCGTATGGCGACGAAATCGCTACGGTTTCGGGAACAACGGCGACGGCGGCGCAAGCCGATGAAGCGGCAGTGAAAGACGGGGCGATGATCCTGTCTTTGCCTGAACCTCGCCATGCCAATCGGTCGATTTCAGGGTCGATGTTTGCCAGTATGTTGCTTGATCAACGCAATGGAATACTGCCGAATCCATTCAGTCTTATGCGCCTGCCTGAGCCTCCAGCAGCGCCAACACATGCCGCACCGGTTCAGGGCGCTGAGGTATTACCACCCGTCGCGCCCATTGCTGGACCCGAGACACAAGGTCATCTATTGCCCGATGCACCGGGAGAGGATGCGCTGGCCGTCAGCAAGGAAATATCGAGAATGGAAGCGACGATTGCGCTTCTGATACAGAAGCTTACGGACATGTTGAAAACACTGCGTGTGATGGTAGGCATGTCAGCGCGAAAACAGAGCGAAGCGGTTTCGCAACCAATGACAGATGAAGCAACACGCCAGAAACGTTGATATTAAAGCGAATTACGGTTGTGCTGAATCATCAAACGCCATATTTCGCGCGGCTCTTGGCGTGAGATATGGCTCAGGTTTATTGCAAATCGCTATAGGCGTCATTTTCTGCTTTGGGGAACCATGCCGTGAAGGTTGATCCTTGTCCCGGCACGCTTTCGATCTGTAAGTACCCCTGATGGCGGGTGAGGATGTGCTTGACGATGGCAAGGCCCAGACCTGTGCCGCCGCGTGAGATGCTTTCGCCCTTGTTAACCCGAAAGAATCGCTCGGTTAGGCGAGGGATGAGGGTTGGATCAATACCTATGCCATAGTCGCGAATGGCAATGCCAAAATGCGATGGTTTGCCAGTGGTTAGCGTGATTTTGATGGGGTTGCCAGTGCCACCATACTTGATCGCATTAGTAATGAGATTGTGAAAAACACGCAGCAAGTCATCTCGGTCGCCACGCACAATTAAGGGGGCTGTGTCGAGAGTGACGGTGACAGTGTTGCCGGTTTCCGTTGCCAAGGCGGTTGTTGCGCTGATCGCCTCTGCAAGAATGGGGGCGAGGTCTTCGAGGTCAGTCGGGATGATATTTTCCTGCAACTCGATCCGGCTCAGCGATAGAAGATCATCGACCAAACGGGCCATGCGCGCCGCCTCGCGTTCAATGATTTTTAGAAAACGGTCGCGATTGGCGGTGTCGTCACGGGCTGGGCCTTGTAGCGTCTCTACCATGCCGGTGATGGCGGCAAGAGGGGTGCGCAGCTCATGGCTGGCATTGGCGACGAAATCCATGCGCATGGCATCAAGTTGGCGCATCTGAGTCATATCGGACAAGGCGAGAATTACGCGGGCCTCTCCTTGCTCAATGCCGTTTACAGCTCGGACAGACGCGCGAAAATGGCGTTGCTTTGGGCGTAGGGCAGTAAAGTCGAGGCTTTCGTCAGTTCCTTTCGCAAGGGCTTGATCGACGGCGGCGAGAACGGCGGGAGCGCGGAATACGCTGGCGATATGTTGACCAAGCGGATCACGGGCAATGAGCGCGGTGGCATCGGCTGAACAGAAGACAACGCGCGCTTCGGCATCGAGGATGAGGTAGGGGATTGGAAGGCGGTCGAGAATATCCGCATTACGGTTCGTGGCTCGCTTGTGTGTAGGGGTTGAGATCAGGCTTTCGGCACGCCAGAGCCATGCACCTTTTGGCATGGCGAGGCGGAGGGCGGAGGCCGCCAAAATTGCCATAAGCGCGCCACCCGCTGGGCTGCCCATTGGGGCGAGCCATGCGCCACTTACGCCCGCCATTGCCATCAGAACCATATCTCGGATGCGCGTTGCGGTGACGGCTTTGACGAGGGGGGGGAGAGGATCGGGCTGCGTCATACGGTAGCCGTATCATGCACGACCATTGCCGGTAAATCGTAGCCATTGTATCGCACAAGCATCCACTTATCTTGTGATGGTGAACCATTGCACAGGACATCCGCACCGACCATGATCCGCTATACCCTCAAATGCGACAACAAGCATAATTTCGATATGTGGTTTGCCGATAGCGCAACGTACGATTCGCTCGCCGGGGCGGGGCATGTCGCGTGTCCAGAATGTGGGTCGAACGATGTGGTGAAGGGGGTAATGGCACCTAATGTTGCAGCAAAATCGGATAGCGCGACACCGGGTCCGCGTGAGATTATGCGTAAGATGACCGAGTATCGCGCGACGGTAATGGCTGAGACGACGGATGTAGGTAAGGCTTTCTCCGATCAAGCGCGCGATATGCACGAAGGGCTTATGGATTATGCGCCAATTCGGGGTGAAGTAACGGCGGAGGATGTAAAGGCACTGCACGAAGAAGGAGTGCCGATCCTACCCGTACCGCCGGAGCCGCCCAAGGAGAATTAAGCTTGATGTTGCTTTATTCGTCATCGGTATGATGACCGTGTCCGTGTAGGTTTGACTGCATCATCGCGCGGGCTTGCATCATTGCTCGTGACTGCATCATTGCGCGGCTCTGCATCATGGCTCGCGATTGCATCATAGCACGGCTCTGCATCATTGCTCGTGACTGCATCATCGCGCGGCTCTGCATCATTGCTCGTGACTGCATCATCGCGCGGCTCTGGATTATGCCGCCGGTGCCATCGTCGAATAGTTCGCGGACGGTAAGGTCGTTGCGATCAGTGCCGGGGGCGACCATCAAGGTCGCACGGTCGTCGCCATCCATAACCTGAAAGCCATCAAGGCTTTGTGGCACATAGTAGAGGCGGCCATCGGCTCCACGCAGGGTAAACCCGGCCCCGTCCACTGCGACGTCCATGTCGTCGCTGGCCCCGGCGAGTGCCTCGCCGATGGTGGTTTCCTCGGCACCGATCTCGACGGTCACATCGTCTAAAACCACGTTCCAGCGCAAAAATTCGTCAGCAGGGAAGGCCGCTTCGACAGCGTCGCCCAATCCATCGGGCTGTACCGGATTACCGGGCAGGAGCAGCATTTGTGGCTCGGGCAAGGTAATTGGTTCGCGCTCGCCGTGGCGCATGTATCCACTGACGGCAACCAGATCGCCCTTGAAGTAGTCGCCTTCAACGGCGGCGGCACGACCTTCTTTGAGCGACAGGGTGCGCGCATGAGCGGCCAGATCTTCGGGTAGGGCATCCGTTCCGAACAGCATCGGGACGGTTTTTCCGAACAGTGTGAACGTATTTTTCGGAGTCAGGCTGGTCGTCGTCATGGCATATCCCCCTTAAAACATATACTGATGTTACACTACACGGACGGCGAGTGCTATTGTCTGTTGTCCACTTTTTCGAGGCTTAATCCTCGCCACTCAAAACACTCTAAGATCAATTGCCGATTCATCGGTCCCGAAATCTCCGCATCGACCGTTAGCAGCGTTTCGACCATACCCTCGAAAGTAAAATCGTCGGGGGTTAAGCGGCGCCAACATTCCGCAAGGCGTAGGCCGAGCATGTCGCGCGCCTGCGCCAGCGCCATAGCGAAACCTTTTGGGTCGGCGTGATAGGGGATACTGAACAGGGCCGAATCGACGGCGTGTAATCTGTCACTACTGGCGGCGATGCGCACTTGTTGTACGGAATCCGCGTCTACGACTTTCAGCGCGATTAGTCGGTCGAGGAAGAATTCGGCAATAACATCGAACACGGCACCGGTAAGCGGTTGCCCCAGCGCGTGAATCTGTTTGCCGGTTGCTTTGTTGGGGTCAGTATTCACGGCGATCACATCCCGCAAAGTCATGGCGTTGGAGGCGCGGCGGATCTGACGAGTGCGCGACAGCTCGCCGATACGGTTCATTTCGTTCTCGACGAACAGATTGCCCTGCGTGATGTTGAGAACATGGTCGATGAAGGTATCGAAATGCAGTGCGGAGATCATGGCAATGCAATCGGAAGCCGATTCGTGAAACCCGCGATAGGCGGTGGTTAGGGTTTCGGGCTGTGGCATCCCGACGATAGAAAACAGCATCCCGTGGCCTGTCTCATGGGCAAGAATGTCAAAGTTCAACGCAAAGGGACGCAACACGCCCTGATCGTCCTTCCCTTCACCACATTCTATGAAACCCCAGCCGAAATGGGCGTTGTCCCATGGCACATAGGGGATGAGTTCGAGGCGGGGATGTGTGTTGGCAAAGCTCCACGGTATGGGGCCACCCAGATAGATTTCCCATATGTCGAGGACACGCCGGACGGTCCCGAACATATGTGCATTGCGAAAGCCGGGGTCGTCGGGGCTTAGGTGATCGAAATGGCCGTCTGAACTGGGCATGGCCATAGGGGAGAATGGACCACGGAAGGGTGGGAGGGCATCGCCCGCATAGGGCTGCTTCTCATGCGGTTGGATCACGTACATCCGGTCATCGGCAGGGCCGGGCAGGAGCGTGCCGCGCGGTGAGGAGACGTAGATCGTCTCCGGCTCGGCGAACCCGTCGAGCACGGGGGATTGCGCGTAGAGGGCAAAGCGGGTGCCGGTCGCGCGAAAGGCGTCATTCAGCGAAAAGCGCATGTCACCCCCTTTCCGGCGTAAAGCCCGGTGCCATTTGTTCCCACAACAGCGTCCGCTCAAAGCGAAACGGTGGGGGTTTGGACATGATTACCCCTCGCCTAACTTCGCCCAGTAAATGCGTGGCGTCCAGCGATTTGCGGGAAATATGGTTGGCGGCAACCCAGTCACGCAGGGCAGGGGACGCAATGTCGAGAAGGGTGGGCCATGTGCGCCGCTTGTAGAAGGTTGATTTGGCGCGCGCCGCAATCGTAGTCATCTCGACTTCGGTGATGACCTGCGCGCGCTTCGCCTCCGCCAGCGTATCGCGGATATCGGCCATCGCTTCGGTGACGGGCAAGTAGCCAATTTCGGCGGGACCGTGCAGGATCGCGACCTCATCGTCGCCGTCGAATGGATCATCAAAGGGACCATAGGTGCCGGACATATAGGCGTCAAAGATACGGCCCATGCCGATCATCCCAAATTGTGCCAAATCGGCGGCGCGTAACGCTCCCATGCTGGCCGCCCCACAAACGGTCACTCCCTCCCGCAAGGCCCATAGGATTTCCTTGTGCCATACAGCGGCGGCTTGTTCAAAATACCCATCGATCAGAACGATAGTGTCTGGGGCATAAGTCTCGACTGCGCGCAGGATGTCACCACGTCGAGCCGGGGGCAGATAGATCGCGTCCAGCGCGGCGCGTGCCGCATCAAGCGATAGGGTAGGGCCAAGAAAAACGCAGGTCGTCATGGTGTGGCCTCGCCGAGCAAGGCAGCGGCACGCGAACCTGGGACATAGGGGCTGTCCGCGCCCTCCATTGCGGATTCCAGCCCCGGTACGACCGTGCGAACGACGGCAAAGGGCAGGCCGGGTATCCCTATATCGACGGTCAACACCTCGGTAATGCCAACTTCGGCGAGGCGGTCGAGGGTCACGGTGATATCGCCTGCGAAGGTTTCGGTTTCACAGCTTTTGATCTGCGAGAACGCAAGTGCAGGGGCTTGTGCATCAATGATTGCGCGTGCCTGTGCTTGTCGATCGGTTTGCGCGGCGCGGGTATAGGCATCATCGCCAATATCCTCACGCGCGCCACTGATGAAGGTAAGGCGGGCCTGCGCCGCTTCGGTCAGGGCGCGTAGCAAAGCGATTTCAGGTGCCGGATGCGCCCCGCCACCGAACTCAGCTACACCCGGCTCGCTCTCGCGGTCGCAGATCAAGGCCAGAAAGCACGGCACGCCAAGATCGGAGCGTGCATCCCAAGCCATCACGTCGATGCCCGCGCTCTTAAACTGGTCGAGTATATCACGACAGGCGGGGTCATCCACGGTATCGAGGGCGAGGGCGGTCGCGCCATCCCATGCCTGCGGACCGAGCTTCCAAAGGGTCAGGGCATCCCGTTCGATCACTTCCATCAAGCCATGCAGCACCGCTTCATCGCGCGTATTGCCAGAGGCGAGGCCATTGGTTGTGCTAAGAAATCCGCCCGAATGTGCGGGTTCGGGCTGGGCGTAATTCGCGTGGACCAACTCGAAAGGCAACCAGCGGCGTGCCCCTGTGGGCAGGTCATCGGCCTCAATCCACAAGAAAGGCTGCGCCGGATCAACGCCTTCAGGGGTCATCAGAGGAAGGCGCGCAAGGTCGGCTAGATCATGCGTGGGCATCATTTCGTCGATGCTGGCAAATTTCAGCGGGGCGGTAATCTGTTCGGCGCACCATGTCTCTACCGCCTCCATCACGGCGGAGACTTGAGCCGCGTCACGATCCAACCCCTTGCCTTGGAATACCGAGAGCGAACGCGAGTTAGGGCGACAGGCGGTGAAGACGGGGATGCCGATCCGGTCCAACCCGGTTAGGTCTGCGACACGGGTAATGCCAAAGACGGGCAGGAGGGGGCGCAGTATCCGCCATGTCTCGGTGGGGGTGCGGGCGCGGCGTCCGCCTGTACGCCAGCGTTTGCTGGCGCTCATTCCGCTATTTCCATCATGTTGAGTAGATCACGCGCTACGACCGCATCACGGCTGGTATGGTCGGGGCCAAGGGCATCCAATACCCGGCGCAAGGTGGCGGCAGTCTCGGCTCCGCCCGTATATTGGTGTGCCGTGATCGCGATGCGCAATTCGAGGGCGCGGGCGTCCTGTTCACGGGCGATTTTGGTGGCGGCGTTGATCTGTTTCGCAATAGCTACGGCATCATGGGAAGAGGCGCGGATCATGGTTTCTACTTCAAGCCGTGTGATTTCGGCACTCCAATAACTAACGCCAACCTCCGCCATGACCGCCCGCGCATCGCTCAGCGCAGCAAAGGCGGCATCGGTTTCACCAAGAGCTGCGAGTGCAGTGGCGCGCATCCCGTTATAGACGGGGAAATCCTCTGGCGTGCCTACTTCGCGCATAATGGCGAACCCAGCTTCTAATCGTGCCAACCCGTCGCGTAACTTGCCCTCACAGGTATCAACCCATCCGGCAAAAATCTCGCCCTTGGCTCGATACTCGCTAAGGTCATGGATATCGGCTAGATCGTGCAGGCGTTGCGCCAAACTACGGCAAGCTTTGGTATCACCGCGATAATAATGCAGCATCACGGCGATATCGAGGGCGTGCAGAATACTCCCCGCATGGTCGAGACGCTCGGCACTGGTGAGTGCGGCCTCGACATCGGCAACTGCCGCATCCCCGGCCCCGTTTAACCAACTGGCCAACGCAATGCTGCCATGCGCACAAACCTTGCAGTCATGCCCGCCATAGAGCATTTCGGTCTTTGTGAACGAGCCGCTCTCGTAAAGGGTCAGCCCGGTGCGGGCATAATCCAGGGTTGAGCCGATCTGGCCTGTCTGAAAAGCGTTCGCCCATGCACAGTGTCGGGCTTGCAGCTTGAACATTTCACCCTGCATCCGGTCAGAAATCTGCAACAGACGTTGCCCCCGCTCGGCCATAACCGCGAAATCCTCCGACACGCGCCACCACCCCCAATAGGCGGCAAAATGCCATTCGGATTCGGGTAGACCATCGGCCATCTCCACGGCAAGACGGTAAGCGGCCCGCGTCTCCGGTGCCCCTGACCCGCGCGCGGAGAGAAGGGCGTCAGCAAGGAACACCTGAATGTGCAGCCGCAGGATACCGTCATCTGGTGCCGCCCGATCCAGCAGATCACGGCACTTGGCGAATTGGGAGACAGCCTCATGGCTCGCTGAGGCGACTTTCGCCGTTAGGCCCGCCGCGAGATATTGCTCCAGCGCCAGATCGTAGCGATAACAGGCCACCAGATGAAAGCCGAGGGCTTCGGCGGGCAACGTCTCTAGCCGGGCGGGTTTTTCATGCAGCCAGTCGACATATCGCGCATGGAGGTCTTTGCGTATGCTACGCACGAGGGTTTCGTAAGCGGCCTTCTGGTATAAGGCATGGGCAAAGACGAATTGCCCGCTCCATTCACGGGTGACGATACCGTCCTCGACCAACCGGTCGAGCTGTATCCCGACGGTGGCGATGTCTTCGTCCAGCAAGATGCTCAATGCCGATGTGTCGAAGCGCCGACCAATCACGGCGGCCACCTGCGCCAGAACTTTACCGCGCCCTAGACCATCGAGGCGCTCGGTAATCAAGTCGAGCAGTGATGTGGGGGTATCGGTTACGGCGGGATTATCTGTTTCGCGATAGACCCCGCGCGACAGAACAATGATACCAGAAGCGATCTGTGCCTTGGTCAGCTCAACCACGAACAAGGGAACGCCGTCGGATATCTCGGATATCCGCTTCACAATCCGCTTTTCAAGGGGCGCGCCCGCCACCGATGCGGCAAGCCGCCCGCAAGCGCCTTCGTCCAGCGGGGTAAGACGGATCGTCTGCGCCTCTTTCACGAACGACTCGACCCCGTGGTCCGGGCGTGCGAGCAGCAGCAACAGCACTCCTGCACGGTCCCGCGCGATGCCATCCAGCAATTCCAGCGTTGAGTGGTCAACCCAATGGGCATCCTCAACCACGAGCGCAAGTGGCTTAGGCAGGGCGGCAATGAGGGCAGCGCAGGCAGCGGTGAGGGCAGGGCGCGTTTCGGCATCAACGGTAATGTCGTCCCTGATGAACGACAGAAGGAACTGTGCATCCGCCGAGGCCGCAATATTGGGCAGGCGGAACCATTCCGCGATAATTGCCTCATCGGATATCCCGTCATCGTTACGCAATGCTGTGAGCCACCGCTTTATCGTTTCACGCAGGCTGATGAAGGGCGTGTTGCGGCTGGTATTGGAACCAGAGATTTCGATGATCTGCCGCGCGGGTAGTTCAAGGTCGTCAATGAAGCCGGATGTCAGGGATGATTTCCCGACCCCCGGCGCAGAGAAAATTGCCATGCGCGCAGGGTGTCCTGCTTCCACGTTGGACCAGCATGTATGTAGGGCGGCAAGCTCCGTCTCACGTCCCAGAAGCGGTATGTTATGTTCGGGCAATACCGACATACGGGCGCGGGGGCCGAGCACCTGAAACACGTCGACGGGGTCGGCAAAGCCCTTCAACTCTTGTGGGCCAAGGGAGCGGAATGCAAAATTCCGTACGGCAAGGGACATCGTCTCCGGGCTGACGACGACGCCATTCTTTGGGGCGCATTGTTCGAGCCGCGCGGCGAGATTTGGGACAACACCCGTGATTGCATGCTGGTCGCGTGTCGATCCCGCACCCATCTCCCCCACGAGAACGCGGCCCGTATGCAACGCGATACGGGTGGCAGATTCGATCTCAGGGCCATAGGATTTACGGGCATCTTCCTCCCGTATCTCACGAACGATAGCAAGTGCGGCTGCAATCCCTCGCTCCGCCGCGTTTTCGGCGGCTTTAGGATAGCCAAAATAGGCTAAGATTCCATCGCCGAGATACTGCGCAATCATGCCGCCTCTCGCCTCAATCGCACCAGCGCAGATTGTCTGATACCGACGTAGCAACAGCTGCAAGTCTTCAGGCTCCAACTTACGCGATAAATCGGTAGAGCCAACAAGGTCGCAGAACATCACAGTGATCTGACGGTGTTCACCCGGCGTTTCGCTGGTCTGCACTTTTGTGAGCCGTGCGCCGCACGAGGAACAAAATCGAGCATTCGGATCACTGGCAGCATAGCATTCAGGACAATTATTCGCTCTGCCTGATGCCAACTCAAGAACTCCCGCTAAAACAATACGCTCACAAGTTAGCACGTCAAAAAAGGACGAAGAAGCCCGATTTCAATGCGCAGACTCCACTTAAAGTGTTTCAATATAAGGTTGTCTATATCTCAATGATTGTGACGCGTCACGAATGGTCTCATGGCGTGTTTTGATCCAGTGTAAGCTTGCCCCCAAATCCCGGACCATGTGCCAAAACACCTCTTATCGCTGACTCCTTCGCCGTTATTGTCGGAGTTGTCCCAACGATCCATAATTCAGCGATATTAGATAGATGGACCTTCGGAACGATTCCGAGGGTGGCAGGTGTAGAACGGTCAATACTTAATTCTGCTGTTATCAGCTTATTAAGGGAACCAAAACCGCAGCATGACTACAACAAATGCGCAAATCGCTAAAATCCGCATCATGGCCCTGTGATCATAGGTAAGGTTAAATCGACTCGCTGCGTCAGGCTGAATCGCCTCCCAAAATTGTCCTGTTTCGATACATGTTTTTAGTGTAATCTCGTAACGGTACATGTATTGAAAGGGAGCGGGTTATGATCGATAGGGCAGCGGGTAATGGTGCAGCCTCTAGTGGGCAGGCAAACACGACTTTTGATGATTTGGTGACGAAGGGCCGGGGCGGCAAGCCTGCGCGTCCGACCAATGGCAGCGATACCCTTACGGGAACACAGGGGCGAGACTTTCTGTCCGGGCGGGGCGGTGATGATAATATTTCGGGCCGGGGCGGTGACGACTTCATTAATGGCGGCTCTGGTGATGACAATCTTTCGGGCGGTGGAGGCAACGACCTGATCCTCGGCGGCAAGGGTAATGACCGCATCCGTACGGGCGAAGGGCGTGATTTCGTTCTTGCTGGTAGCGGCAATGATCAGGTGACGGTTAAAGGCTCGGCTTATGTCGATGGTGGTGCGGGGCGCGATACGGTTACGCTAAAAGGTTCCGAGGCTGACTACACAGTTACGGAAGGCTCGCGTGGCAGGCAGACCTACACCTCGAATGCAGGTGACAGGGTCGTGCTGCGCAATGTCGAGAATGTGCAGTTCAGCGAGCCGGTCGCACCACCCCCTCCATCCCCGCCCGCAGGCGAAGGGTCGCAGCTTGGCCCAAATGACGCTGGAGCAGAGCGGATTATTTTCGGGGCTGACAGCATCCGCATCATCGGGCCGAATACGGATTTCACCTTTACGGGCCTGACCGATAACCGTGCCGCCGATGGCCCGCTGACGGCATCTCAAGGGTCGGGCATCATCAATGGTGAGCAAACGACCGCCGTGGCCGTTGGTCCGTTTAGTGACGCGGTTTTGAGCGTGGGGAGCGGGTTCAATCCAACTGGGACGGTTGATGTGGATGCGTCCTTCGCGAATGGTGTGACGCTCGATACGCAGATCGTACGCACCAGCGGTCCAGCCCCGGCCCCAAATCCGGCCCCAGTTCCAGATCCAATTCCCGCACCAGTTCCAACTCCAGCCCCCATCCCTGGTCCTGGCCCTGTGCAAGGGAGCAGTCTAATGCTAGAGGCCAATAGCATCGGGGCAGAGCGCATTATTGTCGGGCTGTCCAGTGTGCGGTTGCTGGGACCGGGGACCGATTTCACCTTTACCGGCATCACCGATGGGCGCCCGGCTGATGGTCCACTGACGGCGACGGCAGGCTCGGGCACGATCAACGGGGTTGAGACGACTGCTGTGTCATTAGGGAACTCGAATCCGTTCGACCCTAACGCATCGCAGGTTGTGTTCTCGCTCGGTAGTGGTTTTAACGCGACTGGATTCATTAGCGTCAATGCCGCCTTTGCGAATGGCGATCGGCTGCAAACCAGCGTCAAACGATAGCGAGCGCGACAAGCGGTTGAATCGGGTAAGCTTGATTCGACCGTAACGATGTTGGATGCCTACCTATGCCGACTACCGCCGCCAAGCCTTTCACGCTGGATGGTGCGCGCGTTTTGTTGTCGGGCGGGTTGTCACGCAAAGCCGTATCGGTGGCGAAGGGGCTGATTGTTGGCGCGCCATGCGGTCGGCGCGTCGATGTGAGCGGTTTCCTGATTCTGCCGGGGATTGTCGATCTGCATGGCGATGCGTTTGAGCGGCATCTCGCTCCGCGCCGAGGTGCGTTGCGCAATCTGGGAGATGGGCTGCGCGCGTTAGAAACCGAACTGGGCGGATGCGGGATTACGACCGCATGGCTCGCGCAATTCTGGAGTTGGCAAGGGGGGATGCGTGGGCCAGATTTCGCGCGGCGTCTTTGTGTTGCACTGGCGGATTTCGACGCGGCTCTCGACATGCGAGTGCAGTTGCGACTGGAAGCGGCCTGCCATGCCGATTTCGATGAGGTTGCCGCGCTCGTGGCCGGATGCGGTATCGACATGTTGGTTCTAGCCGATCATCTGCCCCATGATGCCTTAGCGACAGGCAAACGACCCCCACGCCTTGATGGACAGGCATTGCGGGCGGGGTGTTCTCCAGCAGATCATCTGGCATTGATGAAGGCGCTGCATGAGGGGATGCCGGAGGCTCGCGCGCGACTGCCCGGGTTTATGGCGGCGTTGGTCGGTGCGGGTGTGACAATTGGAACCCATGACGATGATGTGTCGGTGGATAATACATTGTCAGGGGTTGGAATTGCTGAGTTTCCAATCAGCCGTGCCGCCGCCGAAGCCGCACGGGCGACGGGGCGAGGAATCGTGTTGGGTGCTCCGAATGTGGTACGGGGTGGCTCACATGGGAGCGGGGTCTCGGCGCGGGAACTGATTGCCGATGGTCTCTGTGATGCGCTCGCCTCGGATTACCACTATCCGTCATTGGCGCAGGCAGCATTGATGTTGGAAGACGATGGCATGGCGCTGGGTGAAGCATGGGCGCTGGTATCAAGTGGCCCTGCGCGTTTGCTTGGTTTGGCGGATCGCGGCGTTATTGAACAAGGCAAGCGCGCCGATCTCGTGATAATCGAGGAAGATACACGCCGGATCGTCTGCACCATAGCCGCCGGACGCTTTGCTTGGATGGCCGCGCCCATGGCTGCACGGCTGCTTTAGATCGTCGCGGCAATTTCGATGGTCTCATCCCCGATCACTACGTTCAGGCCGCTCTTGAGATTAGCAGCGAGGGTGTGGGTGAGCAGCATGTTGGATTCGCGCGGTTCGACCGCCGAGAGTTCGGCCCCATCGCGCAGGATTGCCGCCGATTTCTCAGGCAGTCGTGCTTTTGGCCCTTCAGCGGATATCATTAGATTCGTGGCTCCGGCACGCTGTACCCCGACGCGCAGGATGCCTCCTCGTGGTAATGCCTCGAAGCCGATCAGAATCATGTTGAGCAATAATCGAACGACCGCTTTATCGAGGCTTTGCGCCCCAACTTGCCAGTCGAGCCTGGTGGTCCCGCTCGCAACCATGCCGTTAGCCAGCGATTTTGCCTCGTCCAGTGACACCATCTCGGATACGTTGCCAGCCATGCCGAATGCGAGGCGCATGAATTGAAGTTTGGCCGATGCGCTCGCTGCGCTTGACCGGATCAGATCCATCGCTTGGGCGGTCATTTCGGCATCTGACTCGTCGGCAAGGATTTCTAGCCCATTATTCACCGCCCCCACAGGGCTGATGAGGTCATGGCAAATCCGCGAAGCGAGCAGGGATGCGAAGGTCAGATCGGTCATCGGGCACCAAAGATGAATAAACGGTAATACGACGTACACAGAAACGAGAGAAATATGAACGAATTATTAACGGTCGGTGTCCTCGTGCGTCATCCGAAATTTCCTGACTGGGGTGTGGGCCAAGTGCAATCAGTTATTGAGGATCGAATTACGGTGAATTTCGAGAATGTCGGGAAGCAGGTCATCAATGGCGAGGCGGTTACGCTGGAGTTGGAGTCGTTTTGATCGCCCTTAGCATCTCGCGCTTTCGGCCATAGCCGGGTAAGCGCTCAAGCGTGAAGCCCGCTCCCTCCAGACCCCTGCGTACGGCCCCCGCAACGCTATAAGTTGCCGCCATTGCATCCGGGGCGCTGGCGCGGGCCACGGCGTCGAGCAAGGGTGGTTCCCACATCTGTGGATTGCGAGAGGGCGCGAATCCGTCAAGATACCATGCATCGGCGTGACCGGGCCAAGCGGGTACGGTTTCGCGTGCATCTCCGGTAATGACGGTCAGGGAGACGGGGCCAATGTCGATGCTGCTCGCGCCTTGCCATGCGGTAACAAGGGCCGTGCGCTCATCCGCGATTTCGGTCCAGACGGCGAGAGCGCGGTCGATTTCCTGCACTGTCAGGGGGTATAGTTCAAACGAAGTGTAGCTCAGGCGCGCATCGGGCTGGGCCGTGGCTTTCCATTCTGCGAGCGTAGCGCAGAAGTTAAGACCAGTGCCAAAGCCAAGTTCGGCGATAGTGAATGCCTCGCGCCCCTGCCATCGCGCGGGTAGGTCGCATCCGCCCAAGAAAACATGCCGTGTTTCGGCCAATCCGTCTCCGCGCGAATAATAAGGATCGTCGAAACGGGTCGAGACGGGCACGCCATCTTCCCATGACAGGTCTTGTGTTAGGGGCGCGGTCATGGTCGAAGCGCCGTTATGGAAGATGTGCTTATCATCGGGGCCGGTATATTCGGTCTGAGCGTTGCGCGAAAGCTACGTCTTGCGGGGCGTGACGTCATGGTCGCGGAGGCGGCTGGCGTGGGTGCGGGGGCGAGCGCCACACCACTTGGCGTGCTGGCCCCCCATGCGCCGGATCACTGGAATGCCAAGAAGGAGGCGCAGTTTCGCGCGCTGACCTCGTTGCCGGATTATCTGGCGGCGCTGGAGGACGAGACGGGGCAGGGCGTTGGCTATGTGCGCTGCGGGCGGCTTGTGCCGCTGACGACCGAAAACCAGCGTCGTGCATGGGAACGGCGGTTGCCCGATGCGGTCGAGAACTGGCGTGGGGCGGCATCGCTCGAACTGGTCGAGCGAGTCGATGCCGACTGGATCGCACCTGATGCTACGCCGTTCGGGGCTGTATGCTGCGGTTTGTCGGCGCGTATCGATGCGCGGCGCTATCTGGCGGCAATGGCAGCATCGGTTGGGGATCGTCTCGTGACGGGGATGACGCTAGAGCGGTTGGAGGACGGGGTAGCGGTGTTCACGAATGGCGAGCGGATTGCGGCCAAGTTGATCGTACTGGCCACCGGCGCAGCGGCTTTTGCGCATCTACCGGAGGTCGAGGGCGAACCGGCGGGGCGGGGCGAGAAGGGACAGGCAGCGCGATTGTCGGTTGCGATTGATGTGACTGATCGACCGATAATCTACCATGACGGCGCGTATGTCGTGCCGCGTGAGGGTGGGGAAGTGGCGGTCGGGGCGACCTCTGAGCGATATTACGAGGACGCGGCGATGACGGATATGTTGTTAGATGAGAAGATTACCCGCGCCCGTGCGCTTTGCCCTGCATTGCAGGGCGCGCAAGTGGTCGAACGCTGGGCCGCCGCGCGCCCCCGCGCCGCCGACCGGGGTTTGTTGGTCGGGCCGCATCCGACGCTACAGGGGGTGGCGGTGGCGACGGGTGGTTTCAAGACCGGGCTGGCGATGGCGCATATGCTGGATGTTGAAGCATTCGTCTGAACCTGCGGCACTTGCTCGCTTTTCCTTGATGTTAGGGCGTCGCGTCCCCATTCTCCCTACCGTAGAAGGAGATTGCCCATGCTATTCAAGCTGTTGCCGATTGTCGCTATGCTCGCATGGGCGTGGTTTACGATGCGCAATTCCGAGAAGGGGTTGCTGCGCGACCTCGACCGCAAATCCACGCCGCTCGATAGCGGGCCGCTGCTCTCGGCGCTTCAGCGATTTCGCGGCGCGATGGGCGTCGATAACATCCGTGTTGCGATCTACGAGCAGGAAGCGATCAATGGGCTGGCCGCGCCGGACGGGCGGATCGTGTTGACACGCGGGTTAGTGGATCGTCATCGGGCAGGGGAGTTTACGGTCAATGAGCTGGCCGCCGTCATCGCCCATGAAATCGGACATGTTGCCCTGGGCCATATTGCCCGGCGCAAGAAAGCGTGGCAGGCGGAAATGGCGGTCAAAGCCGCTGCTGGGATCGTACTGCCCCGCGCTTTAACCGGCATGATCGGCAAGGCATTGCAGTACCTATTCCGCGCCGCGCATATGAGCCTGAGCCGTAAGGATGAATACGAAGCCGATGCTTTTGCCGTCGCTCTGATGGAACGATCTGGTTTTGATCCCCGTGCCAGCGTCACGCTGCTCGAAAAACTTGACCGAATGAGCGATGGCCGCAAAGCGCCTATTGAATGGCTGGCCAGCCATCCCGCCAGCCATAAGCGCATTGCCGCCGTTGAGCGGGCCATTGAGGGGAGTAACGCGCCATGAGGCTAGAAGGAAAAACCGCGCTCGTGACCGGAGCGGCATCCGGTTTTGGTGCAGGTATTGCCCGCCGCTTCGCCGCCGAAGGGGCGCGGGTCATGGTGGCCGATATCGACGGTGCGGGCGCAACATCCATCGCGCAAGAAATCGGCGGCATCGCCCAGACCGTCGATGTTGCGGACGGCACCAGCGTAGCGGCGATGTGTGAGGCGGCATTCGGCGCGTTTGGTGCGCTTGATATCCTTGTGAACAATGCGGGTGTTACCCATCTGCCGACGCCGTTGGATGAGGTCAGCGAGGAGGATTTCGACCGGGTATTCGCCGTAAATGCAAAATCCGTCTATCTGACAGCACGCCATATCGTGCCGCATATGCGGGGGCAGGGTAGGGGGGCGATTCTTAACGTCGCTTCCACGGCAGGGGTCAGCCCACGGCCTCGGCTCAACTGGTACAATGCGTCGAAAGGCTGGATGATTACCGCGACGCGGACCATGGCGGTTGAACTCGCCCCCGAAGGCATCCGCGTCAACGCACTAAACCCCGTGGCGGGTGAGACGCCGCTGTTAGCCAGTTTCATGGGCGAGGATACACCAGAGATGCGCGCCAAATTCCTCGCCACGATCCCCATGGGCCGCTTTTCGACCCCCGAAGATCTGGCCAATGCCGCGCTGTTCTTATGCTCGGACGAGGCCAGCATGGTCACGGGGGTCTGTATGGAGGTCGATGGCGGGCGCTGTATTTAGGATCAGCGCCCCGAGTCTTCAGATTGGCGTCGATTGGCGAGGATCATTGCTGTTCACACGAACGTTGATCACGTCGCCGACTCGTTTCGTCTTGGCCGCACCCGTCAGCGCCATGTTACCCTTATGAACATTTACGCCGTCCATTGCGTAGTAGATATATGTGGCCGTCAGGTTTTTCTGAAGTCTATAGCCTGCGAATTTCTCACTACGCAGCGCCGCACGGGCGCGGGAGCAGTCAAGCGGCTGGCTCTGGTTCAATTTACCGCCCTCTTGGATGCTTAGGCGGCAGACGACGTCGATATCAGAGATGCGCGCTTGTTGTGTGTAGTAGGTCGGTTCTTCTGGCGTAGCACCGGGGAGTAAGCTTTTTAGGCCGCTAAGTCCGGCCATTGAGGGCATGCTGCCGCCCGATACATCCAGCGATTTCTGACCCGTTGCCAGCGCAATGACGCCCTGAACGCCGCCTTGCGATTGCATGAAAAATGCGCCGCCGCCGAGAACCGCCATCATGATGACGACTCGGCTTATGACTCCGCTGATAATGTTACCGATGATTGAGCCGAGAAACTTCATGCCATGCCCCTTAGTATGTGTCGCGATTACATACACGCTATCGTGAAGGGGTCAGCGAAGATTTAACCCGGAGCACAAAATACCTTCAATGCGATCTTTGTGTGCGGTGCAAAGCGGTTTCGCTGGGGCGCTGGATGCTTTATGGAACGGCCATTATCCCCACTCCCCAAGACGAGACTACGATCATGGCCCTGGACAAGACTTTCGACGCCGCCTCCGCCGAACCGCGCATCTATGCGGAATGGGAGGCGAAAGGCTGCTTTGCGGCGGGTGCCAACAAGTCGCGTGATGAGACGTTTACCATCGTGATCCCGCCGCCCAACGTGACGGGTAGCCTGCATATGGGCCATGCGCTGAACAACACGTTGCAGGATATCTTGGTGCGTTGGCATCGGATGCGGGGCTTCGACACGCTGTGGCAGCCGGGGACGGACCATGCAGGCATCGCCACGCAGATGGTGGTCGAGCGGCAGATGGCCGAGAAGGGCGAGAAGCGGACGGATTTCAGCCGCGATGACTTCGTGGCGAAGGTCTGGGAATGGAAGGAAGAGTCCGGGGGGACGATCATCAATCAGCTCAAGCGGTTGGGGGCATCGTGCGACTGGTCGCGTGAACGCTTTACGATGGATGAGGGGTTGTCGGCGGCGGTTCGCAAGGTGTTTGTGGAACTCTATAACAAAGGCCTGATCTACAAAGGCAAACGCCTCGTCAACTGGGACCCGCATTTCGAGACGGCGATCTCCGACCTCGAAGTCGAGAATATCGAGACGCCGGGGCATATGTGGCATTTCAAGTACCCGCTGGCCGGGGGTGAGACGTATGAGTACGTCGAGAAAGACGAGGACGGCAATGCCACCCTGCGCGAGACGCGGGATTATATCTCGATTGCCACGACTCGGCCTGAGACGATGCTAGGGGATGGGGCGGTTGCGGTTCACACCGATGATGAACGCTATGCGCCATTGGTTGGGAAACTATGCGAGATTCCGGTCGGGCCGAAGGAGCATCGGCGGCTGATCCCGATCATCACGGATGACTACCCGGACCCGGACTTTGGGTCGGGCGCGGTGAAGATCACCGGGGCGCATGACTTCAACGACTACATGGTCGCCAAGCGCAACGGGATTCCGCTGTATGTGTTGCTGGATACCAAGGGCGCGATGCGTAGCGACGGGTTGTCCTATGTCGAGAGCGCGGAACGGGCCGGGGAACTGGCGCGGGGCTGGGATGCGGATGCGGAAGCGCCGGATGTGTCTGAGGTGAACCTCGTGCCGGAGGAATATCGGGGGCTTGATCGGTTCGAGGCGCGGGTGAAGATCGTTGCGGATATTACGGAGGAAGGGTTGGCGGTTATGGTGCCCGCGCCCGTTGAAAGTACCGCAGCCCCGGACAACGATCCGGGGCCTCGCGGTGCGGAGGATGGTGACTCGACCATCGAGACCCCGGATCAAGTCCGGGGATGCGATACACCCGCGATGATCCCCTACGTCGAAGCGAAACCGATCATGCAGCCGTTCGGCGACCGCTCGAAGGTCGTGATCGAGCCGATGCTGACGGATCAGTGGTTCGTCGATGCGGAAACGCTGGCCAAACCCGCGCGGGAGGCGGTGGCGAAGGGCGATACGGCCTTCGTGCCGAAAAGCTGGGAGAAGACGTATTTCAACTGGCTCGACAATATTGAACCGTGGTGCATCTCGCGGCAGTTGTGGTGGGGGCATCAGGTGCCGGTCTGGTATGGGCCGACGATAGAAGTCGTGCGTGCTGGTCCTTCTCTTGATCCAAGCGAATATGAAGAGCAGCAGTTCTGCGCTGCAAACGAAGAAGAAGTTCTGTCGAAAGCGAAGGAGTATTACGGGGCAAGTTTCGATATTGGATTCATGTCTAGCAATTCACGCAACGCTTCGCATGGGGCAGACGGCGAACGCTTCACCGTCTCTCTTCGACGCGACCTCGACGTTCTCGACACATGGTTCTCGTCCGCCCTCTGGCCGTTCTCCACCCTCGGCTGGCCGGAGGAGACGCCCGAACTCGCTCGCTACTACAAGACCGACGTGCTTGTCACCGGGTTCGATATCATCTTCTTCTGGGTCGCCCGGATGATGATGATGGGGCTGGAATTCAAGGACGAAGTGCCGTTCCACAGCGTCTACATCAATTCAATCGTCGTGGACAAGAACGGCGACAAGATGTCGAAATCAAAGGGAAATGTCATCGACCCGCTAGGCCTGATCGACACCTACGGGGCCGATGCGCTGCGCTATACGCTGGCCTCGCAGGAGGTGCAGGGACGGCGGCAATCGCGCATGTCGGATGCGGCGGTCGAGGCGGCGCGCAACTTCGGGACGAAGCTGTGGAACGCGGCGCGGTTCGCGGAATTCCATGCCTGCGAGCGCGACCCCGGTTTCGATCCGGCCAGCGTGACCGAGACGGTGAACCGCTGGATCATCGGCGAGACAGCGAAGACGCGGGAGGCGACGGATGCGGCGCTCGACGCCTATCGCTTTAACGATGCGGCGAGTGGGCTGTACCAGCACGTCTATTTCCTGTGCGACTGGTATGTCGAATTCTCGAAGGAGGCGCTGACGGGGGAAGATGGCCCTGCGAAGGAGGAGACGAAGGCTACCGTGGTTTGGGCCATCGACCAATGCCTCGCCATGCTGCACCCGATCATGCCGTTCATCACCGAAGAACTATGGGCGCAGACGGGCGGCGAGGGCGTGCTGATGCACCATGCATGGCCGGAGTATGAGAGTGCGGACCTGCTGGACAAGGCGGCAGACGCGGAGATGCGCTGGACGATCTCGCTGATTGAGACGATCCGGTCGGTGCGGGCGCAGATGAATGTGCCTGCGGGCGCGAAGATCGAATTGCTGCTCACCGATTTCGATATGGAAGCGGCGCAGCGGTTGCTTCGGCAAAGTGCGCTGATCCGGCGGATGGCGCGTCTGTCGGAGGCGGCTGTGGGCAATGAAGCGCCCGCCGGGTCCATAGTCGCGGCGGTCGAGGGGGCAACGGTGAACCTGCCGCTCGCCGATATCATCGACCTCAAGGCCGAGGGCGCGCGGCTGCGTAAGAAGCTGGATAAGCTTGGCAAGGAAGTCGGCGGGCTTGAGAAGAAACTCGGCAATCAAGGCTTCCTTGCCAAAGCCCCGCCCGATGAGGTCGAAAAACAACGCGCGCGACTATTGGCGGCACAAGAAGAGCAGGCAAAACTTTCGGCGGCGGTGGAACGGATCGAGGCAATGGGGTAGCCCCTTCTCGCCCATGCCCCCGGAAACAACCGCATTCGTCCATGCATCAGGCGCGATGCGCCTTCGATGGTATGCCCGAAACGACGGATATCGAGAGGCGGAACAAGGTGGCATCAGCGATATTTATAATGAAATCCGTTCCCGTGGTACTTATGTGGCATCCTAGAACAATTACAACGCCTCAAAAATCGCCTACACTATTGAAAATATTGGCGATCCCGGAAGGACTCGAACCTTCAACCTACTGATTAGAAGTCAGTTGCTCTATCCAGTTGAGCTACGGGACCGTGGGGATCAGTGCGACCAAGGCACCCGTCGTGCCGTGGCGAAGTTGTCGCCGTAACTGCGCGGACGGTGGCGGCGTTTTTGAGGGTCGACGACTTGTGCAGCGATACCATGGCGCGCTGCGTAATCAACCGCTGCTTCCTTTGACGGGAAGGTCATTTGTACCTGTTGGCTTGTATCGGTCGAGCCGGTCCAACCCATCAGCGGGTCAATGGGTTTTGGGCCTTCATGGACGAAGTCGAGCGCCCAAGTCTTGGTATTCCCCATACCTGAGGTCATCGAGCTTTTTGGGGGCTGATAGATACGGGCGGTCATCGGCTATCCTGCACGTCGCGATTTGGAGCGCAGTATCACTATTTGTCTCGCCCCGCGCAAGCCCATCACAACAGATTCAGGTTGACGCATTACGCTACACGCGGCTTATCGACTGGGAACACGCCTGCTTGAAGGAAAATCCCTATGTCCGCTGCGCCCAAAAAAGTCGTCCTCGCCTATTCTGGCGGTCTCGATACCTCGATCATCTTGAAATGGCTCCAGAAGGAATATGGCTGCGAAGTCGTGACCTTCACCGCCGATTTAGGACAGGGAGAGGAGCTGACGCCTGCACGCGAGAAGGCCAAGTTGATGGGGTTGGCCGATGAGAATATCTATATCGAAGATATCCGCGAGGAATTCGTCCGTGATTTCGTGTTTCCGATGTTCCGGGCGAATGCTGTATATGAAGGGCTATACCTGCTCGGCACGTCGATTGCGCGGCCCTTGATTTCCAAACGGTTGGTCGAGATTGCGGCGGAAACCGGTGCCGATGCCATCGCCCATGGTGCGACCGGTAAAGGCAACGATCAGGTGCGCTTTGAACTGGCTGCTTATGCGCTGAACCCGGATATCAAAGTCATCGCCCCTTGGCGCGATTGGGATCTAACCTCGCGTACAAAGTTGATCGAATGGGCGGAACAGCATCAGGTTCCCGTGCCAAAGGATAAGCGTGGGGAAGCACCGTTTTCTGTGGATGCGAACCTTTTGCATACCTCCTCAGAGGGTAAAGTGCTGGAAGACCCGGCGGATGAAGCGCCCGATTATGTCTATCAGCGCACTGTCGCGCCGGAAGATGCACCGGATATGCCTGAGCATATCGAGATTACCTTCGAGAAGGGTGATGCGGTGGCGATCAATGGCGAGGCCATGCCGCCCGCCACGATCCTGACGAAGCTGAACGAATATGGCGGCAAACATGGTATTGGGCGGCTTGATTTGGTCGAGGGCCGCTATGTCGGCATGAAGTCGCGCGGTATCTACGAGACACCGGGGGGTACGGTCCTTCTGGCGGCGCATCGGGGGATTGAGCAGATCACGCTTGACCGGGGCGCGGCGCATTTAAAAGATCAGTTGATGCCGCAATACGCGGAACTGATCTATAATGGCTATTGGTACAGCCCGGAGCGCGAGATGCTTCAAGCGGCTATCGACAAATCTCAGGAGCGGGCGAACGGTACGGTTCGTGTCAAGCTCTACAAGGGCAATGCGGATGTGGTCGGGCGCTGGTCGGAGTATGATAGTCTGTATTCAGAACAGCATGTCACTTTCGAGGATGATCAAGGTGCTTATGACCAGAAGGACGCGGCGGGCTTCATCAAGATCAATGCGCTTCGCCTGCGTCTCTTGGCCATGCGTGACCGGCGTTTGGGCAAGGGCCGTGAGGAAGTGCCGGATCGTGATTTGCCTCGGTTTGACTGAGGCTTAGCGGGGCATTGATAAGAGATGAAACCATTATCGACTGGACAATTTCCGGGTGTTCATCGTCGCCGGGTCGGTGATGTCACCGTAACGGCGTTGGCCGATGGGTATGTCGATCTATCGTGGGAGCATCTGCCCGGTGCCAGCGCTGATGACTTCTCTCCGGCTTTGTCTTCGCCTTTCACGGTTGGCGAGACGTATCGGTCGTCGATAAACGCCTATCTCGTCGATATCGGTGGGCAGCGAGTCCTGATCGATACCGGCGGCGCACAATCGGCCTATGCGTCTCTTGGAAATCTTGAGTCTACATTGGCCGCAATCGGCGTCGATCCCGACTCAATTGATGTGATCCTTATGACCCATCTGCACGCCGATCATGCGGGTGGGGCTTTCGATGCGGAGGGAAGGCCGGTCTTCGCTAATGCGCGCATGATGATGCGGGCTGAGGAATATGTGCATTACCATGACGATGCCGAAGTGACGGATGCGAACCGCGCGTCAGTGACACTCGCGCGGCGGGCAGTTGCCGCTTATGGTGGTAAGGTTACGACCTTCGATACCGATGGCGAGATATTGCCCGGTATCGCATCGGTTTTCCTGCCCGGTCACACGCCCGGCCATACGGGCTATCGGATCGAAAGTGGTGACGATGAGTTGCTGATCTGGGGTGATATCGTTCATGTTCCGCCGGTTCAGTTCGCGAATCCAAGCCTTGGTGTAGCCTTTGACGCTGATCGCGCCCTTGCCGAAAAAACACGACGGATGATCTTAGAGGACGCCGCAATGCACAATCTCAAGATTGCAGGTATGCACTTACCATTCCCCGGATTCGGAAGTGTGGAGCGGGCGGGCAAAGGTTATCGCTTCGCATCCGCATCCTACGAGTACACACCCGATGGCTGATTTTGATCCGATGCGGGAGGATGAGACAGATGCCGTCATAATGCTATGGCGGGTTTGCGGCCTTACGCGCCCATGGAATGATCCTAAAGCTGATATCGCATTGGCGATGAATGGCACGGCCTCGGATATTCTTGTGCATCGTGTAGATGATGTGCCGGTCGCGTCCGTCATGGTCGGCCATGAGGGCCACCGTGCGTGGGTTTACTATCTCGCCACCCATCCTGACTACCGCCGCAAGGGGCTGGCCCGTGCGGCCATGCGCGCGACGGAGATTTGGGCGACGGAGCGTGGAGTGCCCAAGATGCATCTGATGGTCAGGCCCGAGAATGCGGCGGTCATCGCTTTCTACGAAGCGTTGGGATATGAAGATGGTACGATCACCGTGCTGCAAAAATGGCTCGATCCAGACCGTGCAGCCCTCTATCCCGGTCCACCGGAGCGCAAGACATGATCCTTCTTCTGCTGGGCCTCGCCCTGTTCGTTATCGCCCATCTCGGTACAACCATTGCCGCACCGTTACGGGGGCGGGTTACGGCGCAGATTGGTGAAGTAGCTTGGAAAGCGATTGCTGCGCTGATTTTGATTGGCTCGGTTTGGTTGATGGTGCAGGGGTATCGCGATGCACCGACCGATGCCCTTTGGGTTGCGCCCGCTTGGATGCGTCATGTGGTCGTCGCGCTGATGTTGCCGACATTGGTGCTCTACGCGGGTAGTTATCCGGGATCAGCTATGCGCGCATGGGTGCGGCATCCACAATTGATCGGTTTCAAGCTCTGGGCGGTTTTGCATTTGGTTGCGAATGGCGAGATAAGGGCGGTCGTATTGTTCGGCGGGTTGCTGGCATGGTCGGTGCTGGAGTTGATCTTACTGAACCGGAGAGATGGCAAACCGCCGTTGCCCGCCCCCCATACCTTAATATTACGGGCATGGGCTGCTATCCCTATTGGCATTATTGCATGGGTTGCGCTGCTGCTGGCGCATCCATGGCTCTTTGGCGTAAACCCATTGTCATGAATATGATTGGGGTGATTCTTGCGGGTGGTTTGGCCCGTCGCATGGGTGGACAAGACAAGGCTTTCCTGATGCTACAGGGCGCGCCGCTGCTTGACCGTGCGATTGTTCGGTTGGGGCGGCAGGTCGATACATTGGCGATAAACTCCAATAGCGATGCGGCGCTTTTTGAGCGTTTTGCGCTCCCCCTCATACCCGATCTCGATGATACACGTGCGGGGCCACTCGCCGGGGTGTTGGCAGGGTTGAGCCATGCCGAGAGTGCGGGGGCGAGCCATATCGTGACGGTTGCGGTCGATACGCCGTTTTTCCCGGATGATCTAATCAGTCGTCTATGCGCTGCTGCCAAAGGGCAGGGCGTGCCACTCGCCTGCGCCGCAACGGGTGAGCGCACGCATCCGGTATTTGGGCTTTGGCCAGTCGCTTTGCGAGACAATCTGGCGGCGGCGTTGGATAATGGCGAGCGAAAAGTAGATCGCTGGACGGCGCAACATGGTTGCGCGATAGCGACCTTTGAACCTGATCCTTTCGACCCGTTCTTCAACGTCAATACGCCGGATGATCTGGCCGAAGCCGAAAGGCTGGCGTCGTGAAGCTCTATGGCGTGACTGGCTGGAAGAACAACGGCAAGACCACGCTTGTTGAGCGGCTCGTGACCGAAATTACCGGGCGCAGGTTGACCGTCTCAACCGTCAAACACGCACATCATGGTTTCGATATCGACGCCCCCGGAAAGGACAGTCATCGTCATCGCGTGGCTGGCGCGCATGAAGTGTTGGTTGCAAGTGGCACGCGCTGGGCGTTGCTACACGAACTGCGCGACGATGATGAGCCGCCATTGACTGAATTGCTCCAACGCCTGTCGCCCGTCGATTTGGTCATCGTCGAAGGTTACAAACGCGAAGCGCATCCAAAGATTGAAGTGCGCCGTGAGGCAGCGGCGCGCCCCCTAATTGCTGAAGGGGATGCGACGATCCGGGCGCTGGCGACCGACACCCTTATCGACGGGTTTAGCCGCCCGCAATTCAATCTCGACGCTGTGGCCGAGATTGCCGATTTTATCCTGAATGATGCTCCGTCATGGCCCTGAAGAACGATTGCTTCGCTTTGCCTGCGGGCGTCAAGTGGACGCCGGTTTCAGAGGCTCTGGCGGATTTGCGGGGGCGTCTTACGCCCGTGACCGGTGTGGAAACGGTTCCGCTCGTTAATGCACAGGGCAGGATATTAGCGGCGGATATAACTTCACCAGTATCGCTCCCCCCGGCGGATAATTCGGCGGTCGATGGATATGCGCTGGCCCATGCATCGCTGCATCCTGAAGGGGAGCAGACGATGACGCTACTTGATGGCCGTGCGGCGGCTGGATCGCCCTTCGCTGCGCGGGTTCCAATGGGTCATGCTGTTCGTATCCTGACCGGAGGGGTGATGCCGCAAGATACCGATACGGTTGTCATGGATGAGGATGTCGATATTGATGACCATGCCATTCGCTTCGGCTCTGGCCTGAAAGCGGGTGCAAACCGACGCCTTGCGGGCGAAGATGTCGCCGCTGGCGATACACTCCTCACTGCGGGCGTGCGTCTTGGCCCCGCACAGCTCGCCCATGCCGCTGCTGTCGGGCTGACGGTTATGCCCATCCATAAACCGTTGCGCGTGGCGGTTCTTTCTACTGGCGATGAACTGGCTCAACCGGGCGAGGCGCTTGAGGCTGGTCAGATATACGACGCAAATCGCCCAATGCTGCTCGCTTTAGCCCGCGCGCAGGGTGTTGAAGTGCTTGACGCGGGGCAAATACCGGACAGACCTGATGCTATCGTAGCGGCGCTTCGCGATGCCGCCATTGCTGCCGATGCGGTCGTTGTTTCGGGTGGTGCATCGGGCGGAGATGAAGACCATGTTTCGCGCGAGTTGGCAAAGATGGGCGCTATGGCGCTATGGCGCGTAGCGATGAAACCGGGGCGGCCTCTCGCGCTTGGTCAAATCGGTGGGGTTCCTATCTTTGGCTTGCCCGGCAACCCTGTTGCAGCATTCGTCTGCTTCCTGATTTTTGCGCGACCTGCCTTGCTAAGGTTGGCGGGTGCAGAATGGCCAGAAACTGTCAGTTATCCTTTGACAGCCCGGTTTCATGCGAAAAAGAAACCGGGGCGAACCGAATACCTGCGTGGTCGCGCCGATGGACAAGGCGGCGTAGATAAATATCGCTCTGATGGTTCCGGCCTTATCGGAGGTCTAACGTGGTCCAATGGCCTTGTCGCCCTCGACCACGAGCGCGACGCCGTTGAGCCGGGCGAAACGGTCACGTTCATGCCCTATTCAGCGATGGGTATCCTGTAGCCGCTATTCGGCTGCGACTTTCTTCGTCGCTTTTTTCTTCGTCGCAGTTTTTTTCTTGGCTTTTGGTGCAGCCTTTGCCGTCACCATTTTTGCCAGATAATGCCCAGTATAACTGCCCTCCATGGCGGCGACCTGTTCCGGCGTGCCTTCGGCGACGATCATGCCGCCGCCATCGCCGCCTTCGGGGCCAATATCCACAATCCAGTCTGCGGTTTTGATGACATCGAGGTTATGCTCGATCACGACGACCGTGTTGCCCTGTTCCACCAGTTCATGCAGCACTTGTAACAACCGGTTCACATCCTCGAAATGCAGACCGGTGGTTGGTTCGTCCAAGATATAGAGCGTGCGGCCTGTGGCGCGCTTCGCCAACTCTTTCGACAGTTTTACGCGCTGCGCCTCGCCGCCCGACAGGGTGTTCGCCTGTTGGCCAACCTTGATATAGCCAAGGCCCACGCGCTCCAAAGTCACCATCTTTTCACGTATCGACGGTACCGCCTTGAAAAATTGGGCGGCGTCTTCGACCGTCATATCCAAGACATCCGCTATGCTTTTGTCTTTATAGCGGATTTCGAGCGTCTCGCGATTGTACCGCTTGCCATGGCACACATCACAGGTGACGTAGACATCGGGCAGGAAATGCATCTCGATCTTGATAACACCGTCGCCCTGACAGGCTTCGCACCGCCCACCCTTGACGTTGAAGCTAAAGCGGCCCGGTTTATAGCCACGCGCCTTGGATTCGGGCAGATTAGCGAACCAATCGCGAATCGGCGTGAATGCGCCAGTATAGGTTGCGGGGTTCGAGCGTGGCGTGCGTCCGATGGGGGATTGGTCGATATCGATGACCTTGTCGAGATATTCTAGCCCCTCAATCCGGTCATATGGCGCGGGATTCGTGCGCGTGCCATTCAACGCGCGGGCGGCGGCTTTATAGAGCGTTTCGATGGTCAGGGTAGATTTTCCGCCGCCCGAAACGCCAGTCACACAGCATAAAACGCCCAACGGAATACTGGCTGTCACGCCGCGTAAGTTATTACCGGTGGCGTTTTGCACCGTTACGACCTTGCCCGTGCCCTTGCGACGGTTTGTTGGTACGGCAATTTCCTTTTTACCGCTAAGATACTGACCTGTCAGCGAGTTATCATCAGCGATAACTTGCTCAGGCGTGCCATGTGAGACGACTTGACCGCCATGTACCCCCGCGCCGGGGCCAATATCAAAGACGTAATCGGCGCTGCGCACGGCTTCCTCGTCATGCTCCACGACGATCACCGTATTGCCGGTATCGCGTAGGCGGCGTAGCGTCTCTAGTAGGCGATCATTGTCGCGTTGGTGTAGCCCGATGGACGGCTCGTCCAGTACATAGAGCACGCCAGTCAAACCCGATCCGATTTGACTGGCTAGTCGGATGCGCTGGCTCTCGCCGCCCGATAGCGTGCCTGAGGTCCGCGATAGGGTCAGATATTCGAGGCCAACATTGTTCAGAAAACCAAGACGTTCCCCGATTTCCTTGAGAATCTTCTCCGCAATCTGCTGTTGTTTCTCCGTCAATGTGTCCCAGAGCGTCTCGGTCCAATCATAGGCCTGTCGTACCGACATCTGAGTCACTTCGCCTGCGTGTTTTCCGTCTAACTTTACGGCGAGGGCTTCGGGGCGAAGGCGGTGGCCGTTACATATTTCGCAGGGTTTGTTGGACTGATACCGCTCGAATTCCTCGCGAATCCAGTTGGAATCCGTCTCGCGATAGCGGCGAGTCAAATTCGGGATCACGCCCTCGAAATTACGGGCCACCTCGTAAACGCGGCCTCCATCATCAAACTTGAATTTGATCTTTTCTTTGGTTCCGAACAGCAGCGCATCCCGTAGATTTTCGGGTAAATCACGCCATGGTTCACGAACGCTACCTTTGAAATGGCGCGCGACGGCATCAACAGTCTGCCGATAGTAGGGCGATGGTTGCCCCGATTTCGACCAAGGTGCCAGCGCGCCGCCATAGAGCGATAGGTCTTCATCGGGCACCACAAGACGGGGATCGAAGAACAATTCCATCCCCAGCCCATCACAAGACGGGCAAGCCCCTGACGGCGCATTAAACGAGAAAAGGCGCGGTTCGATCTCGCCAATCGTAAAGCCACTAACGGGGCAGGCGAATTTCTCGGAGAAGGTGATACGTTCCGAGTCGCCTTCGCTTGGTGCCGTTTCGATGATTGCGATACCATCAGCGAGGCCAAGTGCGGTCTGGAAACTATCGGCCAATCGCGTTTCCATCCCCTCGCGCACCACGAGGCGATCGACCACCACATCGATGCTATAGCGAAATTTCTTGTCGAGACTGGGCGCTTCGTCGATTTCGTAGAATTCGCCGTCAATCTTCAATCGCTGAAACCCGTCTTTGCGCAATTGCAGGATTTCTTTGCGGTATTCCCCCTTACGATCACGCACAATGGGCGCAAGTAGGTAGAGCCGCGTGCCATCCTCCATGCTCATCACCCGGTCGACCATTTCTGATACTTGCTGCGCCGCAATGGGCAGGCCGGTAGTGGGCGAATAAGGAACGCCAACCCGCGCGAACAGGAGGCGCAGGTAATCGTAGATTTCCGTGATTGTTCCCACGGTTGAACGCGGGTTGCGGCTGGTCGTCTTTTGCTCAATGGAAATTGCGGGGGAAAGGCCTTGGATAAGGTCCACATCCGGTTTTTGCATCATCTCCAGAAATTGCCGCGCATAGGCGGACAGCGATTCGACGTAGCGGCGCTGTCCTTCAGCATAGATCGTATCGAAAGCCAGAGAGGATTTGCCCGACCCTGAAAGGCCGGTGAACACAACGAGCTGGTCTCGTGGGATATCAAGATCGACACCCTTGAGATTATGCTCGCGCGCCCCGCGCACGGAAATGTATTTCGTCTCGGCCATGCCCGTAATCCTGTCTATGAGGAATATCGGGATATAGAACAGGTCGATGGCTCAACAAAAGGAGAAATCGGAACAAAGTAGGAAATTCTTGATGGCATACATGACAGAAGGCATCTCTCGGTGTGACCATCATAGAACACCGCTTGCCGCCACACACAGGGTTCCACCACCAGTACAACGCGCACTGACTGGCTGAAGAACACGCTGAACGCCAGATCCATCCGGAGCAAATGGCAATATCAGCGTTTCGTATTCAATATCATCGCGCCCATTCCACGACAGTGTCTTGCGTGCGTATTGTGGTTTTGAGTTACATACGGCGCGACCAACGCGGTCGCAAATATCTACATAATTATTATATGCGACGGGGTCGCTACGCATCTTGGCTAGTTTGACTGGCTTGCCCAAGCCAACGAAACGGGTCGGATGCCCACCATAGACCACGAATTCGATGTCATTCGTACGCCAATCCCGAACATGCAATACGCATAGCTTGTCCAGAACTCTCGCAAAGTCAGCAACATTGAAACTGTCCCAGCGTGGCAACAGTTCACCAGCTTGAACCGTAAGCGCCGCCCAGGATTCTGCGATCCACTCTAGATCGTTGCATTGCAGTTTATCGAAAGGGATTCGATCCGCACAGTTTTCCAGCAGTGCGGGGAGCTGGGAAGGCAGTTCAGTATCGTATTGGTATGCTAACATCTTCAACTCTCCACATATTTTGTTGCAGGAGCGGATCGTGCAATTTTGCAATTAATGGATGGTAAAAACGCCTGCGTTGGGCGATCAACACATGCTCACATATGATTGATTTATGTTACACCGCACTGCACAAATTCTCTTGCGCCGCCTCCTGCGAAATGTCATTCAATGCCGACACTATAAATCTTTCCGAATGTTGCGCGACCATCGCCCCAATCAGAGTGAGTCTTTCCCATGGATGCACCCGCAGAGACCCAGAACGACCGACCAGTCAAAGACTTGTACGAGATTGGAGAGATTCCACCACTGGGCCATGTTCCGAAGGAAATGTATGCTTGGGCAATCCGGCGCGAGCGTCATGGTGAGCCGGAAGAGGCCATGCAGCTTGAAACTCTGCCTGTTTGGGAATTGGACAGCCACGAAGTGCTCGTCTTCGTTATGGCGGCGGGGGTGAACTACAATGGTGTCTGGGCGGGGCTTGGCCAGCCGATTTCACCATTTGATGTTCACAAGCAAGATTTTCACATCGCCGGGTCAGATTGCTCCGGCATCGTCTGGGCGGTTGGCGATAAGGTGAAACGTTGGAAAGTCGGTGACGAGGTTGTGGTGCACTGCAACCAAGATGACGGCGATGACGAAGAGTGCAATGGTGGCGACCCGATGTTTTCACCAACCCAGCGGATCTGGGGCTATGAGACGGGCGATGGCAGCTTTTCGCAGTTCACGCGGGTACAGTCGCAACAGCTTATGCCACGTCCAAAGCACCTTACATGGGAAGAGAGCGCCTGCTATACGCTGACGTTGGCTACGGCTTACCGAATGCTGTTCGGCCACCGCCCTCATATCCTAAAACCCGGCGATAACGTACTGGTTTGGGGCGCTTCAGGCGGCCTCGGTTCGTATGCGATTCAGCTTATCAATGCTGCGGGTGCGAACGCCATCGGTGTGATTTCCGATGAAGACAAGCGCGAGTTCGTCATGGGGCTTGGCGCAAAGGGCGTATTGAACCGCAAGGATTACAACTGCTGGGGCCAGATGCCGACCGTCAATTCCGACGAGTACAAGGCGTGGTTCGGCGAGGTCCGCAAATTCGGTAAAGCGATCTGGGACATCACCGGCAAAGGCAACAATGTCGATATGGTGTTTGAGCATCCGGGCGAGGCGACATTTGCGGCCTCGGTCTTCGTGGTCAAACGCGGTGGTATGGTTGTCATCTGCGCCGGGACGACGGGTTTCAACCTGACCATGGATGCCCGTTATCTCTGGATGCACCAGAAGCGTGTGCAGGGTAGCCATTTTGCCAATCTCAAGCAGGCATCTGCCGCCAACAAGCTAATGGTCGAGCGCCGCCTTGATCCCTGCATGTCCGAAGTTTTCGCATGGCGCGACATCCCGCGTGCGCATACCAAGATGCTACGCAATGAGCATAAGCCCGGTAATATGGCCGTGCTGGTCAGCGCCAAACGCCCCGGAATGCGTACGCTCGAAGACGCGCTGGAGGGGTGATTCCCATCGAAGGCGACCCGCCTCCACGATCCCTATGTACCGATTGTGGAATTTCGCGGACGGATGATCCGAAACGGTGCGGGCGGGCGTGTCAGTTTATTGCGCCCGACTACCCTGCTTTAGAGGCATCAGCGCATGGTCGCGCGCGTGACATAGCGCGCACCGACGAGCTTCATTTCGGTACATTTACCCGCCTGTTGCGTGCGCGTCTTGCCACACCAAAACCCGGCGCTCAATGGACTGGCATCACGACTCGTACGGCAGAACGGTTGCTCGAAACCGGCGCGGTTAGCGGTGTTCTGACGATGAAACCACACCCTGATGATCGCTGGCGTCCGGTTCCGACTCTCGTAACCGACCCCGCTGATATGGCCGCTTGCCGGGGGATGCGCATGGGCTATGCGCCGTTATTGGCGTTGTTAGAACCGGCTATTGCGGCGGGTCATACGCGGCTCGCCATTATCGGTATTCCTTGTCAGGTATACGCTTTGCGTGCGCTGGAGGCGGAACTGGGGCTAGAGCGGCTCTACGTCATCGGCACGCCCTGTTCCGACAACACGACAACCGAGAATTTTCACGCTTTCCTTGAGTTGCTATCCGATCAGCCTGAGACGATCAGCTATCTTGAATTTCGCGCTGATTATCATGTCGAATTGCGCTTCGATGATGGGCGAACGCAGGAAATACCGTTCCTGAAACTGCCGATTTCCGATCTGCCATCCGATTTTTTCCCGCTGACCTGCCGTAGCTGCGTCGACTACACCAATGCATTGGCTGATATTGTCGTTGGCTATATGGGTGGTCAGGGTGATCAGTGGCTTATCGTCCGCAATGAGCGTGGGGAGGAGTTAATCGATCTGCTTGGCGACGAATTGATCACGCAGGAGCCGGGTTCAAAGGGCAAACGCAAGGGCGCGGTAGCGGGCTTCATCACGAATACCGAGCGCGCGGCGGGCGGCTTGCCATTGCGCAAAATGCCCGGATGGCTGCGCCCAATCGTCGGCTGGCTCATGCCGCGCATTGGCCCTCGCGGTCTGGAATTTGCCCGTACACGGGTCGAGATGAAGGCGGCGGAAAGCGTGCTGCATCTGCGCCGCGAAAAATCCGCGCGGATGAAGCACATGATTCCGGCGCATATCTGGCGGCTCGTCGCGCCTTATGGATTGTCGAAGGATGATTCCGATCAGTGATTTTCTGTCTTAGGTTCTTCGCCCGCGAAGATCAGAACGCTTGCAAACACTGCATACCCGACCATCACAATGGCGAGTAGTAATATGGTTTCGCCATGGAATATCGCCGCCGAAGCCGCCCCTAATGCGGCACCTGCGCTTTGCCCGATGCTGAACAACACCCCCGCCGTTGCGCCTAGGGCGGTCGGCACCGATGCGAACATCAGAACCGGGGCTGCGGCAAATAACATCCCAAGACCAAGCGAAAACAAAGACATGGCAATCAACATCGTCATCGCCGTCAGCGCATCGGCAAGGTTCAATCCCAAGAAAACCAACGCCCCGGTCACTCCGAATGTCGCACCAATTTTTGTCAAACCAAACGGGCTAATCCGCTCGGCAAACCGATTGGCACAGGTCGCACCGAGGATATAAGCGATGACGCTCGCGCCGTAATAAAGGCCGTAATCCTCCGTTGCGACGCCGAATTTCTCAATAAAAAGATACGGTCCAACCGTAATGAACGCGAATAACCCCGCAAAAGTTGCGCCGATAGCCACAGCAAAACGCAGAAATACTGTGTTTTTCAGCAATCGTTTGTATCGCCGATACGCTAGCCGAAAGTTGAAGGGTGCGCCGCCCCCTCCCTCTGGGATCACTTTCCATACCATGATCGATGCCAACGCACCGAGAACGAACAACAAGATGAAATTCGCCCACCATCCGATCAGCACATGCACCACGCCGCCCAGCAGTGGCCCTACTGCGGGGGCAAGGCCGATGGAGGCACCATAGAGGCTGAGGATTTTTACCGCTTCTGGCCCCCTAAACATATCGCGGATCAGTACGACGCATAGCACCGACGACACGCTTCCTGTCGCGCCCTGAATTCCCCGCGCCACGATCAACGGCCAGATAGACGGTGCGACCGTGCAGGCCAAGCTCGCCAGCGAAAACAACGCCATACCAATGGCAAGCACCCGTCGGCGTCCATAATGGTCCGCCAGCGGCCCGACCAAGAATGGCCCCAGCGCATAGCCAATGAAATTAACGCTCATCGTTAGCTTTACGGCGCGGTCGGTCGTGCCGAAGACTTCATCGAGATCGGGCAGGCTGGGCGTATATAGATCAGTGGATAAGATCGATGCCCACATGGCAAGAATCAGTGCTGCCGGAACCTTCCAACTAGGCTGTTGCGGCAGTTTTGCTGCTTTTCCGGGAAGGATGTCATCACGGTTCACGGCAACCTTTCAGGGCCACATGATATGCTGGCCATTCATTACGATCTGAGCGCGCAATCCGTGTGCGCGCTCCATGCAACTCAAGTAGGCCGCGACGTCAACGCACGCAATAGGCATCCTGTCCAACGCATAGTTTTTCGACGCATCGTCGCTATTGGATCGAGATTTTAACCTTTTGGCTGTCGCCCCGACTGCCGGGAATTTTCAGCTCATAGGTGCCCGGTTTGATGGCAATGAAGGATAATTCGATTACGCCTTCATCATCAAACTCAAAGCTGTCTATCCCAAGCGGGCGAATTTCCAGATCGTTAATAACGATCTCGTCGATCCAGATCGCACGAAAGAACTCTGGCCCGGCAAGCGCCAGCTCTGCCGATCCATCCGCAATCAACTCAATTTCGTAATAGGCACCCGATTGCAGGGTAATATCCCCCTCGGCAAGCGGCTTGCCGGAGGCCAAAGTCAAAGGCGGCAATTCTTCCTTGTTGCACTTGGCCAGTAGACCAGCAAAGCCCATTTTCTTGGCTTCGCATAGCGGGGCTGCGTGAGCAGCGGTAAGCAGTGAGACTGGCGCGAGTACAAGGGCTGCGGCGGCAAGAATAGTTTTCATGGAGGAAGTCCTATTATTGTGACAAATCATTCGGGCGATACGGCAACGCCCCAAGGCTGTTCCCCGACAGGGATCGATTTGATGACCTTTTCTTTTTCCACATCGATAACGGAAATATCGTTGGAATTACCATTAGTCGTGTAGAGGAATTTCTGATCTGGTGAGAAGGCGAGTTGCCAGACGCGCTGGCCGACGAGCAGATATTTTTCCACCTCGAACGTCTCACCATTCACCAGCGCCACCCGGTTTGCGGGGCCAAGGGCAACGAAGACTTTTTTGCTGTCTTCTGTTACTCGCACGCCTACTGGTTGCAATGCCTCTGGTAAGATACCTGGTACGGCAAATTCGATCTTTTTGATGATTTCGCCCTTTGTCGGGTCGATTACACTCACGGTGCCACCGATTTCGGCGGAGACATAAAGTAACTTACCGTCATCGGTGAATTGCGCGAAGCGCGGGCGCTGATCGACGAGTACATTCGTATCGATATCGAAGGTTTCGGTATTAATGAAATGCGCCATATTCGTAGTCTCAGAAGTATTGACCACGATCTTGCCGTCCGGGCTGACCCCCATACCTTCCGGCTCCACACCGACCGGAATTTCTGCCAGCACTTTGCGGGTTTTTACATCGACCACAGTGACGATATTATCGTCCTCATTCGCGATGTAGAGCGGATTGCCACTTGGGTGCAGTACAAAGAGTTCGGGGTCCGGGCCAGAGGGCAGGGTGTGCTTGCGCTTCATCGTCTTCGTATCAAAGACATTCACCGTGTCATCATCGGAGGCGCAGACATATAATTCACTGCCATCGGGGCTGATGGTGATACCCCGAGGCCGAGCGCCCGCATCAATGGTGCCTGTAACTTCCAATGTCTCGGAATCGATGATCGTAACCGTATTACCCCTCTCATTTGTCACATAGATCGTGAAGGCATGGGCCGCCGGAGCGAGGCAGGAAAGGGTCGTCAACAGGGCGGTAAAGACGGCAACACTGGCGCGCATAAGGATATCCTTCAGTTGAGCGAGCAACGGGATTCGGGTTCATCATAGCCAAGCGTATCGAGTTGGCTAACCTGATGCAGATATTCTTTCTGCGGCGAAACCGAGACAATCATTCGGTCATTCGCCAATAGTACGGGCGAGCGGAGTTGCTGATTCCATGGGCGAAAATTGACCTTCGTGCCCTTGAATATCCCCAACTCAAAATCGGAACCAAGCACGTAATCGCGCACCGCTTTTGGATCGGCTGAACTGGTTCGTGTGACACCTTCACCGATGACCCGCAGGGCAAGCCAAACCTGAAAATCTAGTGTCCGCACGCGCCGGTTAGCAATCTTCTCGAACCGACGCTGAAACTGCGTCGCGCCCCACGCCTCGTTTCCCGGATGCCAACCAACCGGGCGTAGCCCCGCCGACCCAGCCACAGGCCGCGCATCCCATGTGTGATAGGGTAGATATCCGGCAAACACATCCGACTCATCGGCGGCGATAACTACATCATGCTTCTTCGCTCGCTGCGTGAAGACTGGAATTTGCTTTTGCACTTGAACATGGCCTGTATCCGTGCGTCGTGCGCCACCAGTATCCTTGAATACACGCTCCTCGACAATCTTCCCCCCAAACCGCGAAGCCGCTCGCCGTAGCGCCTCGGCCCAAGCCTCGTCTTCGGGATGTGAGCCAACGATCAGCAGCCATTTGCGCCACCGTTTCCACATTAAAAACTGCGCCAACCCATCCGCCATCATTGCCCGGCTCGACGCGACATGCAGCAGATTAGCGCGACATTCATCGGTGCGCAGCATATTGTCCTCGGCTTGCGCATTGAGTAGCAGTACATCGCGCCCCGCCGCATGATCCGACAAATCGATAACGTCCCCAGCATTACCCATCATCACGATGAATCCGACGCCGCCATCAATCATCGCATCCATCGCCGCCGCCGCCTCTTCAGGCGGTGCGGTTTCAGTGATGGTTTCGTAGACCTGCCCCAAGAAACGCCCAGTCGTGTTATTGTCGTTCTCCCCAAGCGTGGCCCCGGCAAAACCTAGATCATCGGGCGGTAGATCTAGCCGCGATAACGGTAATGGGCGCTCCCGCTCAACCCGTAGGATGCCGACTTTGACCGATATTGGATCGGCGGCATAAGACGGCATAGCGACAACAGCGGAAAGGACGAATAGGCAATATTGGAGTAAATGCTTCATGGGCCGGAGTGTTCCAATCCAGACCAGCGCCCGTCAACCGATGCATGTCGGAATTTTCTATGAGATTTCTAAGCACTGGACGCCTTGTTTTCGCCTGACCGCTTGATAGGCTTCCCTTCGAGACCCCGGCGACACCGTCAATATGGGGCAACGACATAATCCCGCAGGGAGGGAAACCATGAAAATAATCGGACTTGCCATCGCCACGGCATTGGCCTTCGTGCCCATGCTGGCGAGTGCCCACGGCCCGACCCGCCAAAAAGTCACCATCACACAAGAGGTCGCCGCGCCGCCCGCTGAAGTCTGGGCCGTGATCGGCAATTTTCAGGATATGAGCTGGCATCCTGCCGTCCATGAGACGAACGGCACGAATGGTAACGAAATCGATGCGACCCGTATGCTAACACTCGGAGAGGAAGGCGGCCCGACCATCGCTGAAGTGCTATACAAATATAGCGATACCGAGAAAAAACGCAGCTATTCCTACCGCATTACGGCAGTGAAGGTCGAAATTCTGCCGGTGACGAATTACTCTTCGCATCTGACTGTCAAGCCGAGTGAAGACGGTGGATCGTTGGTCGAGTGGAAAGGCGCATTCTATCGCGGTTATCCGAACAACAATCCCCCTGACAACCTGAACGATGCCGCTGCGATTGCTGCCGTAACGGGCATCTATGAAGCTGGTCTGGCTGCACTGGCCGAAAAATTCGCTACTGGAAACTGATGGCGCTTCGATTTTGGATAGGGGCGGCGGCGGGTTCACTTGCCGCTGCTCTTTCTTTCTGGGCCGTGGCCGACGAAGCATTTATCACCAATCAATCTAGTGATGATGTTTCTATTATCGACCTCGATACTGGCGAAACCCGCGCAACCGTGAAAGTCGGTGGCAAACCCGCCGGAATCGCCTTGTCGCCAAATGGCGCATACGCTTATGTCGTAAGCCCGGAAAACAAGACTGTCAGCGTCATAGACACAGTCAACGGTACAATCGAGCGCCGCATTACCCTCGAAGGCGGACCACTCGGTATCGCAGTAAATCCCAATGGCGAAAGGCTCTATGTCGCCGATTGGTACGAAGCGCGTATTTTCGCTATCGATGCTAAAACTGGCGAGATTGTCGCGCGTATCCCGGTTGGTGAATCGCCATCGGGCCTCGCCATTACGCCAGACGGCGCGTTGTTGTTGTCGGCGGATCGCGATTCTAATCAAGTCTCGCTTACCGACACGGCAACCAACAAGCCAATCGCAACCGTAAAAACCGGCGCTCGCCCCTTTGGCATTACCATCCATGAAGGGCGTGCTTACACGGCTGATGTAGGCTCCAACACGGTGACAGTCATCGACATCGCCGCCCGCAAGAAAATCGGCACCGTTTCAACTGGCGAGCGCCCCTACGCGGTGGCCTTCGCAAAGGGCAAAGGCTTTGTCACCGATCAATATGCCAATACCGTCACTGTCTTCGACATGGATACGCTGAAAATCATCGGCAAGATTGACGTTGGCGAATATCCCGAAGGCATTGATATCAGTGTGGATGGCGCGCGTGTGATCGTCGCCAATTGGTTTTCCAACACGATTTCGGTAATCAATGCTGAAACGCTGGATGTGATCGACGAATACGATACGGGTGATGGCCCGCGCGCGTTCGGCCTATTCATCCGTGAGACGAAATGACCCTTATCCTCTTCAACAAGCCATTCGGCGTCCTGCCACAATTCACAGATGGGGAGGGCAGGGCGACGCTTGCCGATTATATCTCGGTGCCGGGTGTCTATCCGGCGGGACGATTAGATCGCGATAGCGAAGGACTGCTGCTATTGACCGATAATGGGCGACAGCAAAGCCGGATTTCCGACCCTAAATTCAAGATGCCGAAGACGTATTGGGTGCAGGTCGAGCGTATTCCCGACTTCGAGGCAATCGACGCCTTGCGAAGGGGCGTGACCCTGAAGGACGGAAAAACGCGCCCCGCCGAGGTCAAACGCATGGATGCGCCCGCTGCCCTCTGGCCCCGTGATCCGCCTGTACGGGTGCGCAAAACAGTGGAAGATTGCTGGATCTCCATCACCATCACCGAAGGCCGCAACAGACAGGTGCGGCGCATGACGGCGGCTGTCGGCCATCCAACCTTGCGCCTGATCCGGTCGCGGGTAGGTGACTGGTCATTGGACGGCTTGGCAAATGGGGATTGGCGTCATTCGGAAGACCCAAAGAAAGCGCCCAAATCATAGCTAAAGCGAATTGCGATTATCCTGAATCATCAAACGCCATATTTTGCGCGGCTCTTGGCGTGAAATATGGCTCAGGTTTATCGCAAATCGCTATAGACTACGCCGTTTCCTGAAACATCTCGCGCCCAATCAACATTCGCCTGATCTCACTGGTCCCCGCGCCGATCTCATAGAGCTTCGCATCGCGCAGCAGGCGGCCCACCGGATATTCGTTCGTATACCCGTTTCCGCCAAGACATTGGATCGATTCCAACGCCACTTGCGTTGCCTTCTCGGCGGCGTAGAGGATGCAACCGGCGGCATCCTTGCGCGTAGTCTCCCCCCGATCCGCAGCCTGCGCGACGGCGTAGACATAGGCGCGGCAAGCGTTCATCGTCGTATACATATCCGCCAATTTGCCCTGCATTAGCTGAAACTCGCCAATGGGCGTGCCAAACTGCTTGCGCTCATGGACATAGGGCACCACCGCATCCAGCGCCGCCGCCATGATCCCAACCGGCCCTCCGGCCAGTACGATCCGCTCGTAATCGAGGCCGGACATCAACACCTGAACGCCACGTCCTTCCTCGCCCAGCACATTGTCGAACGGCACTTCGACATCCTCGAACACCAATTCCCCCGTGGCCGAGCCGCGCATTCCTAGCTTGTCCAACTTCTGCGCGACCGAGAACCCCGCCATCGACCGTTCGATCAGAAATGCAGTAATTCCCTTTGATCCCGCATCGGGGTCAGTCTTGGCATAGACGATCAAAGTCTCTGCATCCGGCCCGTTCGTGATCCACATTTTCGTACCATTGAGGATGAAGCGATCATTGCGCTTCTCGGCCCGCATCTTCATCGACACAACATCGGAACCTGCCCCCGGCTCGCTCATCGCCAGCGCGCCGACATGCTCGCCTGAGCAAAGCTTGGGTAGAAATTTTTCCTTTTGCTCCACCGTCCCATGGCGATTGATCTGATTCACACACAGATTGGAATGTGCCCCATAAGACAGCCCCACGGATGCACTCGCCCGGCTGATTTCCTCAATCACGATGGTCTGGGCGAGATAGCTCATCCCGGACCCTCCAAAATCCGGGTCCGCCGTCACTCCCAGCAACCCCAACTCGCCCATTTTCGGCCATAGCTGATAGGGTGCCTCATCCGTCCGATCAATCTCGGCGGCAAGCGGTGCAACCTCGGCGGCGGCAAATTTCTGCACCATCTCGCGCAGAGCATCAATCTCTTCGCCAAGCCCGAAATTCATGGAAGTGGTGAACATGGATGCTTCCTCAGTCTTTCTTGCGTGAAAATTTCATGCAACGCCTTCCGCGCGCACAGCAAATCCGCCATCTCGTAGCGCCGAGACGATCTCGATCACATGCGGGCGGTCGCGGGCTTCGATCACGACTTCCAACTCCGCTTGTTTCAGCGAAACCGTCTGCATCATGCGTTGGTGGATGACTTCAACCACATTCGCGCCCGCATCGCCGATGATCCGTGCGATATTCGACAATTGCCCCGGCGTATCGGCGATCTCAAAGGTCAGCCGCGTGATCCGCCCATCCCGCACCAATCCGCGCAGAATCAAGGTCGATAGCAGGCGCGAATCGATATTCCCGCCGCAGATTACCAGCCCAATCTTGCGCCCGCGAAAAGCATCGAGATTCTTCTCGATCACGGCCAGCCCAGCCCCCGGCGCGCCCTCGGCCACCAGTTTCTCATGGGATAACAGATCGAAGACCGCATCCTCGATCTCTGCCTCCGTCGCGCTCTCGACCCGATCGACAAGCCGCCGAATGATCTCGACATTCGCCGCTGATGGTTCACGCACCGATATTCCTTCGGCCAGCGATTGTCCGCCAAAATGCGTCTCGCCGCCTTCCACCTGCGCTTTGACCGCATCGAACAATACCGCCTGCGCCCCGATAATCTCGATATCAGGCCGTATATCCTTCGCCGCCACGGCCATCCCGGCGATCAATCCGCCGCCACCAATCGGCACGACGATAGTGTCCAGATCCGGTTCGTCCTCCAGCATCTCAATCGCGACGGTCCCTTGCCCCGCCGCCACAACCGGATCATCGAACGGATGGATCACGGTCAACCCATCCGCACGCGCCATATCCAGCGTGAATTGCACACTCTCATCGAAGCCCGCGCCATGCGTCACCACGCGCGCTCCAAAATCCGATGTACGTTTCAGCTTATTGAACGGCGTTCCCTCCGGCATCACGATGGTTGAGGGGATGCCCAGCCGGGTCGCATGATACGCCACGCCCTGCGCATGATTTCCGGCGCTACATGCGATCACCCCTGCCGCGCGCTGCGTGTCGTTCAGTGTCAACAACTTGGCCAGCGCACCCCGCGCCTTGAACGCATTGGTATGCTGCAAATTCTCCAGCTTCAGATACAGGTCGATCTCCAATTGCATCGACAGGCGTGTCGCCCGCACAATCGGCGTTCGGATCGTGGAATCGCGTATCGCATCATGGGTCTGGCGGATCAGGTCCGGCGTGATCGTCACGCGGCTTCCGCCAGCATATGCCGTGAGATGATAACGCGCATGATCTCGTTGGTTCCCTCCAAGATCTGATGCACCCGCAAATCACGCACAATCTTTTCGATCCCGTAATCCGACAGATAGCCGTAGCCGCCATGGATTTGCAGCGCCTCATTCGCCACCGTAAAGGACGCATCGGTCACGAATCGCTTGGCCATCGCGCAATGTTTCGACGCATCGGGCGCGCCTTCGTCCAGCTTCCAAGCCGCCTGATACAGCAGCGCGCGGGCCGCCGTCAGCGAGGTTTCCATATCGGCCAGCTTGAACTGTAAAGACTGGAAATCCGCAATCGAATGCCCAAATGCCTTGCGCTCCTTTGCATAGACGAGCGAAGCATTTAGCGCCGATTGTGCCGCTCCTAACGCGCTTGCCGCAATATTCAATCGCCCCCCATCAAGGCCCGCCATCGCGTAGCGAAACCCTTTGCCTTCCTCGCCGAGTAGGTGGTCTGCGGGCACCTTACAATCGTCGAATTGCACCTGCGCCGTCGGTTGTGCGCGCCAGCCCATCTTGCGCTCCTCGGCCCCGAAACTCAGCCCTTCGGCCCCGTCTTCGATCAACATAGCCGACACGCCTCTTGGCCCTTCGCCGCCGGTTCGCGCCATCGCCAGATAGATATCCGAATGCCCGCCGCCAGAGATGAACGCCTTGGTTCCGTTGAGTTTCCACTCGTTCCCGTCCATCTCTGCGCGCGTGCGTAGGGCTGCGGCGTCCGAGCCAGAGCCGGGTTCGGTCAGGCAATAACTGCCCATAACCTCCATCGCGCACATCTTCGGCACCCATTTCTGGCGTTGTTCCTCGGTGCCAAAGCGGTCAATCATCCACGCGACCATATTATGGATCGAGATGAATGACCCGATGGAAGGGCAGCCATGCGCCAGTGCCTCAAAGATCAGCACGGCATCCAGCCGCCCTAGACCAGAGCCGCCCACATCTTCGCGCACATAAATTCCCGCCAACCCCAACTCACCGGTTGAGCGCACGACATCCGCCGGAAAATGCCCGGTTTCGTCCCATTCCAAAGCCTTAGGTGCAAGCTTATCGGCGGCGAATCCCGCCGCCATTTCCTGAATGGCGACCTGCTCATCGGTCAGCGCGAAATCCATATCATCTCCTCCCGGTTGCTGGTGATATTAGGGCAAACCGGCGAGAGAGAAAACATTTACTTAAACGTCAATGAGTCTGAAATTTATATTCAAATTCAATGGATAAGAAAACGCTATGCCAACTTGCGCGCTGAAACATTCGGTAGGGGCAGGCCGGGGCGACCGATACAGCTATACCCGAATCCATGCGCTTCCATCGTCGCGGTATCATAGACATTGCGTAAATCCACGATCATCGGCGTGTTCAACAGCGCCTTTACCCGCACGAAATCGAGCGCGCGGAACTGATCCCACTCCGTCACGATCACCAGTGCATCTGCACCCTCGATTGCCTCATACGCATCCGCGCAATAGGCGGGGCCAGCCATCAACTTGCGCGCCTCATTCATGGCTTCGGGATCGTAAGCCTGCACCCGCGCGCCAGCCGCCAGCAGCGCGGGCACGATGTCTAGCGAAGGTGCATCGCGCATATCATCCGTATTCGGTTTGAAGGCGAGGCCCAGCACCGCGACGGTCTTACCGCGCACATCGCCATCCATCGCTTCAATAATACGGCCCGCCATCGCCTTCTTCCGATCCGCATTGGCCGTCACGACCGATTGCACGATTTCCAGCGGCGTTCCCGCCTCATGGGCTGTCTTTGATAAGGCCAGCGTATCCTTAGGGAAGCACGACCCGCCATAGCCCGGCCCAGCATTCAGAAACTTGCCACCGATCCGTTTGTCGAGGCCGATGCCTTTTGCAACCTGTTGCACATCCGCGCCAACGGCTTCGCACAGGTCTGCAATCTCGTTGATGAACGTGATTTTCGTCGCGAGAAAAGCATTCGCGGCGTATTTGATTAGCTCAGAGGTGCGCCGCTGCGTAAAGACGATGGGCGTCTCATTCAGGTAGAGCGGGCGATACAACTCTTGCATCGGTGCGCGTGCGCGGTCGTCTTCGATGCCGATAACCACTCGGTCGGGCCTCTTGAAATCTTCGATTGCCGCGCCTTCGCGTAGGAATTCGGGGTTTGATACGACCGTTACATCGGCCTTCGGATTTGCCCGTCGGATTACCGCCTCGACCTCGTCGCCCGTGCCCACTGGCACCGTCGATTTCGTCACGACGACTGTGAATCCCTCGATCATCCCGGCGATTTCTTCTGCTGCTGCATAGACATAGCTTAAATCCGCATGGCCATCGCCGCGCCGTGAAGGTGTGCCAACTGCGATGAAGACCACATCCGATGATCGGATCGCTTCGCGCGCATCGGTGTCAAAGAACAGCCGCCCGGCCTGCACATTGGTCTGTACCAATGCCGCCAGCCCCGGTTCATAGATGGGGATGCCGCCCGCGCGCAGCGTCTCAATCTTCGCTGCGTCCTTGTCGATGCAGGTGACAATATGGCCAAAATCCGAGAAGCAAGCCCCAGAGACGAGGCCCACATAGCCCGTGCCGATCATGGTGATGCGCATTTTTCTCTCCGGTTCGAGGCGTAATACCCCGCTCTTACAGGCCGATGGTTAGGATAGCGTTGCATCTTCATGCGGCCACCTGATCGTTCGCCATGATTTCCCGCAATGGCTCTAGCAAGCCCGCCGCCATGACCAGCATCACGCCCACCCCTTCGCGTAACCCGAATGGCTCATCCGTTAGGATTGCCGCCGAAATTGCCGCAACCGCGACTTCGCCCATAAACAACAGCCCAACAACACCGGGGTTTAGGATCGTTGCGCCATAGACCGTAGCAAAACCAACGGGTAGGGCGATCAGCAACGCGACCGGTAGCAACCACCAGATTACTGGCTCCAGCAGCGCAACATCAGGCGGCGGTATTCCTGAGGCCAATGCAATACAGACCGTCAAAATTGTCGCAAAAACAAAGAAATTCGCGCAATGCACCCATGCGTTGACCCCCGGATTCGTGAGGATCAAAATCGACGCCACAGCCCAGATCATGCCCGAAGCCAGCGCCATCCAGTCGCCGATATTCTCCGGCACCGGCAAGCCTGATTCTGCCCCAAAAATCACCGCAATCCCGGCAAACCCAAGCGCAATGGCCATCCAGCGCAGCCCCGTTACCGCCTCCCCCAATACGATCCGTCCCAGTAAAAACCCCCAGATCGGCATTAGATAGAACAGCAACACCGTCCGCACGACATCGGTATACAAAAACGCCATCGCATAAAGGCCAAGCGCAATCCCACAAAGCACCCCGCCCAGCAATCCCCGCCCATTGCTTAGGTCGGCCCGGTATCGCCAATAGATTGGCAGTGTAAAGATTACCGGCGCGGCGACATACAATGTCGCGGGCCACGGCCCCTCGAATCCCGCCTGTTCAAGCGCACGGATCGGCACCCAAAAGACGCCGAACATGATGCCTGCATAAAAACTTGCCAGCATGGCCCCGCCGCGCGCCGTCATAACCCCACCATCGCGCGAATATCATCGGGGGTCGCGCCTTCCATCCGTAGGGTAGAAATGCTACGTGCATCATCCCGTTTCGCCAACCGCCGTCCTGTCTCATCACGGATCAAATCGTGGTGCCGGTAGATCGGCGTTGGCCGCCCGGTTAACGCCTGTAGCACCCGGTGGATGGGTGCCGCCTCAAACAGATCATGCCCCCGCGTCACATGGCTTACCTGCTGAAAAGCATCGTCCAACACGACCGATAGATGATAGCTTGCGGGTACATCTTTGCGTGCCAATACGATATCGCCCACCCCGTCGATCAACGCCGCCATATCCAGCGCAATCTTGCCTTTTTCACCGTTTGGCCCACGCCCGATTTCCTTGAAATGCAACTTCTTCACGACGCCCGCGCCCCCCAACGACACCAGCGCCTTACGCATATCCAGCCGCAGCGCATAATCCCCGTCCGCATCGGCAAACCCGCGCCCACGACATGTTCCCGGATACACCCCCACCCCCGGTGCGCCCTCCTGCGGCGCGCTCATCGCAATTTGTTTGCGGGTACAGGTGCAAGGATAAAGTAATCCGCGCTCAATCAATTGTTCGATCACTGCGCGATAGGCATCAAAACGCGCCGATTGCCGCAGCATCGGTTCCTGCCAAGGCAGGCCCAACCATGCTAAATCCTCCAATATCGCCGCCTCGTATTCCGGGCGGCTACGGATCGTGTCGATATCCTCGATTCTCAGTAGAAACTGCCCGCCTGCCTTACGCGCCGCATCATATGCCAGCATCGCCGAATAGGCATGGCCGAGATGAAGCGATCCGGTGGGGCTTGGCGCGAAACGCTCGACATGGCTACTCATGGCGCGAATATACCCGCGACCGGAGGATAGCGCCAATGCGAATCATCGAGACCGAAGCCGATATCGCCGAAGGCGTCGCTCATCTCAGCGCCATTGAGCCGCGTTTTGCTGGTGCCATCGAGATTGCCGGAATGCCGCCCTTGCGCCGCCGCGCGCAGGGTTTTTCGCCACTTCTGCAGATTATCGTCGGCCAGCAAGTCTCCGTCGCCGCCGCAAATGGTATCTGGGGCCGTGTCACCGAAGCCGGGGTCGATACGCCAGCCCGTGTCCTCGCCATGACCGAAGATGAGTTGCGCGCCTTGGGCCTGTCGCGCCCAAAGGTCCGTTACGCAAAAGCCATCGCCGACGCCTTGCACTCCCGCAGTCTCGACCTCGATTTCTGCGCCAAAGGCGATGTCGATGACGCTATGGCCATGCTCACCGCCGTCAAGGGTATCGGCACATGGACCGCTCAAATCTACCTCATGTTCTGCGTGGGTCGCGCTGATATTTTCGCCGACAAGGATCTTGCCCTTCAAGAAAGCGCGCGCGTCCTTTTCGACCTCGACGCGCGCCCCACCCATACCGAAATCGCCGCAATGGCTGAACAATGGTCGCCGTGGCGCGGGGTAGCGGCGCGCATCTTGTGGAGCTATTACCGCCATGCAAAAGGCCGCGAGGGCGTCTGAGTGGTTTCGAGGAGCGTGATTGCACATTCCGCCTCGGAAATCGCGGCATAACAAGGGTGTGCATAGGAGAGAAGAATGCTCGAAGGACCACGAATTGAGGCGAAATCGGGCGAGGCAAAAAGCCTTGTCATCTTGCTGCACGGCTATGGGGCCGATGGCAACGACCTTATCGGATTGGCTGGGCCGATGGCTGGTGCTTTGGCTGATACAGAATTCGTCTCGCCCAATGCCCCCGAACCCTGCGCCGCCGCGCCGTCTGGCCGCCAATGGTTTCCGATTACGTATATTGATGGTTCCTCCGAGCAGGAAATGCGCGATGGGATGGCCCGCGCCGTTATTGCCCTCGACGACTTCATCACCGCCGAGATCGAGCGCAGCGGTCTACCCGCTAATAAAGTTGCTCTTATGGGCTTTTCGCAAGGCACGATGATGTCTCTCCATGTTGGTCCGCGTCGCGAGCATGCGCTTGCGGGCATTGTCGGTTTTTCGGGTCGTCTGCTTGAGCCTGAACGCCTTGGCAATGAGATCCGCACGAAACCACCTATTTTGCTGGTTCATGGCGATGCTGATGCGGTCGTTCCTTTCGAGTCGATGCAGCAGGCTGGTGAAGGTCTTGCCGCCGTTGGGATTGAGGTATCCGGTTTCCCGCGTCCCGGCCTAGGTCATGGTATTGATGAGCGCGGCATAGCCGCCGCCGCCCAATTCCTGATGCAACACCTCGCCGACTGACCATCGCGCAGGACAAGGCGCTCCCCAAATCGAGGAGAATGGCAGGGCGATTTTGCGGGTGTGAAAGGGCTTATGGAGGTGTTCTTTCGGGCGGCTCATTAAGGGCCATCAAGGCGAGTTCGTGGCAATCGGCAAGCACTTCATCAACTGGATGCGACCCCTTCGCCCGATGTCCTGGTGGTCGACCGGGTCGCATTGCGCGCGGCCATTTTGCCTTGCCAGATCCAAGCATCCGCGCCAGCCGCCTTGCCTGTCGGGGCAGATCACCAAGCGCCTGCTGTAAAGCCAGTAATCGCCGCATTAACGGCCCGGCATTTACAAGATCGTCCGAATGTGGGGTGGATTTGGGTGGTGGGAAATATTCCTCATCGTCAAAGCCCCGCACACTCGGCCCATATCCCGGAACACGTTTCGTTTTTGGATCGACATTCTTTCTTTTATCAAACAGGCCGAAAGCCGGAATTCGCGTGCCTTTTCCTTTCGGAATACCAGCTTTTAGCGCGTTTCTCGCCCTGCGTATCGGTACGCTTATCTCATGAGCGAGAATTGCGATCAGCCGCCGCGTCGCGGATTCGGTGGGCCTCAGAATCGCCAAAGCATAGAGATGAATGTGCCGCCTCACCGTCTTTACCGACAGGCCGCCCAACATTGCCACCAACCCCGCCACAATGCGTAGGAGAATTGCCTTATTCGCATCAATGGCAAGCGGAAAATTCATAGCGGAACCTCAAAAACAAATCATGGACAAAAAAGATCATAAAAAGAACATTGTCAAGTGTGATTTAATCTGCCATCGTGCTTTGGTAGGGTTGATAGCGATGATTGCCTTGTCACACTGCGCCTTGTAAGAGTGCCGAACACATTGAATTTCTGGGGATGACATGGCCAAGAAAATCTATGATTCCGCCGCCGCCGCATTAGACGGTGTCTTGTTCGACGGGATGACTATTGCGGCGGGCGGGTTTGGCCTCTGCGGTATTCCCGAAAACCTGATTGCAGGTATTTGCGATGCGGGCACCAAAGACCTGACGGTCTATTCTAACAATGCGGGCGTCGATGATTTCGGCCTCGGCATCCTGCTCCAGACGCGCCAGGTTAAGAAGATGTGCTCGTCCTATGTTGGCGAAAATGACGAATTCATGTGCCAATATCTCGCGGGCGAATTGGAGATTGAATTCAACCCCCAAGGTACGCTCGCCGAACGTATGCGGGCGGGCGGGTCGGGCATCCCCGGTTTCTACACCAAGACGGGCGTTGGCACGCAGGTCGCCGAAGGTAAGGAGCATAAGGATTTCGACGGGGAGACTTACATTCTCGAACGCGGCATCGTCGCCGATATCGCCATCGTCAAGGCATGGAAGGCCGATGAAACAGGGAATTGCATTTTCCGTAAAACCTCCCGAAATTTCAATCCGCCAGCGGCAATGTGCGGCAAGATATGCCTTATGGAAGTCGAGGAAATCGTCCCCACCGGGTCGCTCGACGGCGACCATATCCACCTGCCTGGTATCTTTGTGCATCGGCTGATTCAGGGCAGCCACGAAAAGCGCATCGAACAGCGTACCACCCGCAAGAAGGGCGAAGCATAATGTCGATTGACCACATAGATGATAGTGATAGCTCTTCGGACGCCGCTATCAGTTATACAGACGATTTCTTGCACGCCGCCGTTGACTCCATCGACTCTGTTTTCGGTGAAGGATATGCGAGAAAAAATCCGCAGCTTGTCGGGCAATACATGATCGCCAGCGCAACCAATCTGGGTTCATTCATGACGGCAACGATGGCCATGGGGTCTAGTGGTCTTGGGGAAATGCTGGCGGCGATGGGTGATGATGATGTGGGCGGTTTCGACCTCAACTCCCTGCTTGCCCCTGAACCCGCTCCGACAAAAGCGCCACGGAAAAAGAAATAACGACCCTTTCGGCTCTTGGCTGGAAGGCTGTACCGCAACGATGACGCACGCCACAGCGAATTGCGATGATGCTGAATTACCAAGCGCCATATCTGGCGCTAAATATGGCTCAGATTCACCGCAAATCGTTATAGATAGGCCAGAGACGAGTTATGAAGAGGAACCAAGCCCATGTGGGATCGTAACCAGATGGCCGAACGGGCCGCGCAGGAACTCGAAGACGGCATGTACGTCAATCTCGGTATCGGCATCCCGACGTTGGTGGCCAACTATACGGGTGACAAGGATATCACCCTGCAATCCGAAAACGGGATGCTGGGCATGGGGCCATTTCCCTTTGAGGGCGATGAAGACCCGGACCTGATCAATGCGGGTAAGCAGACAATTACCGAAGCTCCGCGTACTGCTTATTTCGACTCTGCGACATCCTTCGGCATGATCCGGGGGGGTAAGATCGCCGCCGCGATTCTCGGCGCGATGGAGGTGGCCGAAAACGGCGACCTCGCCAATTGGATGATCCCCGGCAAACTCGTGAAGGGTATGGGCGGCGCGATGGATCTTGTGGCTGGTGTGGGCCGCGTGATCGTTGTGATGGATCATGCCAATAAAAAAGGCGAATCCAAACTTCTAAAGGAATGTACGCTTCCCCTGACCGGTGCGGGCGTTGTTGATCGTATCATCACCAATCTTGGCGTTTTCGATGTGGTTGAGGGCGGTTTGAAAGTTGTTGAGCTTGCGCCCAATGTTACCGATGCCGAGATGCGCGAAAAAACGGCGGCAACGCTCATTAACTAAAGCAAATGACGATTATCCTGAATTACCAGACGCCATATTTTGCGCGGCTCTTGGCGTGAAATATGGCTCATGTTTATCGCAAATGGCTATAAACATGGCGCAGGTCAGCGCGCAAAAAACCCCGCTTCCCTATAGCGATTTGCGCATTTATTGAATCAGGTTTCCCGCCAAGACTCGCGTGAAACCTGATACTTTGTGGCTCAACGTTTGCGCAATTCGCTTTAAAATCAGGGAAACGGGGTGGTGCAGTCCCTCTGCATCTCTTTATCGGTTATTCGTCCAAATCATCCGCCTCATCCGCGCTCGCCACCTCTTCGGCGTCGTTTTCATCGCTTGGCAAAGCCTCTTCGGCGGCAACGGCAACACCCAACGGTAAAGCCTCTTCCTGCCCTTTCAGCGCCGCGACGACAGTGCTGGCCACTTTGTCGTTATCGACTTGGAAAACAAATCCACCACCATAGACCGGCTGGTCCAGAATCGGCGTGCTTACCACCATGTCATCCACGATGATCGACATGGCCTCACCGGCGATCTTGGTCGTCAGGGTATAGAACCTCTCAGCCGCCGCTTCTTCCATTTGCACGAAAACCGACCATGTGTCGCCATCGCCATCATGGACGGGTGACACCATCATCAGGGCTTCGCGGGGCAGGGCAAGCTCGCCATCTTCGCTCTTAAACGCGATCACGGCATCGACTACCGGCTCCGGCTCGGCGGCGGGCGCAGCTGTCGCTTCTGCGACTTCCTCTACCTTGGATGCAGCGTCGGTTTGCTCCGTGGGAGCCTCGACACTCTGTTGCGTCCTATCGTTCTGTGCGCTCGTTTCCTCGCCACATGCGGCAAGGGCAAGCAGGCCGATCATCGCAATCGCGGGGTTCTTCATTTTCCGTCTCCTGAGCGAAGGGCGTCATGCGCCATTTGCTACAGGTGTACGGGCAGGGTGTTTCAATACCGTGAAAAGCAATCAACCGAAGGCGAGTTGTACTTTCATCGCCCGGTTTCGGTCGGTTGCCAGCGCAAACGCCTCTTCCGCCCGCTCGATTGGTAGCGTTTCGGTCAGAAGCGGCGCGATATCGAGCTTGCCCTCGGCAATCATCTGCGCCGCAATCGCGAACTCATCATGAAAGCGAAACGTTCCCCGGATCGTCAATTCCTTGGCCACCACCGTATTCTGCGGCAGCGTGATATCACCGCCTAACCCAAGCTGTACGATGGTCCCGCCGGGGCGAACCACATCCAGCCCCGTGCGCAGCGCCTCGCCATTGCCGGACGCCTCGAACATAACATCGAAATGCCCTTTATTGGCGGCATAAGCGGCCATTGCCTCTGGTTCATCGACAATATTGATTGCTCGATCTGCCCCCACCTGCTGCACGATGGCGAGTGCCCCCTCGACCATATCCGTCGCCACAATCTCCGCTGCTCCGCCCGCCCGCGCGACCAGTACGGCGAGGACACCAATCGGCCCGCATCCCGCCACATGCACCCGTCGCCCGAGCAATGGCCCTGCCTTTTGTACACCATTCAGCACGACCGCCAATGGCTCGGCAAAGGCGGCATGGCCAAACGGCATATCGTGCGGCACGACGATACATTGCGACACCTTCGCCACAAGGCTTTCGCGAAACGCCCCATCCACATGGGGCCGCCGCATCGCGGAGCCATAAAACCGCATATCGAGACAGTGGTTGGGCTGTCCGCGTAGGCAGAACGCACATTCCCGGCAGGGCAATGACGGATTCACCGCCACCCGGTCCCCAACCGATAGATCCGTGACCCCCGGCCCCAGCGCCCGTATTTCGCCCGCCACTTCATGGCCCAGTACCATTGGGTCCACTACCCTGATCGCTCCGAAACCGCCATTCGTGTAATAATGCAGATCAGACCCGCATATCCCTCCCGCCCGGATTGCCACCTCGACTTCCCCCTCACCGGGCGTCCCAACGGGGCGATCTTCGACGCGCAGGTCGCGGGCGGCATGAATGACGACGGCTTTCATGGGATGACCTTTCCTTGTGGGAACGATAAGCGTTCTACAGACAATTCACGAAAGGACCAATGCCATGCTCGATATGTTTAGCCTCAAGGGCCGCACTGCCATCATAACCGGCTCTAGCCAAGGTATCGGCTTTGCCCTTGCGCGTGGGCTGGCGAGTGCAGGCGCACGCATTGTCCTCAATGGTCGCGGCCCCGCCAAATTGGCTAAAGCCGCTGAAACCCTACGCAACGAAGGTTATACCGTCGATGAAGCCGTCTTCGATGTCACCGATGCCGACTCGGTCAAGGAAGGCATTGACCGTATCGAGCGCGATATCGCCCCCATCGATATCCTCGTCAATAACGCGGGCATCCAACGCCGTGCGCCCCTTGAAGACTTTCCCGAAAACGATTGGCGCGAATTGATGGATACCAACCTCGATTCGGTTTTCTACGTCTCAAAGGCCGTTGCCAACCACATGATCCCCCGCAAGCGTGGCAAGATCATCAATATCTGTTCGGTCCAGTCCGAGATGGGCCGCCCCTCCATCGCCCCTTATGCCGCCTCTAAGGGTGCGCTCAAGATGTTCACCAAGGGCATGTGTATCGACTGGGGGCCGCATAATATCCAAGTCAACGCCATTGGCCCCGGCTATTTCAAGACGGAATTGACTGAGGCATTGGTCAATAATGAAGAGTTTAGCGGCTGGCTCACGGGCCGTACCCCCGCCCGCCGCTGGGGCGATGTCGAGGAACTGTCAGGGGCCGCCATCTACCTCGCCTCCGACGCCTCCAATTTCGTCAACGGCCATATTCTCTATGTCGACGGCGGCATCACGACTTGCCTCTGATTTTGCGTCCTCACCGAACAGGAATTCCCATGTCTAAACCCATCGTCCTTATCACTTCTGCCTCTGGTCGCATTGGCAAGGAATTGCTCGCACTTCTGGCGAAAGACGGACAGTTCACCATCCGCGCTTGCTCCTTCAGCGATAACAAAGCCGATTCCTTGCGGGCATTAGGGGCCGATGAAGTCGTGAAATTCGACCTCAACGACCCGGCAACATGGGATGCCGCCCTTGATGGTGTCAGCGCCATCTACTCTGCCTCGCTTGATCCAATGCTAGAGGGTCATCTCGCTTTCGCAAAGGAGCTCGGCAATCGTACGGATCAGATCAAGCATGTGGTGCGTGTCAGTTGCATGGGCGCGGATACGAACACCGCCTCCTATGATGCCACCAAACATTCCTCGCGCGCAGGGGCGGGTATCCCTTTGATGCTCCAACATTATTGGTGGGGTGAGAAGGCATTGATCGATGCGGGCCTGCCGGTCAGTGTGTTGCGCAACAATTTCTTTATGAACCACCTGCTTAAAACCGATAGCGATAATATCCTCGGCGAGGGCTGGTTCAGTAATCCGTTGGGTTCGGCCCGCAATTCCTTCGTCGCCACCCGCGATATCGCCGAGGCTGCCTTCGTTTTACTGACCGAAGGACCAGAAAAGCACGCGGACAAGTTCTACGACATTACCGGCCCAGAGCCGCAGATGATGGATGAAATCGCCGCCGATCTAGGTCGGGCAATGGGCAAAGACCTGACCTACCGCGCCCAGAGCATGGAAGATTTCGAGCGTGATTTCGGCAGTACCCGTGCCGAATTCTTTGAGTACCTATCGAATGGCTTCTACTGCCGTTGTAGCCCCGATTTCTACAACATCACGGGCCACAAGCCGACCTCCTATTACGACTATCTCACAACGGCGGGTGCATCCGGCGAAACCGGCCTTGAAGAGCTATGGCAGGGCAATCTGTGGAAAAAAGGCGAGGACGCAATGAAGGAAGCAGCGGCGGTAAAAAGCTAAAGCTACCAAGTGTCTAACGTGATCTTAAAGCGAATTGCGATTATCCTGAATTATCAAGCGCCATATTTTACGCCGCTCTTGGCGTGAAATATGGCTCAAGTTTATCGCAATTCGCTATAATTATGGTAGAAGTTTCCGGCGGTTCCAACAAAATGTTCAGGGCCGCGCCCGATCGCTCGGCAGCGGTTGAGGGTGCCACTATAACCCATAATATCACTTTTGGATCAAAACTACTCACCACACCGCCCAATCAACCGCTCGATGAATGCAGTCCCGGCGTGCAGCTCGTCTAGTCTGATATACTCATCGGCTTTATGCGCCCGCCCGATATCGCCCGGCCCGATAACTACCGTCGGGATATCGGCCATCGTCTGGAACAATCCGCCCTCAGTACCGAAAGCCACCTTCGCGTGGTCGTTCCGGTTGGCCAGACCCTTTGCGAAGGCCACCACATCCGCTTCCGGCGCAGTATCCAGCCCATCCACTTCCGAAATAGTATGGAAGTTGATCCCCGCCGCCGGATCAACCGCCCGCATCATCGGTTCCAGCACTTCACGCGCATACTCCTCCACCCGCGCAACCAGCGCATCCGCATCGTCCTCACCAACCGCGCGGAATTCAAAATCGAATACTGCCTCATCCGGTACGATATTGAGTTGCGTGCCCCCATGCAGCATCCCCACATGCGCGGTCGTATGCCCCACGTCATATAATGGATCGACCGCCCCTGACGTTGCCAGCTCCCGTCCAATATCCGAGATGAACACTGTCAGCCGCGCGGCATATTCCACCGCGTTTACGAAATCCGGGGCCAATGACGAATGCCCCGTCTTCCCCCGCACCGTCACCCGGATTGACCGCTTCGTTTTATGCCCGATCACCACCTGCATCATCGTTGGCTCCCCCACAATGCAGGCGCGCGGGAGTACGGGCCATTCCGCAATCTGTTGAATCGCCCCGCGTACTCCGATGCACCCGATTTCCTCGTCATAGGATAACAGGATATGCAGCGGCGTAGTCAGGTTGGCCGCCACCATTTGCGGCACTGCGGCCAGCACGCAGGCGCAGAATCCCTTCATGTCAGACGATCCGCGCCCGTAGACCTTCCCGTCGATCACTGTCGCCTCGAATGGATCAGTGCTCCACGGTTGCCCTTCTACTGGCACCACATCCACATGCCCGGAGAGGATGATCCCCGGCGCATCCTTCGGTCCAATGGTGGCGATTAGGTTCGCCTTTTCCCCCGTGTCGTCATAGACCCGGCTAGAGGCGACGCCATGCCTTTCAAGGTATTCTTCGACCCATGCGATCAAATCGAGGTTCGACTTGTGGCTCACCGTGTCGAAGGCGATGAGCGTGGCGAGGATGTCTTCGGCGGTCATTCAGGTCGCTTTCGAGGATGATGTTCCGCTATAGCCTAGCCCATTCCCGCGCCCGCGTCACCGAAGCGAAAGCATCGTATGAACCATCCTCGCCCCATCTATCTGCTTGGTAAGGATTACGACCCCGTTGCGCTGGTTGCCACGATCCTGATCGGTACAGGCGGTGCGCTCCTTGCTCGCTGGATCGGTGCGCCGCTGCCATGGTTGTTTGGGGCCGTCATGGGCGTTGGTGCGGCTGCACTGGCGCGGGTTGAGATTGCGGGCGAACCGGTGCAGTTTCCATTGAAAATGCGCTTTTATTTCGTCCCCATCATCGGCGTCGCCATTGGTGGCACGGTCACGCCAGACCTCATGGGCGAAATCCCCCGCTGGTGGCCTAGCATTGCCGCGCTGATCCTCTTCATCCCTATTGCCCACGTAACGGGGTTCTGGCTGTTTCGCCGTATCGGAAAGCTCGATCCTAATACCGCATGGTTCGCCTCGATGCCCGGTGGCCTGATCGAGGCCATCTCGATGGGTGAGGAGCGTGGGGCTGATCTCAAGATGTTGAATCTGCTACAGTTCTTGCGCCTGATTATCTGCATCCTCACCGTCCCAACCCTTTTTATGCTGGTGGGCGGTGTCGCGGTTGGCAGTGCGTCAGGCGCAGAATTGACCGCGACCGGTACGCTCGACTTCACGGATGTCATCGTACTCATCGCCTGTGCCGCGCTTGGCCTATTGGTTGGGCGACGCATCGGGTTGCCAGCGGCCCTGATCACCGGCCCAATCCTTTTTAGCGGGGCCGCCCATCTTGCGGGCCTGACCGATGCTGTGCCGCCGCCATGGATGATCTCTCTGACTCAGCTTGTCATTGGCTTGACCTTGGGCATTCGCTTTGCGGGCCTAAGCCGTGCGGAAATACGCACGGGCATTACTCTCACGATCCTCAGCGTCGGCGCGTCGCTTATCCTTGCGGGTCTGTTCGGATTGGCCCTCTCCGGCCTTGTGGGCGAGCGGGTTGAGGCGGTTATTCTCGCCTTTGCGCCCGGTGGTGTTGTTGAGATGTCGCTAATCGCCATATCACTCGAAATCAGCGTGATCTACGTGACCATCCACCATATCGCCCGTATTCTTCTTGCGGTCCTGTTCGGCAAGTTTGGCTACCGTTGGGGCGTCAAACCTGATCCGTGACCAATGCCCGCGCAAACATGGCCGCTTCGGTCACTGCGTCCCGGTCCACTCCTGTCGCAAACCCCAGATCCTCGACAAACGGGATCACCGCTTCGGTCGCCACATTTCCCTTTGCCCCTGGCGCATAGGGACAGCCACCCAACCCCCCCACACAGGAATCGAATACCCGCAACCCGCGTTCGAGGCTCACCCCGATATTGTCGAGTGCGCGCCCCTTGGTATCGTGAAAATGCCCCGCCAGCCGCGCGGCAGGAGCGACCTCCAACACCGCATCAAGCATCGCATTGGTCGTCTCCGGCGTTGAATGGCCGATGGTATCGCCCAGCGATACTTCATAACACCCCATCGCAAACAGCCGCTCGACCACCCTCGCCACCCGTTCCGGCGCAACCGGCCCCGAATAAGGACAATCCGTCACCACCGATACATAGCCGCGCATGGGTATCCTATCCCCCGCCGCCGCCTCGGCCACCGCCGCAAACCGGCCAAGGCTTTCCTCGATGCTCGCGTTCAGATTAGCCTTCGAGAATTCCTCTGACGCCGCCGCGAATATCGCAACCTCATCGACCTGCGCCGCCTTTGCGCCCTCATACCCGCGCATATTCGGCGTCAGCGCGGCGTAACTGATCCCCGGCTGTCGCATGATGCCCGCCATCACATCCGCTGCATCACCCATCTGTGGCACCCATTTCGGCGAGACGAAACTTGTCACCTCAATCTTCTTGAAGCCGCATCCTGACAGCCGATCCACCAGCGCGACCTTGTCCTCGGTCGCAATCATCCGTTTTTCGTTCTGTAGCCCGTCACGCGGGGACATCTCGAATATTTCAACCCGATCCGTCATAGCGGAAAAACAAGGCAAGTCGTGGTCCCTGTCGCATAGACCTTGCCATCCTGCCCCACCATCTCGCCGGTCGCCGTTGCCACCCGTCGTCCAGAACTTACCACCGTTCCAATCGCGCGTAGGGGCGGCGTATCCTCGAATGCGGGGCGCAAAATCGTGATTTTGTATTCGATGGTCGTATAGCCGGTTCCCTTGGCCAGCGTCGTCTGCACCGCACAGGCCATACAGCTATCCAACAACGTCCCGAACCACCCACCATGCGCGCCGCCCAGCGGATTATAGGCCGCAAAGGGCGGCGAGCCCTCGAATACGACACGGCCTTCACCGACCTCCGTGAGCGTATAGCCCAATGTCTTGGCAATCGGTGGGGCCGGGAACTGCCCCGTTCTGATTCCGTCGATAAAATCGAATCCGCTCATCTGCGATAGCTGAGCCGGGGTCAGCAGATCGCCGGGCTTCTCGGCATAACGTGGTGTCATTCGTTTCGCGCCCTTTCTCGCAATTCCTGCCGTACGATTTTTCCCGTCGTCGTCATAGGAAGCGCATCGACAAAGTTGATTTCACGCGGGTATTCATGTGCCGACAGCATCGTTTTTACATAATCCGACAAATCGCGCGCCAGCGCCTCCGATGCCGTGAACCCTTTGGCCAATACGACATAGGCTTTTACGATCTCGCCGCGCAAGGCGTCGGGTTTGCCCACCACGCCAGCCATCGTCACCGCCTCATGTCGGATCAACACATCCTCGATTTCCCCCGGCCCAATGCGATATCCGCCCGATGAAATCACATCATCGTCCCGCCCGATAAAGCGCAGCGCACCATCCGTTGCTTGCACGCCTCGGTCGCCGGTCAATAGCCAGTCGCCCGCGAATTTCTCCGCCGTTGCCGCATCATTGTTCCAGTACCGCAGAAACATCACCGGGTCCGGCGCGCGCACGGCAATACGCCCTTCCTTGCCGATTACAGGCGCATCATCCTCGCCCAGCACCGCCACCTCATGCCCCGGCACGGGCCACCCCATGAAACCGGGGCGATGCGCGCCAATCCCCGCCGCCGAGGAAATCATCATATTACATTCTGTCTGGCCATAGAACTCGTTGATCGTCACGCCAAACGTCTCGTGCCCCCAATCCAACAAGCCCGCCCCAAGGCTCTCGCCACCGCTGGCTACGCTACGCATCGTCAGTTTTTCGGGCCGCGCCGCTCGCATTATCTTCAGCGCGGTTGGCGGTAGAAACGCATTGCGCACTCCGCGCCGCCGCATCAGATCGAATGCCGCCTCCGAACTGAATTTCGCAAACCGCCGCGCCACCACTGGCACCCCATGGTGCAGCCCCGGCATGAGCACATCGAGTAATCCCCCGATCCACGCCCAATCGGCGGGTGTCCAGATTACATCGCCCGGTTGCGGAAGCATCTCATGGCTCATCTCGACTCCGGGTAGATGGCCCAGCAGCGCCCGTTGCGGCAATAATGCGCCTTTAGGGCTGCCCGTCGTCCCCGAAGTATAGATCAAAATCGCCGGATCATCGTTTGCCGTTTCGGCGCAGATGAACCCATCGGGCTGGCCGGGCAGGACATCACTAAGGTCGATATCCCCGCCCCCATCTACCGACAGGACAGTACGCAAATTGGGCAATCGCTCGCGTAATGGCCTCAGCCGCGCGGCTCCTTCATCATCGGTTATTACCGCCCGCGCGCCGCTATCCCCCAAGCGATGCGCCAATGCTTCTGCCCCGAACAGCGTGAATAACGGCATCGAAATCGCGCCTAGTTTTAGCGCCGCGATATGCGCCATCGCCGCCTCTAACCGTTGCGGCAACAATACTCCAACCCGATCACCCGCCTCGACACCGTTATCGGCCAGCAAATTCGCAAGCCGGTTCGATAATACCCGCAACTCATCGAACGATACCGCCCGATCCTCGTCATCAAGGATCAGCGCAATCCGCTCTGGTTCACGCGCCGCCCATCGGTCACACACGTCATACCCGATATTGTACCGCTCCGGGATTGCCCATCGAAAGGCATCGCGTAGGCCATCATAGCTGTCAGCATGAGTTAGCATGTCAAAATCCTACCCTGTGCCTCAACTGCGCACAACGCTTGTAGGGCCGCGCCGCCATGTTAGGTTGCGCGTAACACATGAGGAGAGATTCGATGAACGCCCCCGCCGTGATGACCGCCGCCACATCCGCCCCCGTCTTCGATTGGGCCGATCCCTTTATGCTCGAAGATCAGCTAACCGAAGACGAGCGCATGATCCGCGACGCCGCGCGCGCCTACGCCGAAGACAAACTCCTCCCCCGCGTTGTCGCCGCCTATGCCGAAGAGCGCGTCGAGCCGGAAATCTTTCGCGAAATGGGCGAAATGGGCTTGCTTGGCATCACCGTGCCCGAAGAATACGGCGGCGTTGGCGCAAACTATGTCAGCTATGGCCTTGTCGCCCGCGAGATTGAGCGCGTCGATAGCGGTTATCGCTCGATGATGAGCGTGCAGTCTTCTCTCGTCATGTATCCAATCCATGCCTATGGCTCCGAGGAGCAGCGCAAGAAATACCTGCCAAAACTCGCCAGCGGCGAATTCATCGGTTGTTTTGGCCTGACCGAACCCGATGCTGGTTCTGACCCGGCGGGCATGAAAACCCGTGCCGTCAAGACCGCAGATGGCTACTGCATAAGCGGCGCGAAGATGTGGATTTCTAATTCCCCCATCGCCGATGTCTTCGTCGTTTGGGCCAAATCCGAAGCCCATGATGATAAAATCCGTGGGTTTGTTTTGGAGAAGGGAATGGCGGGCCTGACCGCGCCCAAGATTGGCGGTAAACTTTCGCTGCGCGCCTCTGTCACCGGCGAGATTGTCATGGATGGTGTGGAGGTTGGCGAAGATGCGCTCTTGCCGAATGTGGCGGGTTTGAAGGGGCCGTTCGGTTGCCTCAATCGTGCTCGTTACGGCATTTCTTGGGGCGTAATGGGCGCCGCTGAAGATTGCTGGCATCGTTCGCGGCAATATGGGTTGGACCGTGTGCAGTTTGACCGCCCACTTGCCCAGACACAGTTATTTCAGAAAAAACTCGCCGATATGCAGACCGAAATTGCACTTGGTCTTCAAGGATCGCTCCGCGTCGGTCGCCTGTTCGACGCGGGGTCAATGGCCCCGGAAATGATCTCCATCGTCAAGCGCAACAACTGCGGTAAAGCCCTCGACATTGCCCGCACCGCACGAGACATGCATGGTGGCAACGGTATTCAGCAGGAATACCATGTCATGCGCCATTCGCAGAACTTGGAGACGGTCAACACTTACGAGGGCACCCACGATGTCCACGCCCTCATCTTGGGCCGTGCGCAGACCGGATTACAGGCGTTTTTCTGAGGCAAATACCGCGCGGGCTTATCGCGCGGTAAATCCACCATCAACGCTCAATACCTGCCCGGTCACATAATCCGAGGCGGGTGAACACAAGAATAGTGCGGGGCCGATGATATCTTCCATCGTTCCGTTGCGCCCGATGCAGGTCTGCGCCGCATTACGCGCCGCACGTTCAGGGTCGGCGAATACCGCCGCCGTCAATTCCGTCTCGAAAAAACCGGGGGCAATGGCATTGGCGGTAATCCCGTCTCGCGACCACGCTTCGGCCATTGCCCGCGTTAATTGGGCAATTCCGCCCTTGGTCGCGCCATAGCTGATACCGCCCGGAAAGGCGCGAAAGCTTTGAAGTGATGCGAAATTGATAACCCGTCCCCACCCATTTGCCCGCATTCCCGGCACCAATGCCTGTGCCAGAAAAAACGGAACCGACAGATTCAGATCGAGGGTTGTGCGCCATCCGTCTAGGGTAACGTCGTCCGCCGCTTCGCGCGTATTGATACCGGCGGCATTGATGAGGATTGTTGGCGCGCCGAATGGCTCGCTCGCGCGTTCGGCGGCTTCTTTCGCCGCTTCTGGCGCCGAAAGATCGTAGGGTAGGGCGGCGGTATCCCCATCCGTCTCTGCCCGCCAAGCATCGAGCGCCTCGGCGCGGCGAGCCATGCCCACCACCTGCGCGCCCCGCTCCGCAAGTGCGGTTGCAATAGCCCGGCCTAATCCGCCGGATGCGCCTGTCACGAGCGCCACGCGCCCCGATACCGAAAACTGGTCAGACATCGACATCTTCCGCAAACCGCGCGTTGCTTTGGATATATTCAAACCGTTTTTCGGCCTTCTTGCCCATCAATCGCTCCACGAGACTATGTGTCTCGCCCGGTTCCACATCTTCGAGCCGAACCCGGATCAGCTTGCGCTTTGTCGGGTCCATTGTCGTATCCTTCAACTGCTTGGCCATCATCTCGCCGAGGCCTTTGAAGCGTCCGATATCGACTTTCTTACCCTTGAATACAGTTTCGATCAGCTTGTCGCGTTCTTGCTCATCGGCGGCATAGACCGATTGTGCGCCGCTGGTAATGCGGTAGAGCGGCGGTGCGGCGAGGTATAGCTTGCCGCTCGCGATTACATCATTGAGTTCGCGATAGAAGAACGTCATTAACAGCGCCGCGATATGCGCGCCATCGACATCGGCGTCGGTCATAATAATGATGCGATCGTAACGCAGATCTTCGGCCTTGAACCGCGATCCAGCCTGTACACCCAAAGCCAATAAAAGATCCTGCAATTCCTGATTTTGCGCCAACTTATCAGCGGTGGCATTTGCCACATTCAGGATCTTGCCGCGTAGGGGCAGAACCGCTTGAAATCGTCGGTCCCGCGCTTGCTTGGCTGATCCGCCAGCCGAGTCGCCCTCGACCAGAAAAATCTCTGACCCTTCGCGTGTTGCATCGGAACAATCGGTTAGTTTTCCGGGCAGCCGTAGGCGTTTGGTTGCCGATTTCCGCTGCGTTTCTTTTTCGCTGCGCCGCCTTGCCCGGTCCTCAGCACGGGCAATGCAGAAATCCATCAGCGTTTCCGCGCGCTTCGGATCAGCCGCAAGCCAGTTATCAAATCGGTCCCGCAATGCCCCCTCGACCAACCGCGTCGCGTCCGCCGTTGAAAGCTTTTCTTTCGTTTGCCCTTGAAATTCCGGCTCGCGAATGAAGATCGAAACCAGCGCGCGGGCATTAATCATCACGTCATCTGCCGTAATTTGCGCCGCTTTCTTGGTGCCCGTCATTTCGCCATGCGCACGGACTGCGCGCGTCAGGGCTTGGCGCATCCCGATTTCATGTGTCCCGCCTTGCGGTGTTGGGATGGTGTTACAATAGGACGATACCGCCCCGTCCACAGCTTGTGACCAATGGATTGCCCATTCGATTGCGCCGGGCGTCTCGGGGAATTTTTCCGAAAACTCGACCCGTCCCGCAAAGGGGTCGTCTGACAGGGTTGGCTCGCCCTCTAACTCCGCTGCAAGGAAATCGGCCAATCCATTGGGAAAATGAAAGACCGCTTCGGCGGGAGTTTCGTCACCGCTGCCCAGTAAGGATGGGTCGCAGCGCCAACGGATTTCAACGCCCCGGAAAAGATAAGCCTTTGACCGGACCATGCGCACGAGACGCGATGGCTTGAATGCCGCACGGTCGCCGAAGATTTCGGGGTCTGGATGAAACGTCAGCGTGGTTCCGCGTCGGTTCGGCGCGGCCCCGCGTTCTTCGAGTGTCGAGACCGGCAAGCCGCGTGAGAATTTCTGGCCATAAACCCGCTTTTCTCGCGCTACTTCCACGTCCAGATGATCGGATAATGCGTTGACGACCGACACGCCCACACCGTGAAGGCCGCCGGATGTCTGATATGCCTTGCCAGAGAACTTACCCCCAGCGTGAAGTGTGGTGAGGATCACTTCGAGTGCGGATTTATCTGGGAAGCGGGGATGCGGGTCGACCGGAATGCCACGCCCATTATCGCGCACCATGACCGAACCATCCGCGTTGAGCGCGACGTCGATCCGATTGGCATGGCCAGCAACCGCCTCGTCCATTGAGTTGTCGAGCACTTCGGTGACAAGGTGATGCAGCGCGCGTTCATCGGTGCCACCGATATACATGCCGGGCCGTTTGCGTACCGGCTCTAAACCCTCCAACACCTCAATATCATCGGCGGAATAGGCTTTAGAGGCGTTGTCGTTCTGCTCGAAGAGGTCGGAAGACATGGTGTTCGTTCGTCTCGTGCGTTTGCGGGGCTTTGGCGAGCCATAGCCCGATTTGCCGTCCTTGGGAAGCGGCTGCGCATCTTTCGCGACTTTTGCCATGGTCAAGCCGCCAGATCGTCGTCGTCATCTTCAAACAAATCGTAATCGCAGGCCGCCTCTTCATCGCGTAATCGCGCCAGCCGCGCATGGCGGGCGCGCCATGCCTCACGCTCTGCATGGGCCTTCTCGTAAGGCGTCGCCGCATTTCCGATCCAGCAATCGCGCGTTATGTCTGCTTCGGTTCGCTTGTATTGTGTGAACGCAAGATCAAGGCTGGCTTGCGCACCCACCATTGCTTCGCGGATCGCTTCACGTTCGGCGTGGACAGCGTTCTGCCAGTTATTGCGGGAATTATCGCGCATAGTTCGCTCCTCTATCCTTATTTGTTCTTATATCACATAAGATTCAAACAAGAACAAGAGCCGAACTCATCTTTTTTCGATGCGCTGCCTAATTTTCACGATAGAGCGCGTGATCGGCCAGCGCCCTCAGCGTATCCGCCCGCGCTTCCAGCGGCGCAAGGTGCGCTTTTGCTTGTTCTGTCAACAAAGCCGCCCGCTCGCGTGCGCCATCCAGCCCCAGCAGGTCTACGAAAGTCGCCTTGCCCGCATCGGCATCTTTGGCGACGGCTTTACCGACCGCCGCTTCGGTTCCGGTCGCATCGAGAAGATCGTCGCAAATCTGAAAGCACAGCCCAAAATCGCGCGCATAATATTCCAGTGCCCGCCGATTCGTCGCCGATGCCTGCCCAAGAATTGCTCCCATTGAGCAGGACACCTCGATCAGCGCGCCGGTTTTCATCCGTTGCAGGCGTGATGTCTCGGCCAGTGTTAGGGGTTCATCCGCCTGTTCGGCTTCGATATCGATCATCTGTCCGCCGACCATGCCCCGTGGACCGGACGCGCGCGCCAGTGCCGCAACCAACTCGCATCGAATGAATGGATTTTCATGGGTTGCGGGATCGGAGAGAATCGTAAACGCCATTGTTTGTAAAGCATCTCCGGCCAACACTGCCGTTGCCTCGTCGAATTGCCGGTGCGTTGTCGGGCGCCCCCGCCGCAAATCGTCGTCATCCATGCATGGCAGGTCGTCATGGACCAGCGAATAGGCGTGGATGCATTCGATTGCCGCCCCAGCGCGCAGGGCGTTATATCGCTCAATCCCGAACATCTGCGCCGTTTCTACCGCCATGAACGCGCGCAACCGCTTGCCCCCTTCGCTCGCATAGCGCATCGCCTCCAGCAACCGCGCCTCGGCACAGCGCACGCCATCAGTCTCCACACGAGGCAGCAACGAATTCAACGTGTCGGCAATATCATCGGCAGTTTTGCGTAGGCGACGCTCGAAATCGCTCATCTCAGTCAAACGAGGTCGGTTCGGCGCGGTCCGCTGCGCCATCCGCGCGGGCAACAATCTTTTGTACCCGCAGTTCAGCCTGTCGTAACTTGTCTTCGCAATGGCGTTGCAAGGCCGCGCCGCGTTCGTAAATCGTGATCGATTCTTCCAGCGCGACCGTGCCCGCGTCCAGCTTGTCGATGATCGTCTCCAACTCCTTCATCGCCTCCTCAAACGTCATTTTGGCGATATCAGCGGGTAGTTTTGGTTCGGCCATAGGATCAGCCCTTTGCGGCGGTCATCAAAGTGGAAACATGTGCGGCGGTACACGCGCCCAGCGCGGCCAGATCGTAGCCCCCTTCGAGCAGCGATACCAGTTTACGGTCGCAATGTTTTGCGGCGGCTTCGCATAGCTTTTCGGTGATCCAGATGAAATCTGAGACCTCCAATTGAAGCGAGGCGAGCGGGTCATCGCGATGCGCATCGAACCCGGCGGAAACGATGATCAGATTGGGGGCAAAATCATCAAGCGCGGGTAGGATCACCCGTTCATAGGCGGCGCGAAACTCGACCCCGCCGCTATGGTGCTTTAGCGGCACATTGACGATATTCCCGACGCCGGTTTCGGATGCGTGCCCCGTACCGGGAAAGATGCCGCCCTCATGGGTCGAGGCGTAGAAGATCGTGAGATCATCCTCGATCACATCCTGCGTTCCATTGCCGTGATGCACATCGAAATCCACAACCGCCACGCGCTCAAGCCCATGATTGCGGATTGCATGGCGGGCCGCAATGGCGGCGGTGCTGAAGAGGCAAAACCCCATCGCTTTGACTTTTTCGGCATGGTGGCCGGGTGGACGATGGTCGCAGAAAGCATTGACTGCCTCGCCAGTCAGCACCGCATCCACCGCCGCATTCGATCCGCCCACGGCGCGCAGGGCCGCCTCAACCGAGCCGGGCGACATCCACGTATCGGGGTCCAAGCCTTGCAACCCGCTTGCGGGGGCAGCGTCTAAGATTGCGTCGATATATTTCTTCGGATGCGCCAATTCGCAGACGCTCGCCTCGGCCAGTGGATGCTCCCGCCGGAGCAATCCGTCGAAAGCCCCATCCGATAGGGCTTTGCGCGTTGCGCGCATCCGATCCGGTCGCTCCGGGTGGCCGTCTGGCACCACATGGTCGATGAAGGCGTCGTGCTGATATAATAGAGTGCTCATAGCCCGGACAATGGACAGGCACTGCGCTGCACGCAACCCTTTTCGGCGGGACTTTATGGCGGGGCAGGGGGTTGCGCCCTCGTGGTCCAGCGCGTATCAGTTCATTATTCGTTCACGAGAGCACAAATGACGCCCGAACCCGAAAGCATCGCGCGCCCGCGCTCGAAAGACTTGCCCGCAGGCTACCATCTCGCCCATTTCCGGGAAATGTTAGCCTTCGTGTCGCGCCTCTACGGTTCGATTTTGGATGCGGAACAACGTGCATGGATCGCTGATTTCCGCGCGCTTGATGCCAATGCGCAATCCCTGTTCGTGCGTATGGCCAACCGTAAGGGCGGGGTTTTTCGTATCGACCATCTGCGCTATGATGACGTGGACGATACCGCGTTGCGACTCGACCAACTCTCCGATGCGGGTTTCGTCTCGCCCGTGCGAAAGAAGGATTTCGGCGGCGCGCTTGCCATCCTGTCGAAAGATGAGCTGTTCGATATGCTTGCGGAAGCCGATATGGGGGAGGGCGTGCGGCGAAGCTGGACCAAGCCCAACGTCATGGCCGCCGCCCGTGAGTGCATGCCCTTCGAGGAGTGTTTTGGCGGATTACGTGGCGAAAGCTTTGTCGCCCAGCGGCGTAAACGCCATCTACGCTACATCCTCTATCTCTATTTCGGGCGCATAGTCGATAGTTTGACCAGTTTCGCAATGCGTGACCTTGGTTTGGTGCGTACCAACAGTTTTAAGGACGATTTCGAGGCCCGGTTTGAGTCGCGTGCAGAAGCCACCGACAGCTTTTTCTATGCCGAGCGCATCGCATGGATCGACCGTTGTGAACCGCATGATATGGTGGCAATGGCCGTCGCTGCCCCGGATTGGCCGATCCCTTGTGAGACCGCGCTTCCTCTCCGGGATACGCTGCTACATGCCCTTGGGCGGCATCTGGAAAAAATTGGCGATAATGACGGCGCTCGCGCCCTCTACGCTTTAGGCGCATCGCCCGAATGCGGTGAACGCGAGGTGCGGCTTGCTTGGGCCGCTGGGGAGCGTGACACCGTCCGCGAACGTCTCAACGCCATGATTGCCGACCCCGGTAGTGACGGTGAAGCCCTGTTTGCACAGGACTTCCTTGCCCGCAAGTTTGGCGGTAAACGCACCAGCCTTATCACCGATATGTTGCGCGAAGCCCCTGTAATCAGCCTCGACGAATCGCACCGTGCGAGGCCAGAACACGGTGCTGCCGCGCTGTTCGAGCGGCAGGGGTGGGAAGCCTATCACGCGGAGAATACCCCGTGGCGAACCCTGTTTGGCCTGTTGTTCTGGGATATTCTGTATGATGGCGGCACCACCCGCCTGCACAACGTATTCGAGCGGATGCCCGGCGCTCTGCGCGATGGCACGTTCTACGACACTTATGCGCCCGCAATCGAGGATCGGCTGGCTTTGCTTGATCATGGCGACGCCATAATCGTGACCCTCTTGCATGTCGTCGCTGAGCAATACGACACACCAAACCCCTTGTTCCTTTGGTATCCCGACATGGTTGAGCGCCTGCGTCCGCTGCTGCTGAACGCGCCTTCAGGTGGTTTGGCTAAAATCATGCGCGCAATGGCCAAGGATTACCGGGGCCGCAAGGACGGCTTCCCCGACCTCATGCTCCACCGTGACGGCGAATTGCGGCTGATCGAAATCAAGACCAGCGGCGACCAGCTCCGGCGCAACCAACTCATCCAGCTTGACCTGTTGCGCCGCGCCGGTTTCGACGTCGCCGTGAACCGCGTCGCATGGATCGTTGACCCGGATCAAATCTACGTGGTCGTTGATATCGAGACGACCGGGGGCCGCGCCCCTTTCCATCGTGTTACTGAAATTGGCGCGGTGAAGATGCGCGGCGGAGAGATCGTGGATCGCTGGCAATCCCTCATAAACCCGGAACGATCTATTCCCGCGACTATCACCCGCCTGACCGGCATCACCAATGAGATGGTCGCGGATGCCCCCGTTTTCGCCGAGATCGCCGAGGGTTTTCATGGGTTTATGGAGGACGCCGTTTTCGTCGCCCATAACGTCCGCTTCGACTATGGTTTTCTGTCCGCCGAATATGCCCGGCTGGAGCGCCGCTTCCGCTACCCGACTTTATGCACCTGTCAATCTATGCGCCAGCTTTGGAAAGGGCTTCCGTCTTATGGCCTCGCCAATCTCTGCCGCCATTTCGGTATTCCGTTGGAAAGCCACCACCGCGCCCTTTGCGATGCCGAAGCGGCGGCAGGGCTGCTGCTTAAGATCAATGAACGCCGGATGGCTTGAGCCAAGTCACGCCACGATAGGCCGCACGGCCTTCTGTGTCTTACCCGCCTCAAGCACTGACCCGCTAAACCCGCTCGCCTTGCGGATCGACGCTGCGCTTTCCTCGCTCACATCCCATAGCCCAAGATAAACCCGGTCGCGCCCTTCGCCGTTTTCTCCCACCAGTTCGGGCGACCATCCGCCCCGTTGGTAGATGCGGATCATCCGACGATCGAAAACTCCGACAATTTGCTCTGCCCCCGCCGCTAGCCCCGTCTCGCAGATGCCGAGCAATAACTCCATCGTTACACTCTGCACCCCGCGCGGGGTCAGATTCTCCGACGCCCGCGAATCCACGCAAAAGCGTGTACATTCCCAGATGACCGGCGACTCGATGACTACCCCATCAAAGACTTCGGTAAAATGATCCCGTAACATCGTATCACCAGTCGTCGGCAACAGGCGTAGCGACCCCTGATGGCTACCCGTTTCGTCCAGTGCAACCAGATAGACGGGCTTGAGCGCATCGTACTCATCAACTTCCCAACCCCGATGATCCACCGTCACGTCCCAATCGAGCCGATCCTTGAACAGCCGTTTGCGCGCCTGAAACATCTCTGCGAGGACATCGGCACTACCCGCGTAGTCCTTTGCCGTAATCATACGTATCATAACATATTCCCCAGATATTCACCCCATGCGGGAGAATACTAAAGGAATCGACTTATTAGTGTAAAACAATAAATATACACTTATTAAGTGCATCTATGAAGGTGGGTGGATCAATCCATGGCCAATGGCTTTTGCAACTGCGTGGATACGGTTCAGCGCGTTCAGTTTGTACCGTGCCGTTTCGATGAATGCTCGGATCGTCCGCTCCTTTACACCCAATGCATCGGCAATAGAGTCGGTGTTCATGCCATTCGCGCAGAGTTGCAGCACCTCAATTTCGCGGGGAGATAATGAGGGTTTGCTAGAGGGTTTCTCTACACCTTCCGATTCCAATATTGCTTGATGAACGTAGCTCGCGACCCGTTGAAAATCGCCCATGTAGCTGCGCAAAAACAGATCCCATTCCCGTTCTAGCATAAAGCTCGTGACGGATAAGATTGCATGTTGTCCACCAGGACCATGGATGGGGATCGACATTCCGCTCATGCCCACCTTGTGTTCGGCGGCATCGCCTAGAAAGTTGCGCCGCTGACGGCTCTTCCAATCCAGCCGGTTCCAGTTAAACGGGAATTGGCTTTCGTTTCCGGCTTCGACAACCGGATCGAGTGCGAAATAGTTTTTCTCAAAATACCGCGACACCCAATCATCGGGATAGGTGAGCCGAAGATACGGCTCATCATCCGTCAAGCCTTTGATATTCGTTGCATGATAGACAATATGTGCAAGCCCATAGGTTTCTCTAACATCATCGAAAAGATCAGTGATATCTGTATTTTCCTGACGCTCCGCTAGTGAGTTCAGAAAATCTCGGCTGTTTTTAGTATTTCCCATAGTGCCACACTAATGTGTGATCCTCAGTTGCGCCAGATTAAGTATGGTTTGACCATCGTCATCTACACTCTCACGATGAGCAGCCAGCGTGGCAAGTTGTAAAAACTCATGCGTATATGGATAGCGATCTGGGCACATTGCGGATCGCAGGCGTTCAATCTCGTATGCGAGAATAGATTGGTTATCTTTTGTTAGCGCCATGTTTTGAGCCATTTCCTGCTTTTTCGCAGTAAATAAGGACTAAAAACGATGTATGCGCAACATGTCGAAAATTACCTGTCTTTTCCGACAGTGATTTTTCGGCTTTAAGTGGCCTAGTGATATGTATGCTGTGCATCACACCATCAATAGCTGTGATTTATTACCGCGAATCAATTAGCCTAGGGGCACGTCGTCATCCTGCGTGTCTGCCTCGTTCGTATCCTTGAGACGGCGCTCCAGCCGTTCGTCCAGTCTCGCCAGATCGCGCTTCAGCGATGCCTTGGTAAAGTTCCGGTCGTTGTTATTGACGACAATTTCAGCGTGATCTGAGTCCACCGTAGGGCGTGCCGATCCGGCTTTCAGCCGGTAGTCGTTTATTGCTGTATCCGAAGACGGATTGGCCTTGATACACGCCCCAACATAATGGCACGCTATTCTTATGAATGGACCGATTAAGAACGTGCAAGTTGGGTGGTCTTGCGACCGCGAAGAGGGGGCTTTTGCCTTCGAGCCACCGCGAACCGTATTTTCAACCCGTAACCGACCATTATCGCCGCGCTCGGTGCAAAATTGTCCAGCGGTTAATGAATTGGAGCGGCGGTTGGTTGAGATACCCGCGCCGTTCGATCTACGAATGCGTGCGGTCGAGGAAGATGGCGAGGTCGAGTTGTTCGTCGTGCCCGCTGGAACAAGCGTTTCAGAAGACGATATAGGGGGTTTTCTGACCATAGAACCACCTGAACGTTGGCGTGATCCGCGTCGCCCAGTGCTTCAGATCAAGCTGCCATTTTTTCTCGTCACTGATGAGCCGTGCTGGGTAACGCAGATTCCGCCATTCCTTGATTCTGCGATGCGGTCATGGCCGGGCAGTATGTCGGCGGGGCGCTTTCCGTTGCATCTATGGCCGCGTAGCCTACAATGGCCATTCGAGTGGGATGACTTTTCGCGTGACCTGACGATCCGAACTGGTGAGCCGCTTTGTTACCTGATGTGTGAATTTGGCGATCCGGGCGCTCGCCCTGATTTGGTCGAAGCCGCATTGACGCCTGATCTGGTCGAATATCGAGCCGGTATGGAGGCCGTGGGCGAGATTACGGATGATATCGAAGGGGTGTGGCGCGAGGCCGAAAGCCGCCGCCCGAAACGATTGCTTGTGCCGGTGGATAATGCCTGACGAGATTGTCGATATCGGCTGGATTAACACATGGCCGCAGGCCGCCTTTGCATTTCCTCGTCCTAGATTACTCGACGATGATCGGCTTCCTACTTCGCTACGGGGGCGGATGGTCGAACTCTATTCGCCTATTGATGCCGTCCTTCGCTATGCGCCCAATTCACCGCAAGGCTGTGTGCTGGTAGAAGGAAGCGGACTGCGACAGGCTGGGTTTGAGGGGTTGGTGACGTCTTTCGCGGAAGGGGCGCGGCGACGTGCAGACGTGTCTGTGGTACAGATTGCGCTCAATACAGTCTTCGTCACTGATGAGCATTGCACCGTATCGTTGATGCCCGCTTTTCTTGCGGACGGGCCGCGCCATTGGCCGGGGCCGCTGGTTGCGGGGCGTTTTCCGTTTCGTGACTGGCCGCGCCCGTTGAATTTGGCAATTGAGTGGGAAGACACGGATCGTGACTGGGTGCTAAAGCGCGGCGAACCGGTCGCTTATGTCTCGTTCGATTTGCCCGATCCCTATGCAAAGGTTCGTCTGGTCGAAGCAAGTGCAACCCCCGCCCTCAGCCGCCATCGTCGGGCAATCGACGGCGTCGCCACCATAGGGCGCGACGTGCGGCCCATGATCGAACGTGCCGGGCATCATCGGCCCGCGCGTCTACTTGAACCGAAGGAGCAAGCATGACCCGCAGTTTCGTCAATGGCCTCGCGAATTTTATCGTTGAGGGAAATCTGGTCAGTTTTACGCTTACTGATCAGCGGCATGATGGGCAGGGTAAGCCGCTTGCGCCGCCGCAGCCGGTGACAGATGTGGTGATGAAGCTGAGTGATTTTCAGCAAATGGCCGAATATCTCGGACAGGCAGCGGGTGAGATTAAACGTAAACAAGGCGGCGGGCAAGGACGTCCGGTGATGCCAAAACCTTCGTCGAAAACGGCAGCTCAACCCACGCAGGGCCAACGAAGACCCGTAAAAGAAGACAGGCCACCACTTGGGATGAAACTTAAGCCAAAATAGCGGCTGTAATCAGGATTCTTCGTCAGTCTTTGGGCCGATATCTTCATCCTGAATCCGTTCTGCCTGCGACTTCGTAGAATCCGCATGGGTGGGGCGCGGGTTGCATCAGCTACCGCGTTGATCCTGACGCCGAGGGGTCAATCTTCTCGCTTTACTTGGCTCATTTCGATGGCGTGGTCGGCCATTGGTCCCAGCACATCGACCACAGACGCTTCCGCCGGTTTGATGGCGCGAAAGGCTTCGTGGATGCCTGCGTCCGTGATGCTACGCTCGACGACGAGCAGGGTATTGGGGGCGTGATCATCGCAGAGATCAAGCATGTGGCGTAGTTCTTCTTCGGCGACGGGTAGAGCGGCCTCAAGGTTTGGCGCACCGTAGGATTGCACAAAATGGGCGGCGAGAGCCATGGATAGGGCATCAATCTCTGTCGGCTCGATTTCAGCGGTGGCGACGAAGGTAGAACGCCCGAATCCCTCAACGGAGAGCCAACCGTTGCGGAAGGCTTGGCGAGGTTTGCCTGTTAGATCAGCTTCGGTAAAGTCAGAAAAGGCAAATGCGCCAGAGACGCACCATTCCCCCGCATCCGCTGCGTGGTCAAACACGTTGGTGTCGGATTCGTCAAAGCGAATGCTGCGCGCGAGTTTCATGGGGTCGCCTCCAATGGCCAGCCGCGTCCTTGTTGAAGTGCTTCGGCTAAAGGGATTGTGCGGGGGCCGGAATCGGTTTTGAGGAGGAGGCCACCCTGTTCGTCGAGACCCAGAAACGTGCCTGTGGAATCCTCTAGTGTTATCGCGTCACCGCGCCCATCGGCCCGTGCGAGCCATGCCTCAAAGATTGGGCGAAACCCATCATCGGCCCAGCGATTGATCCAGACGAGTGTGTGGCGTGACCAGCTTTCCAGGAGGCGCACGCGGCTGAGATGGCCACAGCCTTCTTCGGCCAATGCGGTTAGGTCGGGGCGTTCGCCCGGGTCTGTGACGTTAGATGAAAGCGCGAGGGACAGGCCAATGATGATCCATTCGGGCACAGTGTCGGGTTGCCATGATGATGCTTGTACGCGGAATGCCCCACAATGCGCGCCATTAATCTTGATCCCGGTGGGCCAGACATGCAGCAGGCCGACTTCGGGCGGGGCGAGCGCGCCGATGCAGTCATTAAGACCGTTCGCGACGGCGAAGAGGATGGGTAGGGCGTCGATAAGAGGCTGTTCTGGCTCAAAGACCAGAGCAGCGCGAAGCACGTCATCGTCGGAGGACCAGTAGAGATTGCCCGTTTCGCCGCGCCCACTCTGGGCATCGGCGAGGGCTTTGTCGAACGGATCAACCCCCTCCCGCGTTTCGACCCCGTCAAGGAGCGGTGGGAATTGCGGCTTTGCGCCCGTGGGGGGCATGTCGGGATCGTAACCGATGGTCATGGTGCTCGACCTGTGACAGTGATCTTACTCACTGGCCCATAGGATATCTGATCCAAAGTCACGCGGGCACCTTTGTGGTGGCGTCGATAATGGCTGCGGCTATGTCGCGGAAGCGGGCGGCTTGTGGGCTTTTCGGCTTGCCGACAACGATGGGGGTGCCACCATCGGAGGATGTGCGGATGTCGATATCGAGGGGGATTTCGCCTAGGAAAGGAATGCCGAGTGTCCCCGCTTCTTTTTTTGCGCCGCCATGGCCGAAGATATGGGCCTCATGGTCACAGTTAGGGCAGATATAGGTGCTCATGTTCTCGATCATGCCGAGGAGTGGCACGTTCAACTTGGTGAACATGTCGATGGCCTTCTTGGCATCAATCAGGGCCACGTCCTGCGGTGTCGAGACGATGACTGCGCCGTCTACCTGAGTCTTTTGCGATAAGGTGAGTTGTACATCGCCGGTGCCGGGGGGCAGATCAACGATCAGATAGTCGAGCTTGCCCCACTGCACTTGTCGCAGCATCTGTTGCAACGCGCTCATCAACATCGGGCCACGCCAAACGACGGATTGATCGTCTTCGAGCATGAACCCCATCGACATGACAGTGACGCCATAGTTGCGAAGCGGTAGGATGGTCTTACCGTCCGGGGTGGACGGGCGACCAGATACGCCGAGCATTCGGGGCTGTGAAGGGCCATACACATCGGCATCGAGCAGGCCGACTTTTTTGCCCTGTGCGGCTAGCGCCAGCGCGATATTGGCCGAAACCGTAGACTTTCCCACGCCGCCCTTGCCTGAGCCTACAGCGATGATGCGATCGATACCTTCGATTGGGCCGGTATCCTTGGAGGTTGGGATTGGCTTATCGCCTTCTTTGGCCAACCCGAGATTGGGGGGCGGGCCTTTCGGTGCGGCGGCGGCTGTGGGAGGCGGTGCGCTGCCGGGGGTATCGGAATGGGCGGTCAAGACGGCGGTGACTGAGGTGACGCCATCCATGCCCTTCACGGCGTCTTCGGCGGCCTTACGCAAAGGTTCGAGCGCCGCCCCGCGCGCAGGGTCCACCTCCAACGCGAAGCCGACCGCACCATTTTTGACGACAAGGCCCGACACCATCTTGGCGGAGACGATATCCGTACCCTTAGCAGGGTCGGTGATACGCGAGAGGGTGGCGAGGATATCATCTTTTGTTGGGCCGCTCATTCGCCGCTCTCCAGCGTGATTTGACCTTCTACGACATTGATTTCTTCACCGTCGATGGTCAGGACCATACGGGCATCGACTTGGCCGGTCTTACCGGACTCGCGCGCCCTGCGGGTCGCTTCCTCGATGGATTGCTGCGATGTGACGCCTACGCGCTTGAGGTATTTGCGTAGTGACATGTTGAAACCGTCATCGGCCATGGCGTTGTTCCCCCTATGCGCTTGCGCGCCATTAATCAGTATCGGGGTTAGCATAGTGGCGCGGCGAAGGCGATAGCCAGCCTAGTCACACACTACTCCTGTGGCGGCCACGGGCGGCTGTTATCGGCGGCGATCCATGCTTTTACCCAAGGGGGCATATCGGGACGCCAATCCGAATTGCCAAGGGCGTCGGCGACTTCTTGTGAGGGAAGGATGCGGCCCTTGGTGGTGACGGCAGTTCGGATGAGGGCTGAGGAGCAAACATCGCCACCGCGCTCCATCTTTTGCACGAAATAGAACCAGCGGTCATCACGCCCGATCAGGCGGGTATGCAGGCGATACCGCTCGAACGGGCGCAGACGTTTGCGGTATCGAATGGTCGATCCGGCGACCACCAGCCCCCAACCCTTGGTCTTGAGGAGAGGCAGCAATCCGCAACGCGCGCCATAATCAAACCGGCCTAAATCATAGAGGGTTAGATGCCGCCCGTTATTCATCTCGACAAAGGTATCGCAATCCCAAGGCCAGACGATCATATCGAGCATGCCAGTATCATCAGGCCCAAGCGGCGCGCGCCGAGGGCTGGTGAGAAAGATTTTGGCGAGGCGAATGAGTGGGTACATGACACTTGGTGCGCCGAGCGGGGGAGGGGTGTCAATCCTGCCGAAGCGTCACCCACGGCAACGAATCCGGGTTAACGGGTCGGTTCGATGAGTGATGTGAGGTATTCGGGGTTCCATGAAGCTCGTTTCCGGCGCGTCTTGATGGATTTCTTGTCATTTGCGGCCCTGACGAGGTTGATGGCGAAGTGTCGGA
>CALFVD010000043.1 GCA_937928005.1 uncultured Neomegalonema sp. | reverse complement strand
CAATGCAGATCGCCGTCGTCTTGAGACTCACATCCAGTCCAACATAATATCCCATCACTGCTCTCCTTTCGGTCTAACCGCCAGAGAGCTTCTCAACTCTCAGGGGGAGCAGCAACCTCATGAGTCATGTATGGGATGTATTAGAATTTCAAAATCTTAAAGCACGCCGTATTCTTCATAGGAATTTTCCACTATGATCAACTCTTACGATTATAGCATCATGCGCTTTCTAGCAGATCCGATTTACGGATACCGTGATATCGTTCATGCTCAAAAGAAAACTGAAATTTCGAGCAGGGCCGAAGACTTCGAAAGTCTTTGTAAAATCTCCAATACGATTGAAGGAATAAACGACCCTTACGAAGCAGCGCGCGTCTCTGTAAAGTTATCTAAAAAATATCCTTTAAGCAACAATATGAATATTGTTAATGCGAATTTCTTGGAAGAAGATACTTTTGATAAAAATCCCGCCAAACTCATCGAAAACGAAATTGCTGTAAATATAGAAAAACCATATGATGGTGATATTGCGTGCTGCACTCCATCATGTAATAATTTTTCGATAAATAGATCGCACTCAATACAAAAATCGAAGATACTATCTACTATAGTCGACAAAAAATATTCTGTATATCAAACTAAGAATATGCCTTTTGAAGGAGGAAAATTTCTTAAAAAAGTTGGATGGAAGAACGCTTCGACATTCCCCGGCTTCTGTGAGAGTTGCGAGCATCTTATGTTCAAAGATTCTGAAAAATCTAATCCATCATTGGACAGAGACACTTTAGGAAAACTGATATGGAGAGCAATATGTTTCACCAGATACCGCAGGGCGGTTGAAATTAAGAACAGAGCGTTAGTTGTTTCAAAGCCCGATTCCTATTTGGTGGGAAATGAATTCGATAATTTTATGGTTCCATTTTCATCTGCTCTTATCTTGAAAAACCGTATCGCCACTTTCAAAAATTTAGACAAATGGATAAGTGAGTTTGAAAGCGCGAACTTTGGTAAAAAATCCAAATATGAGTTTTTATTGCTAGAATTAGACTTTGCCCCCTTTGTAGGAGCGGGCGTTGCACCCATACATTATGACTTCACTGGAAAAATGATACAGAGCGCAGGCAGATTCAACACTCCAATACAGCACTTCACTTTTACGTCTTTCATCAGCAACAATAAATCATATTTTGTTTTTTGCTGGAAAAAGTCAGATTTTATATGCAAAAAATTCATGAATCAACTTATGGGAACAGACTTAAACCTTCTTTCATCCTTCATTCCCCAAATTATCATCGGAAACTCCGACACTGTTTACGTTTCACCTGATTGGTGGGACAATAAGTCGAATTCAGTAGACAAACATATCTTATTGCATAGTTTTCTCATGCAGTTTTCATACATGGTATTTCCTTGGTGGGGACCAGTAAAAGGAATTAGAATTAATAAATTTTTTCATGTTTGATTACTAATTAAGTCATCCGAAATTACTTTCATTTCCTCTTCGCGCAATACCCCGCAATCTCCCCCGGCGAGGTGATCCATAGATCGTCCCGGTGCGCCATTACGTGGGTCAGCGCGCGGCGGAGGGCCCTCAACCGATACGGCTGGCCGACCACGAAGGGGTGGAGGACGATGGAGCAGAGGAGGGGGCGCTTGGCCGACTGGTGCAGCAACTCATCGAACTGGTCCACGATCATCGCCTCGAAATCGCGGCCCTTGGTACTGATGTACGGCAATCGCCTGAAAGAACTTTCACTGACCTACACTCGATACTGAGCCTTCCCTAGTGGATTATTTCTTATGAATCGACACCAAATGAAAGGATGTCCCGCATTTGCAGAGCGTCATTTCTTCTTCAAACGATTGCCCGTGGGTACTGGCGACCTAGCTTGACAAGTACGCAATCCGCTCATCAACTGGGACCAAGGAGAGCGACATGTACCCGTGGAACGGCACGATCCCGGATATCATCCGTACCCCGCAGCGGGCGGCGTGACCGATGCACAGGCGGTCGCGCGGGGTCTGGACACCCTGACCCGTTGGTCGGCGGCGATGGAATGGGAAGATGTGCCAGAGCCAATCCGCCGCCGTGCTGCCCTCGTCCTAGCCGACGATATCGCCGCGCTCTACGCCGCCCGCGACGAGCCAGAACTAGTCGCTTTTCAGGCCACCCTTGCCCGCTCCTCTGGCCCCCCAGAATCCCGTGTTTTCGATGGGCGCGGCACGCTGCTCGACCGATATTCGGCGGCGGTCGCGAATGGTGGCGCGATGGACTGGGCCGAGTTGGATGAAGGCTACCGCCTCGCCCTGTGCCATGGCGGTCTCTACTGCCTGCCCGCGCTACTGGCCGAGGCCGATGCGGGCGGGGCCAGCATCGCCGATCTGCTACGGGCGCTGGTCATTGGGTATGAGACCTGCGCCCGCATCGCCCGCTGCTTCACATGGGATGACTTGACGCTGCATGCCCATGGTAGCCTTGCGGCGGTCGGTGCGGCGGCTTCAATCGCCGCCCTGCGCCGCCTACCCGCCGAAAACGCGGCAGCGGCGATCAACATGGCGGCAACGATGGTAGCGCCGGGACCATTTAACCATGCGATAGAGGGCGCACTGATCCGCAATGTCTGGCCGGGGGTCGCCGCATGGAGCGGGATGCGCGCGGTCGACTGGCTCGGCGCGGGCATCGGCGGATTGCCCACAGGCCTGCATGATGTCTACGCCCGCGTGTTTGGCGGCGCGGTCCATCCGGGCGCATTGACCAAAGACTTGGGCGAGAACTATGCGCTGGCCGATGGCTATCACAAAGCCTTCGCCTGCTGCCAATACGCCCATGCTGCCATTGAGGCGACACTGGCCTTACGCGCGCGCGCCGCACCAGCGCAGATAGCGGAAATCCATATCGATACACACTGGCGGGGTCGCAATCTCGACAACCCGAACCCCATAACCACGCTGGCCGCGAAGTTCTCCATGCAGCACGCCCTCGCCGCCAGCGCCCATCTCGGCACCGGCGGAGCGACGGCGTTTGGCGTCAGCACGCTAGATGATCCCACAATCGCCGCCCTGCGAAGCCGCGTGACCATCGGTGACTTTACCCCCGAAACCCAACCACCGAATGACCGCCCCGCCCACGTGCGCTGGACCCTAAAGGACGGCACCATATTGGAGGAAACGGTGATGAGCGCGCAGGGCGGTCCCGACCGCCCCTTCTCCCCCGCCGACGTAATCGCCAAGATGCGCGCCATTATCGCCCCAGTCGATGCATCGCTGGCCGATGCCCTCAACCGTATCGCCGCGCTCGACCCGGATACGCTGTCCCGTGCATGGGCGGATACGCCGTGAGCGATATCGATTTTCTTGTTATTGGCACGGGCGGCTGAGGTATTATCGCCGCCGTTGCGATGTTCGATATGGGCGGGACAAAAACAAGGAACGCGCGCATACTGACCGAGACGCCGGACACCTACGCCATCCTACGCGCAGCAGCGGGCATCAGAGCATCAGAGCATCAGGTTTGGCAAGAACGTCACGATTGCAGGGAACATGATCAGCAGGCCCAGCGTGATGAGATCAAGCAACAAGAATGGCATCACCCCGGCAAAGACCTGCTCCAACGTGATGGGGATTGGCGATGCGCTTCGCACGACATAGACATTCAGCCCCACGGGCGGCGTTATCAGCGATATCTCCGCCAGTTTGATCGCGATAACGCCTAGCCAGATGGGATCGTAACCAACGCTCGTCATAATTGGGAACATTACCGGCAGGGTCATCACCATGATCGCGATGGGGTCGATCAGCATCCCCAGCACCAGATAGAGCGCGGCGAAGGCCAGCAAATACATGAACGGCGCCATCTCCAACGCGAGCATGTAATCGCTGATTTCCTGTACCAAGCCAGTATAGGTCAAGAATCGCGCGAATAGGATGCCGCCAATCACGATGATAAAGATCGTCGTCGTGGTGATGCCTGCATCCTTGAAGGTATCGACCAGCACGCGCAGATTCATCCGCCGCTTGCCCACCACGATCAGGAATGCACCGAACGCACCCACTGCCCCCGCATAGGTAGGGATGAACAGGCCCGCATAAATCCCACCAATCACGAGGATGAACAGGAACGAGATACCCCATACGCCGCGCAAGCTCCGCCATTTCTCGGCCCGCGTCACTTCGATTTCGGGGATAGGGGCCAGATGTGGCCAGCGGCGGCAACCTAAATAGATGCCCAACATGTAGATACCCGCTGACAACAGCCCCGGTATCAGCCCCGCAACGAGCAATTTCGCCACCGATTGCTCGGTGATAATCGCGTAGATCACCATCAGAATCGAAGGCGGGATCAGCGAGGCAAGCGTGCCCGATGCCGCAATACACCCCGCGCTGAGGCGAATGTCGTAGCCGAATTTCGTCATCTCCGGCAGGGCCATGCGCGTGAAGACGGCGGCGTTGACAATGGTGGAGCCACAGGCCGCACCGAATGCCGCAGATGCCAGCGTGGTGGCCATGGCCAGCCCGCCGCGCATCCGCCCTAGCCAGTCATGGGCGGCCTTATAGAGATCGGTGGTCAACCCGGCTTGGGTTGCCAGCGCACCCATTAGGATAAAAAGCGGGATGACCGCGAGATTGAAGCTATTCGTCGTGCTGAACGGGATCGTGGCGAGTTGTGCCCATGCCGCATCTGGCCCAATGGCCAGATACATGCCCAAGATTCCGCCCAAACCGAGCGTCACGCCGATATGGACACCAACGGCCAGCATGACGGCCATGACGATGAGAACGATAATTCCAGCGGAGGCGGGGTCCATATTTCGGCCTTCAGACGGAACGGTCGTGGAGGGTCGCTTGCCCCTCACCAATACCAGGAGGAGCCTCGCCGCTACGCACCCGGCGCGCGTCATCAATCATATCGAGCAATAATTGCAGGCAGACAAGACCACAGCCAGCCGCCAGAACGATCCGTGCGGGCCAGAGTGGAAAGCGGATTAGCCCGTCGGTGCTTTCGTCGATATCCATCGAGAAAATCGCCTCATTATACGCCTGCCAGCACATCAAGGCAAAGAACAGAAAGGCGAAGGCATGGGCGATAAAATCCATGGTGGAACGCACACGCGCAGGCATCTGGGTATAGAGCAGTTCGACGCGGATATGGCTGCGTCTTATCTGGGCATAGGTCAGCGCCCCGAAGACGATCAGCACCATCGTACTTTCGGTCACTTCCTTCGCGCCGGGGACGGGTGCGCCGAACGCTTCTGTGCCAATCACATCGGCCACGCCGAGGAACATTGACATCAGCATCCCAATCCCACCGATGATGAGGATCAGAAAGGCCAGTTTTTCGAGGGTCGCGCGGATCAGGCGCATTGGTGGCACTCGAAGGAGCGAAAGCCCTCCTTCCCCCCTCGCGGGGGGAGGCTGGGAGGAGCGGGGCTATCCGCACAGGCAGCGATGCAATGGGTGGAGAGAACCCCCACCCCGGCCCTCCCCCGTAACGGGGGAGGGAGCAGAGTGTAAGTAGCCGACAGCGTCACTTACCCGTCTTCTCGCGCCAGCTAGCGGCCACTGCTTCGGCCTCGTCACCACGGCCTCTTTCTTTCATCGAATCGACCCAGTTTTGTAGCAGATCAGGGGTCTTATCACGCCATTCGGCCATCGTATCCGCGTCGATGGGCTTGAATACCGCACCCTCGGCTTCGGCTGCTTTCTGTGCTTCGGATTCGGCGTTGTCGATCCACTCGATATATTCCTTGCCAGATTTCATTGCCTCTTCGGTCATGATCTTCTGGATATCGGCAGGCAGACGGTTCCACGTCTTCTTGCCCATGACAATCAGGTGGCCGGTGATCGACATAACCGGGCCGCAGGAGAATTTGCCCGGCTCATAAAGCTTATTCGACAGGATATTGCCCGCATTCAGGAACGAATAATCGAGCGAGCCGGTCTGAAGCGCCTCATACACGTCGCCCACACCCACGGAGACGGGCACCGCGCCGACAGCCGCATGAATTTTCGGGATATCCGCACCAAAGCTACGGATTTTCTTACCTTCGAGATTGGCCAGATCGGTACAGCCACCATCAGGCCCGGTCAGGAAATACGAGCCAAGTGGTTGGTGGAATAGGAAATGGACGCGAAACTTATCGAGTTCATTCTTGAAAACCGGCATTTCCTGATAAGATTCGGCGCTGATCTCCATCGCTTGCATCGGCGTATCGAAGATGAAAGGGATTTGATATGCCTTCCAAAACAACAGCTTGTCAGCATAATACCCCGGCACGACGGACGCCATGTCGATAGCACCACGCCCCGCCAGCGTCAGCAACTCGTTGCCTTTGCCAAGCCCACCCGAATAGACGATGTCGATCTCGACGCGGCCATTGGTTGCTTCCTCAACGCGCTTGGCGAAGTCTTGCTCAACCTTCACGAAGGGGCTGTTGCCGAGATAATGGCCCCAACGTAGCTTGAATTCGGCTTCGGCGCTCGCGGCCCCTGCGGCCAGGATAGAAGCTGCAAGGGTCGCTGCTCCCGCAAGTCGCTTCATTGAAAATGTCATCGGCATGTCTCCCATGATTGCCGGTCGGCAGCATCAAGGCCGCTCTTTAATCCGTTATGCGGTTCAGCCTATGACGGGTTAACAGGGTTGGCAATGATGCGATTTGGGAATGATTTATGCATTTGTTAAATCAGATTTCACGCGAGTCTTGGCGGGAAACCTGATACTTTGTGGATCAACGTTTGCGCAATTCCCGACCCAAATTGGTGCGTATCGCTCTAAATAGTTCAATTCGATATCTGCACGCTGATAGGGTGAAGGATACGCTGCGCCCCGCTTTCAGACATAAAAGGCAGCACCATCACTTCATATTCGACATACCCCATATCCTGCCAAGATAGCGTCTTCAGGGCGTATTGCGGGGCATTATTCGCGATGGCTCGGGCGACACGATCACGGATATCAGCATAATTTGCACAACGCAGCGGATCATTGCGCATATGGGCCAGATCGATCGGCTTGCCATTACCCACATATTCGGTTGCGTGCTGGCCACAGACCGTAATCTCCATACGATCAGCATCCCCTTCACGCGCCAATACGACACAAAGCTTATTGATGACCTTCACAAAAGCGGAGAGACGAAACTCGCTCCATCGTGGAAGAGGCTCCCCCGGCAGACGGGGCATATCGATCCAGCTTTGAGCAATGAAAGCAAGATCACGACATGATATACTGTCGAAAGGAATGCTATCGTGCCCTTCGCCAAGCACGACCACATCACGGGGCAGCTTTTCCATCGAACCATCATTCGACTGCATCAGATTTCTCACATTTGTCATCGGATCACTCCACACGATATCCGATGTGTGGATTGCTAGACGGCAACACAACGCAACCACCAGACACCAAAGGTGACGTGTGCGTTACCTTTGGTGCGCAACCCCTATTTCCGGCATGGCTTCACAGTTACGCAAAATGGTAAGACTATGGTTTTGTGTATGGTTTTCATTGCATTAGGAACGGGAGCGTTACGACACGAGAACGCGCTTTCTTTCCTCGGAAGAACCGCTTATAAGCCCCGCTTCGACAGGCCCACACCCTTGGAGGGGGTCTGTTGCGATTCATTTATGGAGAGACAACATGGCAGATATGGTGCCAATAACAGTCGAGCCGCGCACGGGAGTTGGCAAGGGGGCCGCCCGTGCCGCTCGTCGTGCGGGTTACGTTCCCGGCGTAATCTATGGTGCGGGCAAAGAGCCAACCACAATTCAGATCTTGGGTAGCCAGCTGCTCAAGATATTGCGCAAGGGCGGTTTCTATACCACCATGTTCGAGTTGGATGTAGCGGGCGAAAAGCACACCGTGATTCCGAAGGACATACAGAAAAACCTGCTCAACGGCCTGCCAACGCATGTCGATTTCCTTCGCCTCGCGAAAGGCGCGACCGTAACCATCGAGGTTCCCGTCGAATTCGAGAACGAGAAGGGGTCGCCCGGTCTGGAACAGGGCGGAACGCTCAACATCGTGCGCCACGCCGTCGAGGTCGAGGTTCTGGCTACCGCGATGCCCGATACGTTCATGATCGACCTCACAGGTTACGAGATGGGCGCCTCGATTAATGCAAGCGCGATCACCCTGCCCGAAGGGGCGGCCTTCACGATCACCGATCGTGACTTCACCGTCGCAACCATCGCCTCGCCCGGTGGCGGCGCATCCAGCGAAGCTGCGGAAGACGAGGGCGAAGAAGCCGAGAGCGAAGCGACCGAAGGCGCAGAGGAAGAGTCGAAAGGCTAACCCTTTCCGTGAGACAATACATAGAGCGCCCGCCCTTCCCGGCGGGCGTTTTCATGTGTGGCCCTTGCCCGGTGGCGGTATTCAGGCCAGTTTGACGGCGCAATAACCGGAGACATCCCATGCTACTCGTCGTCGGCCTCGGCAATCCGGGCAGTGAATATGCCCGACACCGGCACAATATTGGATTTATGGCCCTCGACCGCATCGCCGATGCCCACGGATTCGGGGCTGAAAGCAAGCGGTTTCAGGGGCGCGTGCGCGAGGGGCGGCTGGGCACCGAAAAGGTGATCTTGCTCAAACCCACCACCTATATGAACGAAAGCGGGCGGGCCGTGGGCGAAGCATTACGCTTCTACAAGCTCAGCCCCGATGACGTGATCGTCTTCCATGATGAATTGGACCTCGCCCCCGGCAAGCTGCGCATGAAAGCCGGAGGGGGCCATGCGGGCCATAATGGCCTGCGCTCGATCCATGCCCATATCGGCGAAGCCTATCGCCGAGTACGTCTCGGTATCGGCCATCCCGGACATAAATCGAAAGTTGCGGGTTACGTGCTGCATGACTTTGCCAAGGCGGATCGCGACTGGATTGACCCGCTGTTAGACGGGATTGCGAAGGCTGCGCCGCTACTCGCGGCAGGAGAGGATCAGCGGTTCCAATCCGACGTGGCGCAGGATGTGCAAGGGGCGTCCCCCAAAGCACCACCGAAACCGGCTCCCCCGCCCTCCAAACCGGCGGATAAGCCAAAATCGGGCGGTGCGTTCGAGGCATTGAAGGGGTTGTTTCGCGATTGAAGCAGCCATCCGAGGGAGGCGAAAATGATCGAGACAGATACAACATCTTTGATCGGGCGCGCGAGCGACGCGGGCACGAAACGCGGGTTTAGCCTCGATGGTACGCCGCGCAATACTGCCGATGCACGCCCCATTCTGATGTGGCTGGCTGGCGCGGGCTATAAGCCGATAAAAAGTCGCTCAAAAGTCCTACGCTCCACCTCGAAAAGTGAAGACGAAGCGGTTGATCGCATCTTGGGCACCGAAAAACCAGATGATCCCGTTGCAGCGGCTGATCTACGGGCGGACCTGCTCGTCACTTTGCATAATCATGCGCCGAATGATCCAAACACGCAGGATATCTTTGCCGCCGACCCCATCATCGTCACCGATATGGATACGGGTTGGCTGTTAACAGAATCCATGTTTGCGGCCCGTATCGGCCTGTTCGACTCGCTCAACACTTTGTTGCAAAAGCCCTATTTGACCGATGAAGCCTGCGCTAATCTGCGCCGCACTCTCAGTGTCGCCTTCGGTGATCTCAGCGCAAATGCTCAACGCGAATGGTGCCATAGCGAGGTTCGGTTAGAACAAGGATTAATCTTTCTAGAAAGCCGCGCCCCGTCAGACTTGGTCGCGTTATCCGATGAACTGCGCCCCATTGATTCCGCGCGTGGCATCTGGGATTCGATGCGTTTGTTCAGCCTTGCCGCACAAATGAGCGATGTCGGTGGCGATGCGACCAGCCCGGTAACCAGCCTTCTGGCCCTAAAAGATGCGCGCCAAGCGGCATAAGCGGTTTTACCCTGCATCACCATGCTTCATCTGGTACACCCGCGACGACATTAATGAGACGGGTGTTCCTCGATGGCCCAAGGCCTACCGACTAAGGATGAATTGCTGACCTTCCTGCGGGAAAGTCCGCCCAAGACCGGTAAGCGCGAAATTGCGCGGGCCTTCAAGGTCAAAGGGGCGGATCGCATTCGGCTGAAGGAGATGTTGGCCGAACTGGCCGATGAGGGCTTGATCGCGCGAGGGCCGCGTCGGTCATTCACGGGCGACCCGACGAAACTGCCCCCCGTTACCATCGTTAATATCGTGCGTCTCAGCCGGGATGGCGAATTGGTGGCGCATCCGCATACTTGGACGCATGACGAGATTGCGCCCCCCGCTATCGTCTTCGCCGCCCAGAAGAAGGGCGACCCGACCTTGGGTATTGGCGACCGGGTGCTGGCCAAGCTGCGCCCCCTCGACGATAGCGACGACTATCGCTACGAGGCGAAACCGATCCGCAAACTATCCTCCAAGCAACGCAGTGTCGGTGTTTTTTACAAGCAGCGCGACGGAGGCCGGATCGTACCGGTCAACAAGAAGGAAAGCCGCGAATTACAGGTCGCGGCGGGCGATACTGGCGGCGCGCTCGACGGCGAATTGGTCGAGGTGGAGATCAAGGGTAGCGCGCGCTACGGCCTACCCTCCGCGACGGTATTGGAACGGATTGGCGATGTAGGTGCGCCGCGCAGCATCTCGCTGATCGCCATCCATGAACACGGGATCGAGACACAGTTCTCCGATGAAGCACTAGAGATTGCCGAGGCCGCCGAACCCGTTACATCGCTGAAAGGCCGCGAAGACCTACGCACCCTACCCTTCGTGACCATCGACCCCGAAGATGCACGCGACCATGACGATGCAGTCTATGCCGAGGCCGACCCGGACCCGGCCAATGAGGGCGGGCATATCCTGTGGATCGCAATTGCCGATGTCGCCCATTACGTGCGCCCCGGCACGGCGCTAGACCGCGAAGCACGCTCACGCGGGAACTCGGCGTATTTTCCCGACCGTGTGGTGCCGATGTTGCCCGATGGCTTGTCAGGTGATCTTTGCTCGCTGCATGAGGGGGTGGATCGGCCCTGTCTAGGTGTGCGGATCGTGCTGGATGCCAGCGGGAACAAGCGCGAGCATCGCTTCTTTCGCGCCCTGATGCGGTCAGCGGGTAGCCTCGCCTATGAGGATGCGCAGGCGATGGCGGATGGGCGCTATGACGGCCCGTATGATGCGCTGAATGCGGGCGTCATTGCCCCGCTCTATGCCTGCTACGGCGCATTGGTGCAGGCGCGTGAGCGGCGACAGCCCCTCGATCTCGACCTGCCGGAGCGGCGGGTGGTGCTGAACGATGGGGGCGAGGTGATGAGCATCGCCCTGCGCGAGCGATTCGATGCGCATAAACTGATCGAGGAATGCATGGTCCTCGCCAATGTCTGCGCCGCCGAAACGCTGGAGAGCAAGCAGAGCGAGCTGGTCTATCGCGTCCACGAGCCGCCCCTAGAAGAGCGCATCGAATCCCTTCGCGAGACGATCCGCTCCATCGGTTTGAGTTTTGCCAAGGGTCAGCGCATGGTGCCCGCCCTGCTGAACCGCGCGCTACGCGAAGCGGCGAAGACGGAGTTTTCGGAAACCGTCAGCATAGCCGTGCTGAGGGCGCAGACGCAGGCGTATTATAGCCCAGAAAATTTTGGGCATTTCGGACTAAACCTCGCCCGCTACGCCCATTTCACCTCGCCGATCCGGCGCTATGCTGATTTGATCGTTCACCGGGCGCTGATTTCGTCGCTTGGTCTGGGCGCGGCCCCGAAGAAGGACGGGTTGAGCGCGGAGGAAACGGATCGTCTGGGCGAGACGGCGACGCATATTTCGCAGATGGAGCGGAAAGCAATGCTGGCCGAGCGCGACAGCACCGACCGCTACCTCGCCGCCTATATGGAAGACCGCATCGGGGCGGAGTTTGAAGGGTTGATCTCCGGCGTGGCGCGGTTCGGTCTATTCGTGAAGCTTGATGAGACGGGGGCGGATGGGCTGGTGCCCGTGTCATCGCTGGGCGACGATTACTATCGCCATGACCCCGAAACCGGAACGCTGAATGGCGACCGTACGGGGCGCGTGTTCCGGCTCGGCCAGCGGGTGACGGTACGGCTGGAGGAGGCCGTGCCCCTGACGGGGGGTCTGCGCTTTACGCTGCTGGAGGGCGGCGCGACTGGCAAGCCAAAACGCGGCGCACCGAAAGGAAAGCGTAGCTTCAAGGGCAAGCGCGGTAAATCTCGGTCGCGGTAATCCTTGATACGGATCTCATCTACTACCGCATCCCCGGCGCATAAGCCGGGGCTGCATGGTGGGTATCAACCGCCCAAGAACAACTGCCCCACATTCGGATTTGCAAGCAACTCGTCTCCCGATCCCGCAATGGCCACCTCGCCCGAAACCAGCACATAGCCGATATCGGCAAATTCCAGACCCTTCTTCGCGTTTTGCTCGACCATGATGATGGTCTTGCCGTCGCGGCGTTGCAGATCATCGAGAATCTCGAACACCATGTCGATGAAGCGCGGCTCCAGCCCGATGGACGGCTCGTCCACCAACAGGACTTCGGGGTTCATCACCAAGGCGCGGCTGATTTCCAAAAGGCGGCGCTCGCCCCCGGACAGCACCTTTGCCAGATGTTTACGGCGTGCGGCGAGGCGGGGGTATTTGTCGAAGACCATCTCGGCGGCTTGTTTCGCCTCGGTGGGCTGATCCTTTAGGAAGCCGCCCATCCACAGGTTCTCCTCGACCGTCATGCCGGGGAAGACGGATTTGTCCTGCAAGATATAGGCGATGCCCGCTTGGCTGAGCTTTTCGCTGGGGGTCAGGCGCGTGACATCCTGCATCGTGCCATCGGCCCCGGCAATCTTGATTGAGCCGGAGAAGATGTTCGTGAAGCCGAATATCGAGTGCAGGATCGTGGATTTCCCTGCCCCGTTCGGCCCGATGAGGCAGAGGGATTGGCCCTTGCCGACGCGTAGGTCAACATCGTGCAGGATTTCCATCTTGCCGTACCCGGCCTTCAGCTTTTCGATGCTGACGAACGGCTCACCCACGACCATCGCGTCGAGTTGTTCGGCGCTGGTGCCTTCGGCGATGGCGGCGACCTGCCGCGTCACTTCCTCGACGGAGATGACGGTATCGACACTGCCCATGTGGTAGCCGCGCGATTTTTCGCCCGTCTCCGTGCCTGTCTGTTCTTCGGCCATCAATGCGCTCCCAAATAGGCATCGACGACACGCTGGTCGCCTTGGATTTCGGATGGCGTGCCGGAGGCGAGCAATTCGCCATGGGCGAGGCAATAGATGCTATCGGCCATGTTCATAATCACGCGCATATTGTGCTCGATAATGAAGAGGGTGATGCCAAATTCGCTGTTCGCGCGTTTTAGCCGGTCGATCAGGCCGTTGATGAGGGTCGGGTTGATCCCCGCCGTCGGTTCGTCGAGCAGAAGGACGGTCGGCTCGTTCATAAGCGCCATCGCAAATTCCAGCAGCTTTTGCTGACCAAAAGACAGCGAGCCGGAGCGCAGGAACCGCTTTTCATAAAGACCCACAAAATCGAGCAGATGCTCGGCCCGGTCATGGTCGGCGCGGGTATTGGTGGTGAACGCCTCGCGGATCGTCATCTTGCGGTGCGGCATTGAGATCAGCATGTTCTCGACGCAGTTCATATCGCCATAGATGCGGGTCTGCTGAAAGGTACGCAGCAGGCCGAGACGGGCGATGTCCTGCACCTGCATCTTCGAGATTTCCTTCCCCTCGAAGCGGATCGAGCCGCTGTCGATGGGGTGGTATCCGACGATGGAGTTGAACAGGGTGGTCTTGCCCGACCCATTCGGCCCAATCAGGCCGGTGATGCCGCCCTGCTGCACCTCGATGGAGATATCGGTATTCGCTTTGACGCCGCCATAGGACTTGGAGACGTTGTTGACCTCGATGATCTTTGTCATTCCGCTGGCTCCGACATAATGGTGCAGCCCCGGACTTGATCCGGGGTCTGGAAGGGCTGCGCGCAACCCATCGAGGCCCCGGATAACGCTTTGCGTTTCCGGGGATGCGAAAGACTGGGTGTCTTCATTCCGCTGGCTCCGCGACCATATCGGGTTTCTCCATCACGCGCTCGCCGAACCATTCGGGTTTGACCCGCGCGAGCCAGCCCATCAGGCCGTCCTGGAAGTAGACGACCGTGATCACGATCAGCGCGCCCAAGGCCACCCATTGCCAGCCAAGCAGGTAGTTCCACGTCACTTCCTTCACAACATGGAACAGGATCGCGCCGATGATCGGCCCCCACAGCGTGCCCTTGCCGCCCAAGAGGACGCAGACGACCATGAAGATGCCGAGATTGATGGTCTGGAAGGCGGTTTCCAGCGGCTCAAAATGGATAAGCTGATAGCCGGAGATACCGCCCGCGATGCCGACGAAGAACGCGGCAATGGACCATGTGATCAGCTTGTAGCGTAGGGTGTGAAGGCCCATCGCCTCCGCCTTTTCCTCGTCATCGCGGATGGCGTTGATCGCGGCGGCGAAGCGAGTGCTGTAGAACCAGCGTAGGAAGATAAAAAGGATCACGCCGACAATCGCGAACAGGTAGTAGAAGAACAGCTTGGCGTTTTCGTAATCATCGCCCGGATAGACCGGCAGAGCGATGCCCTGTCCTCCGCCAACCCATTCCCAGTTCGATACCAGTTCTCCGGCGGCGATGGCCGCGCCAAGCGTACCGATGGCGAAATAAGGACCGCGCAGGCCGAAGAGCAGATAGCCCAGAATCCAAGCAATCCCTGCGCAAAGAACGCCAGCGGCAACCAAGCCCAGCGCCATACCGAGGAAATACTGAGTGTCGGTGAATTTGTAGATGCCGCCCCCGGCGGCGTTGGTGTACTCGCCGACATTGTAGACGATGGCGATGCCGACGACTGCCGCGATATACATGCCCGCACCGTAGAACAGGATGTTACCCAGCGAGTTATAGCCCATCTGCCCGCCAGTCATATCCCATGTCATCGACAAGATGATGAAGATCCACAGCGTTGCAAGCTGCGTGCGGAATTCAGGCGCGATGAAGGGCGCGGCCACGATGAAGGCCAGAAGGGCCAGATAGAAGATCGGGCGTAGGATGGTCATGTCTGGTTCCCTCCTACTGCAATACTTGGCGTTTGCGGCGCTGTTGCAGCAAACGAATGAACAGGACGAGCAGCAGCAGCAGCACGGCAATCGCCTGCTGATAACCGATACCGAAGATATGGGAGCCGTATTGCTCCAGCGCGCCGATGCCGAGGCCCGCAGCGATGACCCCCGGCAGGTTGCCGAGGCCCGCTGCCGTGACGATCACGAAGGCGCGGATCGAATAGGTGATGCCGTAGAAGGGCTGGATCACCCATGCCATCACGATAATCGCCCCCGCCGCGCCGCAGATCGCGGAGTTGAGCGAGAAGGTAAAGGCATAGACCTTGTCGGTGTCGATCCCCAACACGCGGGCGGCGCGGGCATCCTGTGCCGTGGCGCGAATCGCCTGTCCCATGCGGGAGCGTTTCATGAAGAGGATCACGCCGAAAGCGAGGCACAGCGCGGTCACGACGCCCACCAGCTTGGACATCGGCACGTCGATGAAGCCATCGGCGAAATAAAGGGTCGGCATGTCAAGTTGGATGCTCTGGGTATCGGAGCCGAACATGAGGTTCAAAATCTGCGCGAACATGATCGCAAGGCCAAAGGTGGCGAGTAGCGAGGTGAAGAGGTCGCGTTCGATAACCCGTTTGATAACCAGTTTGTAGGTAATCCAGCCGATGATCCACATTACAATGAAGGCCACCGGAATTCCCAAAAACGGGTGGATGCCGTTCTGGTCGAGGGTCCAAGCGACATAGCCCCCCGCAATCACGAAATCGCCCTGGGCGAGGTTCTTGACGTTCATCACCCCCCAGACGAGGGCCAGACCATAGGCGGCCAGCGCAAAGAGCGCGCCGATCATAATTCCATCGAGCAGAATCTTGAGGTTCACGACGGGAAACTCGAAGAGCAGCCCGATATTGCCGATTATCTGGTCCATACGGGGACTTTCATGGGAGAAATGCAAAGATGCAGCCCCGGAGCATGATCCGAGGCCTCACAGGTCAGCGTGCTGACCGCCGAGACCCCGGCGCAAGGCCGGGGCTGCGTTTTTGTTGTGACTTACTGTGGCTTACGTGGCCAGTTCAGCTTGTGCGATGCGAAGTCGGAAGGCGCGACCACGTTGTATTTGCCGTCCTGAATCTGGCGCAGGACCATCGGCTTGGCGATGTTGTTGCCGTTTTCCGAGAACCGTATCTGACCGTAGAAGGTGGTTAGATCGGTCGCGGCGATGGCATCGCGCACCTTTTCCTTGTCCAGCGAACCCGCACGCTCGAAAGCGTCCTTGAACACGTAGACCGCAGCCGAAGCCTGAGCGACCTGATAAGGCACCGTCTTGTCGGTGTATTCAGGGAAGGCTTCCTTGAAGCCCTGCTCGTATTCGGCGGCGGTGCCGAACAGTTCATCTTCGTAAGACAGCGTCTCGGCCCATTGGGTCGAGCAGAGGATGTCATTGGCTGACTTGCCAAAATTGCCGACCACATCAGCGGCTTCGCAATGGGTGACGGCGATCATCGGTACGTTGATGCGCTGTTCACCGATCTGACGCACGGCGGTCGCGGCACCCTTGGAGTGACCGGAAACGACCAGTACGTCAGGCTTGAGCAGCTTTACCTTGGTCAGAATCGCGCTCATGTCGGAAAGGTCACGCGGCAGTTTTTCGTCGAGAATGACCTTCATGCCGTATTTTTCGGCATCTTCCTTCACGCCCGCGCGGATATCGAGGGAGAAAGGATCGTTTTCGACCGCGATGGCGACCTTAACGCTCTTGGCATCTTTGCCTTCTTTCTCGGCCATTTCAGCGGCGAGGGTAACGGCGGAGGCGAGGTATTGCTCGGAGGTCGAGAGGACCGCGAACAGGTATTTGTAGCCTTTATTGAATAGCGAACGCGATGCACCTTCGGCTTCGACCATCGGGATCTTGTACTGCTCGGTAACGGGCGCGATGGCCTTGGTCAGACCGGAGGAATACGGCCCAAGCATGTACTGGACCTTGTCCTGATTGATCAGGCGCTCGGCCAGCGTGGCACCACGGTCGCCCTTGGATTCGTCATCGTAGTAGATGGTCGAGAAGTTGTAGCACTTGCCCGCGATTTTGACGCCGCCGTTTTCCTTGATCTTCTGGAAGGCGTACTCATAGCCGTTCTTGGCGTGGACGCCGTTGGTGGCATATTTACCGGTTAGCGAGATTGCCGCGCCAAGGGTGATCGTTTCGCAATCTTCGGCCATCACCGATGTCGCGCCGAACATTGCGGTTGCAGCCACGACCGAGACGCCCAGATTTCTGAGTGTTTTCATCAAGTAGTTCCCTCCCATGAGGTGTGTTGGTCCATTTTTCTCGCGACATGCTCCGTGGCCATCGCGTTGGTGGTAAGTCTAATCAGAGGTTTGCGACGATTCCAAGGATGTTTACGCCACATTGCGTTTCGACATGTGTCAATCGAGCGGAAGTCGCGCCGAACCTTGGCCTTTAACGAGGGCTTTGCGCATTACGGTGGGCAGTGCGGCATCATCCAGTAGGGCCGCAGGCACCCATCGCCCTCGCTCCACCCCCGTATCCAAAGGCAGTTCCGCATGGAATACGCGCAGGATCAAGTGGAAATGAGTGAAAGTATGCTGCACTTCGCCCTTATCACGCCAATCTGCGGCGAGCGGGGGCGCGGCGGGCGGCTCACCCTCCACCCAGTCACCACCGGGGAGTTCGGCCATGCCGCCCAGCAATCCCTTGTCCGGGCGTGTGGTCAGGAGGACCGCACCATCCTCGCGTTGGGCGAGGTAGCAGATGCCATGGCGAGTGGGCTTTGCTTTCTTTGGGACTTTGCGAGGTAGGGTTGCGGCGATTCCGGTTTTGTGGGCCGCACATAGGCTGTTGACGGGGCAGACATCGCAAGAAGGATTGCGCGGAGTACAGATGGTTGCACCCAAATCCATCACCGCCTGCGCATAATCGCCGGGGCGCACAGGGGGTGTCTCACTAGCCGCTAGGGTGTAGAGCGCGGGTTTCGCCTTTGGCAATGGTTCCTCAACGGCATGAAGACGGGCCATGACGCGCTCAACATTGCCATCAACCACCGTCGCCACCTCGTCGAAGGCGATGGAGGCAATCGCCGCCGCCGTGTAGCGCCCAACGCCCGGCAGGGTCAGCAACTCGGCCTCGGTCGTAGGGAAGACACCGCCCCACTGCCCCGCTACAACCTGCGCACAGGCATGGAGGTTGCGGGCACGAGCATAATAACCAAGACCCGCCCATGCAGACAATACATCATCGCGGGGACAGGCGGCCAGCGCCTTCACATCGGGCCAGACGGTGGTGAATCGCTCAAAATAACTCTTCACGGTGGCCACGGTCGTCTGTTGCAACATGATCTCAGACAGCCAAACGCGATATGGATCGGGCACTTGCCCCGCCGCCCGCGTGGCAGGGCCAATCCGCCATGGCAAATCGCGCGCATGGATATCGTACCAGCGCAGCATCGCCTTTGCGAAGGGGCGGGTCACAAGCCCGTCATCGCAGCGCAGAATCGTTTGGCATCATGACCCCCTTTTGACGCATACTGTGTATTCACCGTCCAATAACCCGACAGGATCGTGCATCGCATATGGCCACCCGTTTCAAGAAAACCCGCTATGGCCGCAAGGGATTTCTTCGCGCATCCGATGTTGCGAAGGGCATGATCCGCCCTGCGCTGACCAAGCGCGGGTTTTCGGAATCGCGTATCCTCGTCGAATGGGACGCTGTGGTGGGTGAGCGGATTGGGGGGCTATGCCGCCCCGTACGCCTTGGATATGCGGCAAAGGAAGGGATGGGCGGCACACTCACGGTCGGGTGCCTCGGTGCCTGCGCCCTTGAAGTGCAGCACCTAACATCGCAGATAATCGAACGAGTGAACGCGCATTACGGCTATCGGGCCATCTCTCGCATACGGCTAGTCCAACTTGGGCCAGAAGCATTCGAGGAGCGAAAGGCCAAAACGGCACCGCCACAGCCTCGCCCCGAGGAGGTGGCAGAAATTCGCCGGGCGACCGCAAATGTGCAGAATGACGACCTGCGCGGCGCGCTCGAACGGCTTGGACGGAACATCGCGACCCGCAAAGCGGCGGGAAGCCCTAACGAAGGAAGAACGGAACCATGAATAAGGGACTTCTCATTGGCGGCGCGGTCGTCGTAGTCGCAGCACTCGTAGGCGCGGGCGCAATGGGCTTTGGTGGCAGCAAGACAGTCGAACCGGCGAAACTGGCCAGCGAACAACCCGCCCAGACAGTCGCCGCAACGAAGACGCTGACCGCCGCCGACCTCGCCCCCATATCCGCCTATGCGGGCACAACGACGAAAAGCGGCGGTTTCACTGGCGATGTGGTCGAAGGCGATGCGAATGCGCCGATCACGGTCATCGAATATGCCTCGCTGACCTGCCCCCATTGCGCGGCCTTTCACAGCCAGACCTACAAACGGCTAAAGACCAATTACATCGATACGGGCAAGATCAAGTTCATCTACCGCGACTATCCGCTGGGCAACGAAGCCCTTAGCGCGTCGATCATCGCCCGTTGTGGCGGTGAGGAGAAATATCTGGCGTTTATCGACCTGTTCCTAACGCAGCAGGAAAGATGGACCCGTTCCGCCGACTGGATGGGCGAATTGCAGAAGATGGCCCGGTTCGGCGGCCTCGGTGCCGCGCAGATCAACACCTGCCTCGCAGATCAGGCACTGGGTCAAAGCGTTGTGAACCGTACGCGCGCAGCATCCGAAGTCTTCAAGGTCAATTCCACGCCAACCGTTATTATCGACGGTGAGACATGGACCGGTGATCGCGATTTCGACGCGATGGCAAAGGCTCTCGACGCAAAGCTCTGACGTTATAATTGCAGTTATGACGGCCCCCTTCGTACCGCGCAGGGGGCTTTTTTATTCAAGAGGGGATACACAATGAGCGAATACATACCGCCAAAAGTCTGGACATGGGATGCGGAGAATGGGGGCGAGTTCGCCAGCACGAACCGGCCCATCGCCGGGGCAACCCACGAAAAGACGCTGCCCGTGGGCAAGCATCCGCTACAGCTGCATTCGCTGGCCACGCCAAACGGGGTAAAGGTCACGGTCATGCTGGAGGAATTGCTGGCGGCGGGGCATACGGGCGCGGAATACGACGCCTATGTGATCGATATCCGCAAGGGCGACCAATTCGGCAGCGATTTCGTGGCAATCAACCCCAATTCCAAGATCCCCGCCCTGCTCGACCGCAGCACGACCCCGCCAACCCGCGTATTCGAGTCTGGCGCAATCCTGATGTATCTGGCCGAGAAATTCAGAGCGTTCCTACCGAGCGATGGCGCGGCACGGGCAGAATGTCTGTCATGGCTATTCTGGCAGATGGGTAGCGCACCCTATCTGGGCGGCGGTTTCGGGCATTTCTACGCCTATGCCCCAGAGAAGTTTGAGTATCCAATCAATCGCTTTGCGATGGAGACAAAGCGGCAGATGGATGTGCTGGATAAGCATCTGGCCGAAAACCGCTACATGAGCGGGGATACCTATACCATCGCCGATATGGCCATCTGGCCTTGGTACGGGGTGTTGACGACCGGCAAGTTGTACAATGCCGCCGAGTTCCTCGACGTGGCATCTTATACTAATGTCATTCGCTGGCATGACGAGATCGCAGCGCGCGAACCGGTACAACGGGGCCGCAAAGTCAACCGCATCCATGGCCCCGAAGAGGATCAATTGCACGAACGGCATGATGCCAGCGACTTCAACACAAAGACGCAAGATAAGATCAGCGGATAAATCTAAAAACGGATTTATTCAATAAATTCAAGCTTTGGACTCGCCTTTAAGTAATTCAGGGCTTGAATTTACTCTGTATACGCACTAAACTCTGTTTTATGAGAAAGCAGGGAATGCGACATACGATGACAGTTAGCCAAAACCTGTTTGAACTAACGCGGCAAGCTAATGAACAGGCGGGAAGCAGCTTCGCAATGCTCGATCTTGCGGAGCATCACGATTACAGTATTTTCCTCGCCAGCCATTACCTTGCCTATTCTGTGCTGGAACCAGCTTTTGCCAGCCTACCCGAAGCGATGCGCCCGCCAGTTATGACTGGGCTGCTGGCCAATGATCTGGCCGCATTGGGCATTAATGTTCCAAGCGTAATACCCGATTATTTCGACAGCGATGCGATAGGGGCCGCTTATGTGATCGCCGGGTCGAATTTTGACAGGCGCACATTATTGAAACGCTGGTCACGCTCGAATGACCCGGTGGTGGCGTCAGCGGGAAGCTATCTTGGATCACACGCTCTGGTAGAGTACGCCCCCATCATCCATGCTTTTATCGAGAACATCGAAGACGAAAAGCGCGTATCACAAGGGGTATACGAGGCTTTCCGCCTGTTTGAGCGGTGTTTGGACCATATAAAATCGGCTTATTGGCCTTTCCACTCCGGCGGGCGCTTCGACAGGAACGCTTCCATCCCTTCGCGGAAATCCTCGCTCATATAGCATAGTTCGACGAGGTCAGAGTCCTTTGCGTCTGGACCATCAACGCGTAGGCGGCGCAGGGCTTCTTTGGTTGCACGTAAAGTAAGCGGAGCATGGCCCGCAACGATTTGGGCCAATTCGCGGGACCGGGCTTCAACCGCTTCGGCATCAGATAAAACCTCCGACACAAGACCGATGCGCTCGGCCTCCTCCGCACCTAACAGGCGGGACGTGAAGATCATCTCGCGCACCCGCCCCTGTCCGATCAAGGCCGACAAGCGGTTGAGATTGGCGATGGCGAGGCAGTTGCCTAGCGTACGGGCGATGGGGAAGCCGAACTTCAGCCGCTCATCACAGATGCGCAGATCACAAGAGGCGGCGATGGCACCGCCCCCGCCCGTGCAAGCGCCAGTAATGGCGGCAATTGTCGGCACAGGGCAACGCTCAACGGCGGTGAAGACGGCATTGGCGTCTTCCTCGTATTTATGGGCATCCGATGGGGTGGAAAAACCGCGAAACTCGGTCATGTCAGTTCCGGCGGCGAAAGCGCGACCTCCGGCACCGCGCATGATGATCGCCTTGACCGAGCCGTCGGTTGGAACAGTCGCGCATATCTCGGCCAACCGCCCGTACATCGCGAAGGTGAAGGCGTTGCGCTGGTCGGGGCGGTTGAAGGTGATCGTGCCGATCCCATCCTCGATTTCGTAAGTGATGTCGCTCATGCCGTGCCTCCGGTATCGGCCTCAAGCCCGGCGGCGGTAATCGCCGCCACGGCACAAGCCTCATCATTATCGGAACTGTCGCCCGTTACGCCAATCGCGCCAATAATAGCGCCCTCTGAGCGGATCAACACGCCCCCCGGCACCGGCACCAGCGCGCCGCCCGCCAGTGCGTTCATCGATTGGATGAAATGCGGCTCGCGGCTCGCGCGCTCGGCGAGGGCGCGGGAGCCGAGGCCCATCATCACTGCGCCATGGGCCTTGCCGTGGGCGATGCGGTAGCGCATCGGGCTGGCCCCATCCGCCCGCTCAAAGGCGATTGTATGCCCGCCCGCATCAACGACACAGATAGATAGGGGTTTCAGCCCAGCTTCCACCCCTGCCTTGGCAATCATGTGAATAAGGCGGCGGGCGGTTTCGAGGTCGAGGATCATCATACGGGATTTGATCTTCTTAGATCAGCTTCCATCCGCGCTTTACTGGGCGATTGCAGTTCTTCGCGAATGATTTTCCTCAAAGCACTTACAAAAACAAAGTAAGCAATAACACCGAATATAAAGCCGATTCCACCATTCACCCCCCCCGGTTCAGCCATACAGAAACCGAGAACGACACAACCGGAAAACAGCGCAGGAAGCACCTGATCTCTCACTTCGATTATCTCCCATCCATACTGGCAGTCATACCCAAGATATAGGAATTCCGAGCCTTACACCAATCTACCGATAAAAATACTCCACCAAGAACATCGGGATGGAGGGGATGTAGGTACACATCATCAGCACCGTTAGCAGGACGGCGACGAACCAGATATTGACCTTCGACACCTCCCACACATTTGCCCGCGCGATACTGCACGATGTTATCAGCACGCTGGCCACGGGGGGCGTCTGCTGCCCGATGGCCAGATTCAGCGTGACAACAAGGCCAAAATGGACGGGGTCGATGCCCGCCCCCTGAATCAGCGGGATGACGATGGGAACGACGAGGATAATCGCCGCCGCCGAATGCAGGAAAAAGCCGATCACGAGAAAGAAGACGTTCAGGATCGCGAGGATGACGTATTTATTGTCGGTGAACGCCAACAGGTCGGCGGCGAGTTGCTGGGGCACCTGCGCGCGGGTCAGGAAGCCACCCATCAAGACCGAAGCCGCGACCAGCAACATGACGACGGCGGTCTGCATCCCACCATCGAGCATGGCGGATTTGAGCTGACGTAGATCAACCTCACGATACCATGCCCCAACGACAATGGAGGCGAGGACGGCGAGGCCCGCTGCCTCCGTCGCCGTAACCCAGCCGCCGAAAATGCCGCCAAGGATGATGACCGGCAGGGCGAAGGTGGGCAGTGCCTCGATGAAGGTTTCTTTCACGCGGGGCATGTTGAACGCCTGCTCCACCGGCAGGTTGTAGCGCCGCGCAAACATCGCCGCGACGCCCATCAGGCCCGCCGCGCCGAGAAGGCCGGGCACAACGCCCGCAACGAAGAGTTGCTCGACCGACGTGCCCGCACTGACGGCATAAAGGATCATCGGGATGGATGGCGGGATAATGATGGCCAACGAGGCGGAGGAGGAAGTAATGGCGGCGGCGAATTCCTTGGAATAGCCACGCTTTTTCATCTCCGGGATCATGATCGACCCCATCGCGGCGACATCGGCCACGGCGGAACCGCTGATTTCCGCGAAGAACAGCGACACGCCGACATTCACCATCGCCAACCCGCCCCGGACAAAGCCGATCAGGGCAGAGACGAAGTTGATGAGGCGCACGGTGATGCCGGTCGCGTTCATAATGGCACCAGCCAGCACGAACATCGGGATGGCGATCAGCGAGAATTTGGTCGAACCGTCATACATGTCGAGGGCGACGGTCACGAGGCTGGAGACACCTTCGGTAGCCAGCAAGCCCATGACCCCGGCCACGGCCAGCGCAACCGCGATAGGGACGTTGATGAGCATCAGCGCCAGTAGGATGACAAACATGAGGGCGATTAGCATGGACGCAGCCCTCCATTAAAACCGTAGCCCCGGACTTGATCCGGGGATGCAGAGGCCGGTTTTATGCATCCCCGGCCCTGCGCCGGGGTCTCGACGGATAATGCGCAATTCAAAGGTAAAGCGGTCAAAGCGGTATCTGTTCTGAAAGGTCGGCCCAGCCGGGATTGACGCTTTCGATCAGTTCGTCCTTCCAATCGCGCTTCCATCGTTTTAACCGACGTTCGCGCAACAATGCCGCTTCGAGGGTCTCGTGTATCTCGAAATAGACAAATGTGAAGATGTCGTATTTCTTGGTGTGGCTGGAGATGCCACCCGAGCGGTGTTGGCCCATCCTCTGGCGAAGATCTCGCGCTAATCCGATATAGATCGCGCCGTTCTTGCGCGAGGCGAGGATGTAGACGAATTGTGGATGGCTTTCCTGATTTGACATCTACACTCCGGCCTTCGAGACCCCGGCGCAAGGCCGGGGATGCGGGGTCTGTATCGCCAACCCAAATACCGCTCATGCCTTGCCCTCCTCAATGATTTCGGGATGCTCCAGCGACACGCCGTCACGGACGGAGCGGAGGTAGTCGGGCATCGAGAGGAGTTGGGCGATGATGAAGAGAATCGCGCCGATGGGGATAACCGATTGGGTCAGTTGCACCGGCACCCATGTCAGGGCATCAAGGGTGTCGCCCTCCAGCACCGCGAGCACCGTCATTCCGGCCCATGCGAGCAGGGCAAAGAAGGCGAGGACGACCAGTTCAGCGAAGACCGCCGCCGCCATCCGCGCACCTTGTGGCATGGCGAGGAGGACTGAATCAAAACCAATATGGCGACGTTTCAAGGCGGCGAGCGCCGCGCCGTAATACGTGACCCATGCCAGCGCGATGGAGGCAACCTCATCATACCATGAAAAGGAATTGCCAGTAATTCGGGCAATGACAGCGGCGATGACGATGATGGTCAGGCCAATCATCAGCAGGATGGTTATCCATTCCAGCAGCCATTGGAGGGTATTTTTGAGGGTGGTCATGGGGGATTCCGGCATGTGTCGGAGAAAGAGTCGCATCCCCGCGATCCGGAGCCTCGTGTAACGGCGCACGGCCACCAAGACCCCGGACAGACGCTATCGCGTCTTCCGGGGATGCGTTGTTTTTAAGTCGTTACCAGATCAGTTCGACGCGGCCAAACCCTGAACCGTGTCGATCAACTCGCGGCCACCATCGACGGTATCGGCGAATTCGTCATAGATCGGCTTGGATGCTTTGATGAAAGCGTCCTTATCCGGGTCGATCACTTCGACGCCCGCATCCTCAATCACCTTCAGCAGCTCAACTTCCAACTCCGCCGCGCGCTTGTAGACAAAAGCCTGCGTGGAGGCGGCGCAGGTTTCTAGCTCATCGCGCACGTCTTGCGGCAGCTTTGCATAATGCTTCTTCGACGTCATGATATAGGCGGGCGTGTAGACGTGGCCGGTCTTTGACAGGTATTTCTGCACCTCTTGGAATTTCGCCGAGGCGATCTGTGCATAGGGGTTTTCCTGCCCGTCGATCACGCCGGTTTTCAGCGCAGTGAACACGTCAGAGAAGGCCATCGGGGTGGGGTTCGCGCCGTATAGCTTGAACATTTTCACGCGCCATGACCCTTTCGGCGTGCGTAGCTTGATGCCCTTGAGGTCGTCGGGCACGTTGATGGGGCGCGTGTTGTTGGTGATGTTGCGGAAGCCGTTCTCGAAATAACCGAGGATATGGTAGCCTTTGGATTCGGCGGCCTGCTGGAAGGTGGGGCCAAGCTCCTTTTGGACGCGCTTCATGTGCTCGCGGTCCTTGATGATGTAGGGCATCTCGAACACGCCGAACTCATCGGCGACCGAGGACATGACCGAAGACGGCAGCGCGAAGGTGATTTGGCCGAGTTTCAGCTTTTGCAGCAGTTCCTTGTCCTTGCCGAGTTGGCTAGAGCCAAAGGTCTGGACCTCTGCCTTGTCGCCCAGCGCGGCATTGGCGCATTTGGCATAGGCTTCGACGCTTTCCTCGAATAGCGAGCCGGGCTTGCCGACATGGCCAAATTTCAACGTCATGCCAGCAGCCAGCGCGGGCGATGCGAGCAGAGCCGCGAGGGCGGCGGCGGTGATCGTGCGGATTAGCATATGTTTCTCTCCCGGAGATTACGCCCCGTTATCGGGGTCTGATCGGTTTAGTTATTCAGGATTCGGCGAGGAAATCTAGTGCCACCTGCGCGCCGCCCTTCTCGTGGGGGACACCCGCGCGTTGCAAACCCATCTCGACGCCGGACAATGTGCCCATGAGCATGAGATCGTTGAAATCGCCCAAATGGCCGATGCGGAACACCTGATCGGCGATCTTGTTGAGGCCCGTGCCGAGTGACATATCAAAACCGTCGAGAATGGTTTTACGCAAATCATCGGCCCCCTTACGCCCCGGCATCAGGACCGCTGTGAGGGCATCGGAATATTCCGCCGGGTTCTGGCACAGGATTTCCAACCCCCATGCACGTACCGCGCGGCGGGTGGCCTCGCCGTGGCGAGTATGGCGGGCGAAGACGTTTTCCAAACCTTCTTCGGCCAGCATATCGAGCGCCTCGCGCAGCCCGTAAAGCAGCGTGGTGGCGGGGGTATAAGGGAAGAAGCCAGCAGCATTGGGGCCGAGCATATCATGCCAATCCCAGTAGGACCGCTTGGACCCCGCGCCTTTTGCCGCCGCCATCGCCTTATCGCTGACGGCATTGAAGGACAGGCCAGGGGGCAACATCAAACCTTTCTGTGATCCGGCAACGACGACATCGACACCCCATTCATCGGTACGGAAATCTATCGAGCCAAGGGACGAAATCGTATCGACCATCAGAAGCGCAGGGTGGTTTGCGTCGTCGATAGCCTTGCGGACGGCGGCAATATCGCTGGTGATGCCTGTGGCGGTGTCGTTATGGACGACGCAGACGGCTTTGTAATTATGGGCTTTATCCTCGGCCAATGCCTCGGCAATCGCGGCGGCGTTAACGCCCGACCGCCAATCACCCTGCATAAAGGTCGCGTCCAGCCCCAGTTTTTCGGCCATGTTTTTCCATAACGTCGAAAACTGGCCCGTTTCGTACATCAACACGGCATCGCCGGGGGCGAGTACATTGACGAGCGCCGCCTCCCACGCGCCAGTACCAGAGGCGGGGTAGATGATGACGGGGTTTTTCGTCTTGAAGACCGCTTTCACATCCTCCAGCACGCTTGCGCCCAGTTCAGCGAAGGTGGGGCCGCGATGGTCGATTACCGCCCTATGCATGGCGCGCAGGATGCGGTCGGGGGTGTTGGTCGGCCCCGGTATTTGAAGGAAATGGCGTCCCGATTTCATACTATTTGGCCCCTTTAGTCGTGTTTAGGACAGAACGTAGGAGCAATCTTGCACAGTATTCAAGGATTCTTGCGCTATAGACAGCGCATTGCATGGAAAAGCCGCCGGAAACCGACACATTATGCGTATAATACCTGAAAAGGCCCAAAACCTGCTGCAATCACCCGTGATGAATGTACCATGTGGCCTGAGTTATGGAGAGAAAGCATGACCCGATCGACCAAGACGTACCTTACCGCCCTGACATTACTGGGCAGCACAGCGCTTGCGCCGGGCCTTGCCTTCGCGCAGGCGGAACAGGTGTATCAGCCTTACCAGACCCAGACTTATCAAAGCCAGACGGTGCAACCCTATCAGGCACCGGCACAGACGGGCACAACCGTCTACACCTCGCCAACCTATATCACGCCAAGCGCCCCGACACCGAACGTGACCACGCCCGTCTATTCGGGCAATACCGGGGTGTACACACAGCCGCAGCCTACCACGACCTATAACGCGCCAGTGACAACCTATCAGCAGCCCGCCGCGCCCACCTATTCGGGCACGACCAGCGTGCAGCAACAGCCAACCTATGTGCAACCACAGCCAAGCGTCACCTATGCGCAGCCACAGCAGCCGACCTATGTGCAGCCGCAACCAAGCGTTACCTATGCGCAGCCGCAGCAACCGACCTACGTGCAGCCGCAACCAAGCGTCACCTATGCGCAACCGCAGCAACCGACCTATGCACAGCCACAGCCAAGCGTCACCTATGCGCAGCCGCAGCAGCCGACCTATGTGCAGCCGCAGCCAAGCGTTACCTATGCGCAACCGCAGCAGCCAAGCTACGTGCAGCCGCAGCCAAGCGTCACCTATGCGCAGCCGCAGCAGCCAACCTACGTGCAGCCACAGCCAAGCGTCACCTATGTACGGCCACAGCCCTATAATGGCGGTGTTTCTACCCCATCGGCAGGGGGCACAGGGCTGATCGGTGGATTGATCGGTGCCGCAATCCTTGGAGCAATCCTATCGGATGGCGACGACCACCATGACGACGGTAAGCGGTACTATGACGGCAAGCGATACTATACGGGCCAAGAGCGTAAAGAAATCCTGCGCCGCCGTGAGATCGAGCGGGAGCGCCGCGAAGCGATCCGGGTTGACCGCATTAAACGCGAACGTCGCCAAGCCCGCCGGGCTGAACGGGCCGAACGGGAACGCCGCGATGCAATCCGTGACGCACGGCGCGCCGAGCGCCTCGAACAAGAGCGCCGTGAGGCAAACCGCGCCCAGCGCCTTGAAAGAGAGCGCCGCGCAGAATTGCGAGCCGAACAAATCAGACGCGACCGTCAGGAAGCACGTCGTCTGGAACGCCTAGAGCGACGCGAGCAACAACGTGCGCGCGCCGAGGATCAGGCACGCCGCGAAGAGGTCGAGCGCCTCGAACGCAATGCCCAACGTGAAGCCGCTGAACGGGAACGCCGCCGTGCAGAGCGCGATGCGCGTCGTCAGGCAAATCAGGATGCAAGACGCGCAAACCGTGATGCACAACGTCAGGCAAATCAGGATGCACAACGCCAAGCGGATCGGGATGCGCGGCGCGCAAATCGCGATGCACAACGTCAGGCAAATCAAGATGCACGACGCGCAAATCGCGATGCCAGTGCGGGCAAACGTGGCAACCGTCAGAGGCTCACCAGCGCATCCGATCTGGGCGAATATTACGGGTATCAGGAAAACTGGACAGCGCGGGCAAATGCCGACCTTAAAAAGGGACAGTTCTACCTAATGCCCAATGGCAATATCGTATACGAAATTGCCAATAACATAAGCGTAAACCAAGTTGACAGTAGCCACAGAGACTACCACTACCTGAAAAATACGAAGTAGTCACTTTTGCACAATCACCCTCGGACTTGTTCCGAGGGTGATTTATCTGCATTTACAATTCATTGAATTGGCAGGTGGATCGTCGAAACAAGTCTTGAAGACAGTCAATATTTAGTTCTGTTTGGCGTAGTACTTTCGCGCCAAATGATTCTTTCGTAGCTTGACCAATGTGCATGGCTCTCGATGGGCAGCACAACGATCACCGAGATCCCAAATCGAGTCCTACTACATGCACACATCTGGTTTTGTATTGAAACCGGGGTTTCATCCTGATTCTCCTTGTGCCTGTCTTTATATGGATGGAGGGAGCGATGTCGGTGATCGGGCTGGGGCGGTTTGGGGACCGTCGCCTGGAAAAAG
>CALFVD010000042.1 GCA_937928005.1 uncultured Neomegalonema sp. | reverse complement strand
GCATCGCATTGCGTATCCGTCAGCGAGACGGCGCTGATCGACACATTGCCGGTATTGGCGAGATCGAAGGTATAGCTTGCGATCTGACCCGCTGCTGTGATGCTGGAGGATGAGGCCTTGGCCAGCGTCCATGCAGGGTTCCGTGGGATCGTCAGTGCGGTACAATCATCGACTGTATTTCCATCGGCATCGTTGCCGTTATCGGAAACGTCGCTGATATTGTCGCCGGCACTCATTCCCATAAATTCGGCGGAGTTGCAGACGCCGCCCGCGTCAATATCGTCCTGCGTCAGAATATAGCTAGCCGCATAGGTCGATATCTCGTCTACGGCGAGCGAGCCTTCAGCTGATCCTGCCGAATTATTGACGAAGGTCGGCCCGAAGGTCAGGGAAATCGGGGTGCCATCCGCCTGTTCGAGGACATCGTTGACAGTGATACTATCAACCGGAAAGTCGCCGGTGTTCTCGACTTCAATGGTGTAGGTGACGGTATCTCCGACCGACGTGCCGCCAGCGACCTGAGTCTTCGTCGCTTCGATCTTGGGGTCGATCTCGACCTCGATCTCACCGAAGAAGTAGCGGGACAAGATGTTGTTGCCGCCCTCGGTGTCGTCGACGAGGATTGCGAAGCTGTTAGTCGGGGTCGTTGGGAAAAACGATGCGGTGAAGTCGTGCTGGATAGGGTTTTCGTCATCATTCAGCAACACGGGGCTCTGGGCCCCTCGTGCAATCAACTCGGCAAAGCTGAGGCCTGCAGGCGGTGCGGTGAGAGCGAATGCGTCGAGATCTGCGCCGGGATTGGAGGTGTTTGACAGATTGCCCCAAGTGCCTGGAACGTTGGCAGCAAACGAATCGCGCGACGAGTTGTCGTCGATATCGTCCATATTCCCGAAGAACACTTCGCTCATCAGGAAGTTGGCGTTCATGTCCATGCGTGGCTGATCGGTCGCGTTGAAGAACTGTGTCCGAACTTCGTTCCCGACGATGAAGATCGATCCCCCACCCACCGTGATATCGATTCGGAAGGTTCCTGATGGGTCGGTGAGAACAATAAGGCCTGCGCCGGAGAGCGCAGCATTATAGCTCATCGTTACCGAAACCGCGTGTGCGTTCGATGAGGGCAATATCCCGGCGATTGAGAGAGCTAAAGTCGTGTAGAGACTGGCGATTCGCATCCTTATCGGACGGCGCATTGATCTCGAGGAACGGTTCTGTGGTTGATCGAGGTACGGAAGGCTGTCCGCTGCTCGCCCGATCAACTGTTTGATGTTACGAGCGACCCGTCGTACGCCCGCTGTAAAATTGTTCAGGATAACAGTGACGACGGCGAGGAATGTGCCGAAAGCCTCAAGACCGGGGACGTGTCTACCCATTTTCGCCCGAAGATCGTCAACCATATAAGATGCCTCCATGAACCTGGCGGCATTTACAGTTGATTTTCCCTAACAACTTCTTGCTGTTTAGAGATAAATGAGATAACCCAATAAAACAGCGTCTTGTAACCCAACGCTATCAATGGTCGCTTCAAGACGTGCGTTTCCTCCTGTCCTTCTTCTCCGGGAGATCAAGCCGGGCCGTGCGGGTCTTGACCGCCTCACGCCAGGCGAGGAACAGGGTGCGCGTTGCCTCGAGCTCCTCCTTCACCTCGAACAGCACCATCCGGTCTCCATTGCTCATCACGATGCCGCCCCGGTTCGCGGCGCGAGCCAGCTGATTGAGGTTGTTGCCAACCCTTTCGAGCCGATCGACCAATGCATCGACCCTTAGTGCCTCGTATTCCTCGCGCATTGGCGCACCTGCGAGATGCATCATGGCGAATCGCCCATAGCTCGCTAGGGTCATCGACAGCCCCCGCGCCGCTTCCAGCGCACGCTCTTTCTCCTCTGGCGTCACGCGGATCTGGACCGCCTCCGACTTTCGGCGGCACGATTCCTTTCCGGCTTCACGCCGGTCGGGGTTGAGAGGGGTGTGTTCAGGTGTGGCGAACCTTCGCCTTCGGCTATTTTGCACCACAAAAAGCCTTATCCCGCCACACCCCTCTCAACCCCTAAATTTGCTCTGTTTGATAGGATCATGGTGCCCTTTGCGCAGGAATCCGCAGTTTTGCGCATAAACGCGCAGAAGTATGCAGCGCCGCGCAGCAAATGCGCGAAGCTGAATTGCTTCCGCAAAAGCACGCACTTTACCGCAATATCGCGCAGAAATCCGCGCAATCCGAGAACACCTGCAATAAAGTGAGAATGGATATTTCGGGTGCCGGGTTGATTGATATACATTGTCTTCAAATGGGTCAGCTTCATACAGAATCTCCTTGACTGTTCGTTCTATGTTCTCATATATAGACAGGACGAATACTGAACACAAGGAGTTTCAATCTGAATGACAGCCCCCACCACCGGGCAAGAAAGATCGCGAACGCGTGCTGCTCGGGCCGAGGCCATGCGGGTCGCCCCGGAGGTATTGGAACGTAGGCGGCACGGCGAGACAATGGTGGCGGTCTTCGATGATCTCATCGAACGTGACGAGATCACGATGGCCTATCGCACCTTCGCCCAATGGATGAAGCGGTTTGCCGATGATCCATCCCTGCTGCCCGATGAGAAAGCAGATCGAGGTAAAGGGTCAGGCGCGCAGGATGCGCGTGCGCGCAAGACATCTGTGCCGGTCAAAGACCGCCGCGACGACGGTGGTACGAGGCATGTCAGCATGGACTTCATGGCGGGTGCATTCAAACCCAAGCCCCCCGGTCACAAGCCGGACATGAAGAAGCTGATCGGCCCGGACTACGAGGAGGAGTATTAGCGTCGCTGCCTCTCGCAGCAATGCTTCTCGCTCCGACGGATTCCCGCAGCACTCAGCGAGGCGTGATGCCGTCGCTTCCATCGATAGAGGAGAATGCTACACTCACAAAAGAACATATAGTGAACAATAATTCACCGTCAAGAAGGAATGCCATGCCTCGACGCCAGATTGCCCGTGCCGAGATTCGTCGCCACGGTTCGGAAATCCCGTCTCGCCTGCGAGCGGGAGAGACGCTCATTACCATCCATGACGACCTGCGCGCCCGTGGCGCGGTCAGCTGTGCCTACACGACCTTCTCGCGCTGGGTAGGCCGTCTCGGTCGCACGGAGCGTGCCACCGATCATGATCGACACGATCACCCTGCCGTGGAGGACCGCCATTGAATACCGCTTCCCTCATTCCCGTCCATATGACGCTCTGCGGCAAGGGCGGTGTCGGCAAATCCGTCATCGCGCGCATATTGAACGAATACCTCATCGACCAGGGCGCTACACCGCTTGCCTTCGACTCCGACCCGGTGAATGCGAGCTTCGCTGCCGTCAAGGCTTTCGACGTGAAGCGCATCGATCTGATCGACGAGGATAACAAGATCAACTCGCGCCGTTTCGATGAGATGGTGATCGGTATTGTCGAGAGTGGACGTCCGGCGGTGATCGACACCGGCGCGTCCTCCTATATCGCGCTTCTCAATTACATGCGCGAACTGGACCTCGCTGCGACTTTCCGCGACGAGGGCCACGAACTCTTCCTGCATGTTCTGATCGCTGGCGGACCGTCGCTCCCCTTCACCATCGAAATTCTCGACGATGTGTGTACGAGCTTTGGTGGACGCGCAGGCATCATGGTCTGGCTCAACCACTTTTGGGAACGGATCGACATCTCGGGCAAGCCGTTCCTCGACTGGCAGGTCTATCGTGAGAATGAGCAGGCCATTCAGGCGGTGCTGGAAATCCAGCGCATGGCCTCGGACACCTCGGCAGAGGACTTCATCCAGTTGCTGAAAACCAATCGCTCCTTTGCGGAGGCAGTGGCCCCGGAATCCGTCTTCAACATCCTGACCCGCGCGCGGTTGCGCCGTATCCGGGAAATGTTGTTCGCAAGTATGGATGCGGCGCTTGGGGCAAGGCCACTGGAACAGCTCAATGGCAACCGGGAGACCATCGCTTGAGCAAGAGGACGATCATCAACAAGGAGAGCATCCGCCGCGAAATCGCGGCGGATCTCGGCATCAAGATCGACGAGGACGATCCGATGTTGCTCGCCGCCCATATCGCCGCACTCGTCACCCGCGATATCATCGCCCAAGAGCGGGCGCATAATGCCGACACGCAGCTCCTTTCCTTCGGAGATATCCGAAATGTCCTTGTCGAGGCCCGCGACGAGGCGATCCTCACGAGCAAGCAACTGCTCGGAATCGTATTCATGCAGGCAAAGGAGGAAGGGATAGAAATGGCGGCGGGACTGCTCACAGAGGAGCGCAGGGTTGCCGCCCGACGGCGGGAGTATTTTGTCCTCGCGGTCGGCGTGATCGCAGGTGTCGCAATCGCAACGATTGCTCATAAGCTCAACATATACTGAGCAGGCGAAGTATTTTCGGCGTGGTGAAAGAATTCAAAAAATTCATGGAGGTGCACTTGGCGAGAAGGTTGAAAGATGGTTCGATTGCCGAAGTTCTGGCGTTCAAGCGATTGCTGACGCAGGCGGAGGCCGCGCTGTATCTTTCGACCAGCCCGCAAACATTGAAGGCCTGGCCGATCAAACCTCGGATTCGGCCTGACGGAGTGAAGCGTTACGACATTCGGGACCTTGACGCCTTCTCGGATGGGCTGCCCTATGATGGGGAGGAGGATGGTTGCGATGGATCGACGGGGTGGGAAGATTTCGCTTAAGGGCGTATACTATGAGCGATTGCCGAGCGGCACTGTCCGTTGGGTTTACCGTGACAAACGCGGTAAAAAGCAATTGAAGGGCATATTCGGCGAGCCACCTCTGGCGATAACCCCAGCGGTGATGGACGCCTATAATGCGGCAAAGGAAGCTCTTGGTGGAAAAGAACTGCGCGGTTCGGCAACGCTTGGCTGGCTGATCGAGAAATATCTTCGTGAAAAGCACTTCGCCAGCAAGCTGACCCTGGCAGACCAGCGCAGCGTGTTGGGAAGGATTCAGACCTCACATGGGCACCGTCCTTTCGCGACGATGAAAACAAAGCATGTCGAGGCGTTGCGTGACGAGGTTGGCGGGCATCCGGGCAACAAGCGCGTCAAATATCTCAAGCAAATGTTCGGTTGGGCGACCAAGCAGGGCATTGCCAAGACGAACCCAACCGTCGAAGCCGAAAAAATCAAGATCGCGAGCGAAGGCTACACCGCTTGGACGAGAGAGGATGTTCTCGCCTTCGAAGAGCGGCATCCCATAGGAACGAAAGCGCGACTTGCCTTCGCGCTCTTTCTTTACACAGGTCAGCGCGTGAGTGACGTGGCGCAATGGGGACCATTGAATTTACGTGCCGGTCGGCTGGTGTACGTTCAGCACAAGGGTCGAACGCAGCAGATCAAACGCAGGTCGATCCCGGTTACACCGCCGTTGCAGGCAATTCTGGATTCTTCACCTCTTGGCACGACGATGTGGTTGGAGACTGATTACGGTAAGCCGTTCTCGATCAAGGGTCTGGGGAACAAGATGCGCCAATGGTGCGACGAGGCCGGTCTGAAAGAGCTTTCAGCTCATGGCATCAGAAAAGCGACCGGGAACCTCGCAGCGGAGCGCGGCTGTTCGGCACATCAGATCATGCAAATTCTGGGTGTCACGCTCGCAATTGCGGAAAGCTACACGCGCGCCGCCGATGAGATCAGACTCGCTGACGCGGGGTTCGCGCGCACGTTTGGGGATGAAAGCTGAACAGAAACTGCCACACGCTTCTGCCACACGAGAAAATAATCAAGCTATTTCAACGGCGTAAGTAGGAAGTGGTAGGCCCGGAGGGACTCGAACCCCCAACCAATCCGTTATGAGCGGACTGCTCTAACCAGTTGAGCTACAGGCCCAGAAAAGATGTGAATAATACGCGGATTAGTACTCGTCAACCTATCCAAACTGTAGCTGCAATATCTTTGGTCGTGTCGC
>CALFVD010000041.1 GCA_937928005.1 uncultured Neomegalonema sp. | reverse complement strand
GCACCCGCGACACCCCGGTCTCCACAAGACGCTCGAGCAGGAAGGCCCCCCTTTTTCCAGGCGACGGTCCCCAAACCGCCCCAGCCCGATCACCGACATCGCTCTCTCCATCCATATAAAGACAGGCACAAGGAGAATCAGAATGAAACCCCGGTTTCAATACAAAACCAGATGTGTGCATGTAGTAGGATCACGTCCGGGGCCGGGAAGGCCGGTCACAGGTCTTCGTTTCTTTATATTCCTATCAACATAATTTTTCTTTTGAAAGATCTTTCTGCCCATGTAAGGAAGTGAAAAAATGACTTCTAACGCGGCCTCACCATCTCCCAATCCAGATGTGCCCGGATCGTGGGCCATTCGGGGGTGGTGATCGAATAGACCGCCGTGTCCCTAACTGTCCCATTCGCCATCACCGAATGCGCCCGCAATATCCCATCGAACTGCGCGCCGAGGCGTTCGATGGCCCTCCGGCTCTGTTGGTTCATGCGGTGGGTGCGGAACTCGACGGCGATGCAGTCCAGCGCCTCAAACGCATGGCCCAGCAGCATCCGTTTGCATTCGGTATTCAGCCCCCCGCGCTGGACCGAAGGGCGCACCCATGTCGAGCCAATCTCCACCCGCCGGTTGGCCGCGTCGATATTCATATAGGTCGTCATCCCCACTGCCCGTCCGTCCGGCGTCAGCACGGCAAAGGGCAGCATCGACCCCGCCGCCCGCAAAGCCAGCCGCCGTTCAATCTCAATTGCCACGCTCTCTGGTGCCGGAATGCTCGTATACCACAGCTTATGCAGATCGCCCTCGGCAGCGGCCTCCGCCAGATCGCCCGCATGATCCACCGTCAGCGGCACCAGCGATGCAGTGCGTCCACGCAGCGTAACCTCCGGCGGCCAAGGTGCCTCGCCCATCATCGCTCCCTCTCGATCATTCCTAATTCCGTCGCATGGAAACCTGAATAGTACAAATCAATGCTTGTGATGCGCGCCAGTGGTAGACGCGCATGCGCGAATCCTCTACGTCTGGTCTCCCGTGGGAATCGCCGGAAAACGTATTCGGCGCGGTCGTATTATCTGCGGGACATCATCTATGGCACGGTTCGTTTTCATCACCGGCGGGGTTGTTTCCTCGCTTGGTAAGGGCTTGGCGAGTGCGGCGCTTGGGGCGCTGCTACAGGCACGGGGCTACACTGTCCGCCTGCGCAAACTCGACCCCTATCTCAACGTCGATCCGGGCACCATGTCGCCCTATGAGCATGGCGAGGTTTTCGTCACCGATGACGGTGCCGAAACCGATCTTGATCTCGGCCATTACGAGCGATTTACAGGGGTCGCCGCCCGCAAGACCGATTCGATCTCATCGGGGCGCGTCTACTCGACCGTGTTAGAGCGCGAGCGGCGGGGCGATTATCTCGGCAAAACCATTCAAGTGATCCCCCATGTTACGAATGAAATCAAAGATTTCATCGCCATCGGCGAGGATGAAGTTGATTTCATGCTCTGCGAGATTGGCGGCACCATTGGCGATATCGAGGGGTTGCCGTTTCTGGAGGCAATCCGCCAATTCGCGCAGGACAAACCGCGCGGTGACTGCATCTTTATGCACCTAACGCTGATACCGTACCTCGCGGCCAGCGCGGAACTAAAGACCAAGCCAACCCAACACTCCGTCAAGGAACTGCGCGCCATCGGCATTGCGCCTGATGTACTGGTTTGCCGGGCCGAACAACCGATTCCCGATGATCAGATCGCAAAGATCGCGCTGTTTTGTAACGTGCGCCCCGACCGCGTGATCCCCGCCTATGACCTCGCCTCTATTTATGAAGCTCCGCTCGCTTATCACGATGTTGGGCTGGACAAGGCCGTCCTCGACGCATTCGGGATGCAGGCGGAGCGCCCCGACCTGCGAGTCTGGCGCGAGGTGGCCGACCGCATCGAAAGCCCGGAGGGCGAGGTGCGCGTGGCTGTCGTCGGCAAATATACCGAACTCGAAGACGCCTATAAATCGCTGCGTGAGGCGCTGACCCATGGCGGCATTGCCAACCGGGTGAAGGTGAACGTCGAATGGGTCGATGCGGAGGTGTTCGAGCGCGAAGACCCCGCCCCTCATCTCGATGGGTTCAACGCCATCCTCGTGCCCGGCGGTTTTGGTGAGCGCGGCACGAAGGGTAAGATGCGCGCCGCGCAATACGCTCGTGAGAACGACGTGCCCTATCTCGGCATCTGCCTGGGGATGCAGATGGCCGTGGTCGAGGCGGCTCGCAATCTCGCCGGGATCAAGAATGCTGGGTCGGAGGAATTCGATCACGAGGCGGGCGAGCGCCGCTATGAGCCGGTCATTTATCACATGAAAGAATGGGTCGAAGATAACCGCACGATCCAGCGCAGTGCGGATGACGATAAGGGCGGCACCATGCGCCTCGGCGCCTATGACGCTACGTTGAAGGCGGGCAGTCGGGTCGAAGCGATTTATGGCACCCCGACGATCAGCGAACGCCACCGCCACCGCTACGAAGTCGATCTGGGCTATCGCGAGAAATTGGAGGCGGCGGGCTTGATTTTCTCAGGCATGTCGCCGGACGGAAAGCTACCGGAGATCGTTGAACTCCCCGGCCATCCGTGGTTCATCGGCGTCCAATTTCACCCTGAACTGAAATCGAAACCCTTTGATGCGCATCCGCTTTTCGAGGGCTTCGTGAAAGCGGCGGTTGATCAGTCACGGTTGGTGTGACGTGGCCGAGATCGCAGACATCCTCGTTATCGGCGGCGGCATTGCTGGGATCAGCGCGGCAGCGCGGCTAGCTTCGGATGCGCGGGTCATCGTTTTGGAACGCGAAGCCGCTCTCGGTACTCATTCGACGGGCCGGTCGGCGGCGCTGTTCGTGCCCAGCTACGGCAATGCAACCCTACGCGCGCTGAATGTCGCCAGCGAGCCGTTCTATCGTGATCCGGGTGATTTCGCCGATGCACCGCTCCTCAGTGCCCCGCGCGGTGAGTTGTTGCTGGCGGGCGAGGGCGACGATGACGTTCTCGAAAAGACGCTGGCCGATATCCCGACTATGCAGCGCCTGACCCCTGACGAGGCCGTCGCTATGGTCCCGATCCTGCGCCTTGACCTGCTGCGCGCTGCGGCCCTCGATCCCGATGCCAGCGATATAGATGTTGATCTTCTGCTCGGTGGCTTTACCCGGCTTCTGCGTAAACATAAGGGGCGCATCGTTACGAATGCCGAGGCAAAGACGATTGAGCGGCATGGCGATATCTGGCGCATCAACACTCCCGCAGGTGCGTTCGAGGCTCCGATAGTGGTCAACGCCGCCGGAGCATGGGCCGATATGGTCGCGGCGCAATCGGGCATTCCCGGTATCTCGCTCCAACCGATGCGCCGCTCCGCTGCCCTCATTTCCGCGCCAGAGAATTCGGCAAACTGGCCCTTAATCGCCTCGATCCGCGAGACATGGTATGCCAAACCGCAATCGGGGATGCTGATGGTTTCCCCCGCCGATGAAGACCCCGTTGAGCCGCAGGATGCATGGCCCGATGATATGGTGCTGGCCGAGGGCATCGACCGCTTCGAGCGCGCCACCACCGTCTCAGTCACGCGGGTTGAGCGGACATGGGCTGGCCTGCGCAGCTTCACGCCCGACCGCACCCCCGTTGCCGGATTCGCCCCCGGCACAGATGGCTTTTTCTGGCTCGCAGGGCAGGGCGGCTATGGCATCCAGACCGCCCCGGCGCTGTCGCAACTTGCTGTTGATCTGATCTTGGGCCGGGTGCCGCCGCTCGACGCAAAAACTATTATGGCGCTGTCACCTACGCGCTTTGTAGTATGACCAATCTATCCGCCATCCTCGACGATATCGCCACCGAAATGGCGGTTGAGACTGAGCGGGGGGCGGTCGCGACCTATATCCCCGAACTCGCCAAGGTCTCGCCTGATCATTTTGGCATCGCTGTCGTCACACGCGATGGACATATTCACAGCGCGGGCGATGCCGCCATGCCGTTCTCGATCCAAAGCGTGTCGAAGGTTTTTACCCTATCCATGGCTCTCGAACGACTGGGCGAGAAATGTTGGCGGCGCGTGGGGCGCGAACCATCGGGCGACCCGTTTAATTCCATCGTCCAACTCGAAGCCGATAACGGCATCCCCCGCAACCCCCTCATCAATGCCGGGGCCATCGTCATATCTGACATTTTGCTGGCGGATCGAACGCCATCCGCCACTATTGAGCGCATCCTCGCTTTTATCCAAATGGCGGCGGATGATGCGGCCATTAGCATTGATAATGCTGTTGCCTGTTCGGAGCGGGATACGGGCGAGCGGAACATGGCCCTTGCCCATTTTATCAGGGCATCCGGTAATCTCGACCACCCCGCCGACCGGACGTTGGAAGTCTATTTCAACCAATGCGCCATCGCGATGTCTTGTGTTCAGCTTGCCAAGGCGGGGCGTATGTTTGCCTTCACGCAGCAATTTGATCCCGATGTCCTTGCCCCCATCACTCCTCAACATGCGCGGCAGGTCAATGCCCTGATGCTCACCTGCGGGCATTATGACGGCTCCGGCGAGTTTGCGTCTGAGGTTGGTCTACCGGGTAAGAGCGGTGTGGGCGGCGGTATTCTCGCTATCGTGCCCGGTATTGCGTCCATCGCCGTTTGGTCGCCGGGCTTGAACGCCGTGGGTAACAGCCATCTTGGTGCGCTTGCCCTCGAACGTCTCGCTCATCGTATGGGCTGGTCGGTTTTCGGCACCACTTAAAAACGAGGACGCCCCGAATGATTTTTCAATCATCCGAGGCGTTCCTACCTTCATGGTATAAAAATCAGCTTGATATGCGAAGTCCGCCGATCTGTGCCGCAATTTCCTCGAATGCTTGCTCCAAACCCTGCGCCGAGTTTGCGCTGAGCATTGCGCCACCGCTGCCCGCTGCACAGGCCGAAAGACGCGCTTCTGATGCCGCATCAAGGCTGAGCGCAACCGCATAGATCGTTACGTTCTGAGCTTTGGCCAAATCACAAGCGGACTGGAAATAGGCGTTGGATTCATCACCGTCGCTTCTTGAGCGTGCGCCAATATTATGCGTCGTGTTGAATGCGCCATCGGTCAACAGCACGATGATCTTGTTGGCAGTGCCGTATTCCTTCGGGTCTTTTGGCCAGACCGATTTCCACTTTGGCGATAGGGCGTATATGCCCCAAATCATGCCGGTATGGGCCGATGTGAAACCATTTGCGGTCAAGCCTTTGACAGCATTGCGATAAATATCGCGGTTATCTGTCAACGGCTGCATCTTTGCGCTTGGCTCGCTATCGCCGATTTCGGCGGCGGTCACGAAGGGCATCAGCGCGGTATCGGGGCTTTCATCCGAAAGATCGTAGCCTGCGCCTGTCTGTCCCCGGAACCGCTCTGCCGCCCAAACATCGCCGCTTCCGGCGGGATTGCCTGCAACCGATACACTTTCAAGGATGCCTTTGCTAAGACCACCGATATTGACCGACGTAGAATACGGTACCAACGAAATCGAGGGTGGCGCTTCCTTGGGGCTGGAGCGTTCTAGGCGATCAAAAAGGTTAAGCGTGGCGTCCCTCAACCTTGCGATCCGGGGTTGGCCGTTCAGGTTTTTATTCATCGACCCACTGACATCGAGAACCATTGCGATTTCATATGGCAAGGGGTTGGGTTTCGTAGCTTCCGAGAAAACCCCGACCTTAAGATCATTCATGCCGAAGATACCAAGAAAAGATGACTTGCTACTCAGCGTGGCTCTGCCCGTAACGATGCTTGGGTCGCCTTTATCCGCGCCTTCGCGTTTGGCGGTGAATTCAGCATCCTGTAGATCCGCTTTGATATTGCTCAGTGTGAGATTGTTGTCGAATAGCGTCTTGCCCTGTTGGCCGATCTCATCATCGCTCAGGCGTGAACGCGCCATTGCAAGCACGGTCGAGTCGAGCGTCTTCTGAGCTTTAGCCTTCATTGTATAGGCTCGGGTTACATCCACCGAACCACCAGCGAGGATAATGAGCAAAGGAAACAACAGGCCGGTCATAATGGAGATGGAACCGTCCGTTTGACGGCTATAACGTTTGGGCTTCGCCAAGTATGCGTTATTAAAAGTAATCATCGACCGACGCCTCCGCAGGGGAATTCCAGTTGCGTCAGTGAATTGCAACAGCGGGGCCAGTCAGAGGTTTAGATAGTGTTTTCCTATTATAACAACGGGTTAAGTTGCTGCTGATCGTGCAATGCTTTGAACTGTTTCAAAACATTCTTCTCTCTATCACACATAGCGTCTCGTGATGACCCTATTCCGCCGGGGCAGGCCCACGCCGCGCACGCGCCGGACGGGCAGCAACACGGCGTGGTTCCACCTCGCCCAGCCGTTCGCGCACCACTCGATCTAGGGTAATCGCCATGACGACCAGCAAGAAATACCCGTCATAATAGGCAAATGACAGCAGCATCCCACCAATCGCATAGCCTGTTACCGAGACTTGAATCATGCTGGCCAGATCATGCGCCCAGAGCAACTCGGCATTGCCGCGTGTGCGCCGTGCCGTTCGCGCACAGGACAACCACGTTCCACCAAGCACAAAGAGAAATAGGCCGAGGCCAACGAAGCCAGAATCGGTCATTACCTCGACATAGATATTATGGGCCGCGCGCACCCCGTATTTTTTCTTATAACCACAGATATGCCGGTCCGGGTCCAGATAGGCCGTGGCAACATCATGGTTCTGGATCGACCGCAATCCGTTGCCGAAGATCGGGCTGGCCAGTGTCATATCGAGGCCAATTTGCCATGTGGCGAGGCGTAGACAGAAGGATTCGTCCAAATCGCTCTCATCGGCATAGGCGCTTTCCTTGCCCTCGAACTGCGAGAATGTCGTACCGATACGATCCTTGTATTCTTGCGGTGCAAAGATAATGGCGCAGGTCACTGCGATCCCCATCATCGTGGCGCTGAAAAACTTGCGGTTTGTTTTGGTCCATAGGAAGGCCAGCATCGCGACCATCGTGATCATTCCACCGCGCGAGAACGACCCAATCACCGCGAGGAAGCACGCAATCATCCCCGCCAGTGCCAGGTTGCGCATTACTTTATGATCCGCGTGCTTCCATAAAAAGAAGAGCAATGGAGCCAACATAAGCATTGCAACGGCGAAGTGGTTGCGGTCATCGATCATCGTGTCTGCGGGGCCAAACCCGGTATAGCGCCCAATCACAAAGCCGCTCGCAACCGTCACGAGGGCGATCTTCACCGCATGGTAGCCCAGCGATAAAGCGAAGGTCCAGACGAGTGAGATCACGCGATGAGATGTGTTGATGACGATCAACGCCAGCGCCATATGCATCGCCATCTTCACGACGAAATCGGTATAGAAAACCAGACTATCCGCCCTATCCGGGGCCATCAGCGTTGCTAATGTCGTCCAGCTAATGAACAATAAGAATGCCGCCGCTAATCGCCCGCCCGGCCATGTTTTCTTCTCTGACGAAATGACGAAAGCGATGATCGTGACCAGAACGATCACAAGGTTCGGGCGCAGTGATGTCGAAAAGCCAAACGCCTCTCGGTGAGGGTTGAGCAGCGCGATCCATGTCCATGCCAGTACCCCGATATAAGGTCGTTTCAGGATCATCGGGATCAGCGCGAGAATGCCGACGAGGATGACGATATCGCGCATATGGATCGCCTTTCGGAAGGGCGGTGAAGCGTTCGTTAAGCCCTATCGGGCACAATTCATGCTGTTCTAATCCGCGACCCTAAAGGTCGCGTTAAGCATGAGGGAAAGCGACATGATCGGCGGAATGATGCTACTCTGTGCCGTGGGCGCGATGGTGCTGATTGCGTGGTGGTCGTTGCCCCGCGACGACGCAGCGGACCCTGCAACGGGATTATTGGCCCTGCGCACATGGTCTGAGCGCACAGTTGCTCGTAAGCATGGCGCGACCCCAAAACAAAGCCACCGCCGCCGTGCCCCTACGAAATCCCGCCGTCCTGAAACCGGCAAGCGGCGCCGCTGATGTCATCCCCAATAAAGCGTGGATCTCCCGCTACCAAGACAGCCCCGTTCTTGCGGGCATGACAGGAATACAATCATGCGCATCCTCACCGTCACATCGCTCTGGCCAAATGCCGCCCAGCCGAACCACGGCGTCTTCGTTGAAAACCGCATGGCGCGAGTACATGCTACGGGCCACGCTGAGGTCACGGTTATCGCGCCGGTTCCGTGGTTCCCCAGTGCGAATCCCATGTTCGGCTCCTACGCCGCTTTTGCGCAAGTGCCCGCCCGTGAGGAGCGGGGCGGTATTCGCATCGAGCATCCGCGTTACGGCACGATTCCGAAGATTGGAATGCGCGCCCAGCCCTCGCTCTACCATGCCGCACTTGCCCGCTGCGCCCGCCGTCTTATTGCACAGACCGGCCCGTTCGATTTGATTGATGCGCATTATTTCTATCCCGACGGTGTCGCTGCTGCTCGTCTTGCAGCGGAGTTAGGCCTTCCGCTGACGATCACCGCGCGGGGCACTGATATTAATCTGATCCCGCAATCCAGCCCTGCCGCCGCCAGCGCCATCCTTGCCGCCGCTGCGCAGGCCGATGCCTCAATCACCGTCTGTGAAGCTTTGCGCGCGGAGATGATAGAGCTCGGTGCTGATGGGTCAAAAATTCACGCTTTGCGCAACGGCGTCGATCTTGATTCCTTCTGTCCGCCCAAACAGGATCGCGCTGCGCTGAAAACCGCAATCGACGTTCCATCGGATGCGCCCCTTGCCGTCTCGGTCGGTGGTCTTGTTGAACGCAAGGGCCATCATCTGACGATTGATGCGGTTGCCGCCCAGCCGGGTATTCATCTCCTAATCGCAGGCGGCGGGCCGGAGGAGGGCGCGCTCAACGCCCGCATCGCCTCGCTAGGCGTCGAAGACCGCATTCGCCTGACTGGCCCGTTGCCACACGCAAAGCTCGCCGATTTCTACGGCGCCGCCGATCTCTCGGTTCTAGCCAGCAGCCGCGAGGGATGGGCCAATGTCTTGCTCGAATCGATGGCTTGCGGCACGCCTGTTGTCGCCACCGATGTCTGGGGAACCCCCGAAGTCGTTGCCGCGCCCGAAGCGGGCCGTCTTGCCTCTCGCGACGCCATTAGTCTCGGTGCCAATATCGCCGCTCTCCTCGCTGATCTCCCTGATCGCGACGCCACTCGCGCCTATGCCGAAGGCTTCTCATGGGACGATACGGTCGAAAGTGTGTTACAGGTATTCGAGCGCGCGGTCGCTGGGCGGGAGGCGAAGCGAGCCTAATTAAGCACGCAATCGCCCCTTCAACCCCCGTACCAGCCCTTCGATGGCCAGTTTTGGTATCTGCCGCTGCACAGCGAGCGATATGATATCTGGCCCCGCTTGGCCGAGATTCGTCTTGTATCGGTTTGCGCCACCCATGAAGTCATACACATCGCGCCCCGCCCTCAGATGCCGCTCGACAGCCAGCGCATGGGTGACGAGGCCGGGCTTCAGCCGATTGTCATCTTCCGCGCGAAAGCCGCTGAGATAGAACAATACCTGCCCCCGCCACACGAAATTATAGAGCCAGCCAAACGCTTCACCCCCGGCATCGGCACGCAACAACTCGATCTCGCCCCGTGGTAGGGCATCGGCGATCATGCGGCGGTGAAAATCCATATAGACCGCGTTTGCGGTCGCCCCATCGGTCCCCGCTTCACGCCATTTCGCTTCGTGATGTTCGCCAAGCTCTGCAAAAAACTGATCCACATCCTCGCAAGCCGTCAATGTCAGTGGCCCGCGCTCTTCGTAGAGCCGGATTGACCGGCGCATCTGACTGCGTGTGCTTTTGCCCAATGTGCCGATATAGCCTGCGTGATCCTTGATCCCTTGCGTCCGCAGCGCGGCCAGATCGACGAAAGCCGAGGATGTCTCCGCCCGCCGGTGCAGCCCAAGACCCAGATTCGCCAGCACATCCGCTGTTGTATTCGTTGCTCCACTCACGATGATTTCGTCCCAGCCACCGCGCGCGCGCAAGGCAACAGAAGCCGCTGCCCATGCCGCCGCCTCGCTTTCGGGCGCGCAGAGTAGCGAATTGTACTCGATGGTGATCGCGTCCGCCGTTCGCTCGCCCGTATCGTGCAGCCGTAATTGTCTGACACGCAACACCTTTTGCCGTTGTTCGACCGTTTGCGTAAAAAGGCCCAACGCAACATCGTCGCCCGCCTCGTCCGTCACGGCTAACACTAAAGGAGGGCGTTCCAGCTTTGCCACCCATGCGCCAATCCATGTCCAAGACAGGAAAAACGCTCCATCAACCCGCGCTTCCAGCGCCCGCCAGCGTTTCGCCAGTGCATCCGCATCGGTCATGGGCGTCAAATCGACTGAAAGGCTGGCCATCGGCACGCTCCTGCATAATGCATCGTCATGTAGCTTAACCCGCCCTTGGTAAATCGCGGGTTATGCAGGGCCGATCCGCTCGAAGGGAAAAGACCGCCCGTGACCCTTGATCCTACCCGATATCAACTCGCCACTATTCCCCCTGCGATGCGCCCTAGTTTACTGGTCGTCATTGATACGGAGGAGGAGTTTGACTGGTCTGCGCCGTTTTCGCGTCAGGCTAGATCGACCGCTAACCTGCGTGAGCAGCACCGGGCGCAGGCGATATTTGATCGCCATGGCATCGCGCCGCTTTATGTTGTCGATCATCCTGTCGCGAGCGATTCGTGGGCCATGCGGTGGCTACGACAGACGCGCGACCGGGGCGGCTGCGAGATTGGGGCGCATCTGCACCCATGGGTCACGCCGCCTTTTGAGGAGCGCGTAACGCGCGCTAATTCCTACACCTGCAATCTGCCGCCTGCCCTGCAATACGGCAAAATCGCAACACTGACCAAATGCATTGCCGATGCGATAGGCGATCATCCGCGCGCTTTTCGCACGGGCCGATACGGGGTGGGGGCCGAGACATTGCAGGCGCTCGTTGCTTGTGGCTATACCACCGACCTCTCGCTTGCACCGCATAGTAGTTTCGCGGATCAGAATGGCCCGTCGTTCTACGGATGGCACAACCGCCCGTTTTGGGCTGATCCAGAACATCGTCTGCTCAGCTTGCCCGTCACTACAGGGTTTTCCGGCGCATTGCGCGCCATTGGTCCCCGAATTGCGCCTTTACTTGACAATAAGCGCGCCCATCATGCGCATATCCCCGGAATTCTGTCCCGTATGCGGCTGGTCGAACGGGCGCGCGTCACGCCGGAGGGCACGGGTCTTGCTGAACTCAAGCGTGTCCTTGGGGCGCTGGTCCGCGACGGTGAGCAGGTCGTGACACTCTCTTATCACAGCTCGACTCTACTGCCTGGAGCGACCGCCTATGCCCGCGATGAGGCCGAGCGCGATGCTCTGCTCGACCGCCTTGATGCCACGCTGACCTACTGGACCGAGGCACTTGGCGGTGTTCTTGCATCTTGTTCTGCAATCGACGCGGCGATCCGAAATAACATTCAATCGGAGCGTTTGCCGAACCTTAAGCCGGAGGCGCTAATCTCCTGCTCAACATCGACTTGAAGAAGGCGTCCTGCCATGACCCCGATCCGCATTCTTGCTGGCTTTCTGCTATGCCTAACTCTTGGTGCTTGCTCCAGCCTCTCCTCGCAACTGAGCTATGCGCCCGATACTAGCGATTTGGCCACGGCGAAGTCGCGTGCGACCAGCGTCAGTAGTGCGACACCGAACTATCGCTTCGGTCCGGGTGAGACGATTCAGGTCTTCGTCTGGCGCTCGCCGGAATTGTCCACGACCGTGCCGATTCGTCCCGATGGTCGCTTCTCGATGCCGTTGATCGAAGACCTGTCGGCGGCGGGTAAGACGCCCACCGAACTGGCTCGCGATATCGAAGATAAACTGCGCGCCTATGTGCAAGACCCCATCGTCACCGTCATTGCCCGCGTCGATGGCCCCGGCGATCCACGTCAGCAGATCAAAGTGCTGGGACAGGCGGTCAACCCGTCGTCTTTGCCCTATCGCACGGGCATGACCGTTCTTGACGTGATCATCTCGACGGGTGGTCTGACCGAATTCGCCGATGGCAATAGTGCGGTCCTCGTCCGCCGCGAAGGTCTGGACAAGACCTCCTATCGCCTGCGCCTTGATGATCTGGTCCGCAAAGGCGATATCGCCGCCGACCGCCCGCTTCTCCCCGGCGACACGATCATCATCCCCGAAAGCTTTATTTAGTGGGAAACGCGACTAGATAAAAAGCACGTGGAAATGCCGACCCTAAGGGCAATTCCACATTCCGCTTCTAGCTTTTTCCACAATGGGAAACGCGACCAGATAAAAAGCACGTGGAAATGCCCACACTAAGGGCAATGACCTCCGCTGGTATCATTCCCTCGTCCGAACATGCGAAATCACCTCCCACCCTCCATGAGCTGGGAGTTTTTTTATGTCATGCGTACCTCGCATCTTTGTCCGGTGGTTTCGCCTCCGCTTCGCCTAGCGCCTCCAGTGCCAGCCAGTGACAATCCGCCAGCACGATATCGATCTCTCGCGTGCCGCTCTCCCGATGACCGGGCGGGCGTCCCGGTCGCATGGGGCGGATGGGCCGCGCCAGTTTTTGCCTTGCCCGTACCAGCCGCCGTGCCTGTCGGCGCAGATCACCTAGCGCATGGGCAATCGCCCGCAATCGCCGCTGTATCCGCGTCGCCGAGACGGGATCATCAGGTGTTTGTTTGGGTTTTGCGGGCGGAAAATACTCCACATCGTCAAATCCCCGCACGCTAGGCCCATAGCCCGGCACGCGCTTTTTCTTCGGATCAACATTCCTACGCGGATCAAACAGCGGAAACGCAGGCATACGCTCCCCATCACCCTTCGGTACGGGCGCATCAGGGGCCGCGCGAGTGGCGGGCGGCGTAACCACCATTGCCCGCGCCATTATTGCGATCAGCCGCCGGGTTGCCGCTTCGGCGGGGCGTAAGGCGCTGAGAATATCCAGATGAACGCGCCGCGTCACCGTTTCCGCCGTTCCAGCCATAACCAACAGAGCCGTCACGATTCGCAGCAGGATTTTCCGATTGATCTCTGTGGCGAGGGCGTAGTCGAACAAGGGTAGGGGGTGCTCCTAAATACAATTCAGGAACAAATCAGCATCATATCAAGTGAAATGTCAAGCGCGCGCCGCAATCGATTCAGGGTATGCGATACCTACAAACCTTTTGATGCGGCGACCTTGCTAAGGTGAAACTCAAACCGTTATAGCGTCAAGGCCGCGAAGCATTCAGTTTGCGGAACTCTATCTCCATCAGCATCCAGAACAGATCTTCGCCCGGATACCCCACGATCCGCCCAATTTCCCGCTCGCCCTCGATCAGCAGGAAAGTCGGCGAATACCGCACGCCTTTCACCCAGTCGAGATCATCGGGCATAGGGTCATCGAGGCTGACGATGCGTAGGGGAGCAGTCTTTCCCTCGCGGGTCTTGTGGTAATATTCCCCGACCACGTCTTTCCATAGCATACAATGCATACACCCATCCGCATCGAACATCAGCAGTTCGGCGGCTCGTGCCTTCATCGTCGCCATGGGTGCAATCGCCAGCATCAGTCCCATCAGTATCGCGCGCATGGTCGATCCTCTCGTGTCGGTCGTCACCCTATCCTAACATCCTGAATGAATCGCGCCAATCTGCGAATTTCACGCGGTAAGTTGACAAATGCCCCCCCGGCAGTATGCCTCACCCGCATATCGTTCGCCGTAAAGGAGCCGCCCCATGCGCGCATTCGTCTTCCCCGGTCAGGGATCGCAGACCCCCGGCATGGGCCGCGACCTCGCCGACCGTTTTCCCGTCGCAAAAGCTGTCTTCGACGAGGTGGACGAGGCGTTGGGTGATGGCCTATCGGCAATTATGTGGGGCGAGGATGCCGCCGCACTGACCCTGACCACCAATGCACAGCCCGCGCTTATGGCCGTTTCCGTTGCCGTGGCGCGCGTGCTGGAGGCCGAAGGCGGTTTCACGCTGGCCGATAAGGCGCAATATGTCGCCGGTCACTCATTGGGTGAATATTCCGCGCTGACCGCCGCTGGATCGCTGTCCCTCGCCGATGCCGCCCGCCTCTTGCGCCTGCGCGGCACCGCAATGCAGGAAGCCGTGCCGGTGGGTGAGGGCGCCATGGCCGCTATCCTCGGCCTCGATCTCGACGCCGTGCGCGAGGTTGCCGCCGCCGCCGCCGATGGCGAGGTCTGCGAAGCCGCCAATGATAACGCCCCCGGGCAGGTCGTCGTCTCTGGTGCCACAGCCGCCGTCGAGCGCGCCCTACCCATCGCGAAAGAGAAGGGCGCAAAGCGTGCCATGCTCCTGCCCGTCTCCGCCCCCTTCCACTGCGCGATGATGGCCCCCGCCGCCGAGCAGATGCGCGAGGCGCTGGTCCACACGGCCATCGCCGCCCCGTCCCCTGCCCTCGTCGCGAATGTGAAGGCCGAGGCTGTAGCCGATCCGGCTGAAATCCGCGAACTCTTGGTCAAGCAAGTCACCGGCTCCGTCCGCTGGCGCGAAAGCGTCGAATGGATGGCCGCACAGGGCGTCACCGAACTGGTCGAGTTGGGCGCGGGCAAGGTACTCGGCGGCCTCGCCAAACGCATCGACCGCTCCGTCGTAGGCCGCAGCATCGGCACCCCCGACGACATCGACGCTTTTCTCGCTTCTCTCGCGTAATCAGCCTGTCATTCCTGCTTTCACGGGCATGACAGTTAAAACACTCCGAAAGGAACCGCCATGTTCTCCCTCGAAGGAAAGAAAGCCCTCGTCACCGGCGCATCGGGCGGGATCGGCGGGGCCATTGCCGAGGCGCTGCACGCGCAGGGCGCGACCCTCGCCCTCTCGGGCACCCGCACCGGCCCGCTGGAGGAATTGCGTGATCGTCTGGGCGAGCGCGCAAGCATCCACCCCTGTAACCTGTCTGACATGGATGCCGTTGATGCCCTGCCAAAAGAGGTCGACGCCGCCCTCGACGGTCTCGACATCCTCGTCAATAACGCTGGGATCACCCGCGATAACCTCTTCATGCGCATGAAGGACGAGGAATGGGATCAGGTTATCGCCGTTAACCTCACCGCCACCTTCCGTCTTTGCCGGGCCAGCTTGCGCGGGATGATGAAGCGCCGCTATGGCCGCATTGTCAACATCACCTCCGTCGTCGGCACCACCGGCAACCCCGGACAAGGCAACTATTGCGCCTCCAAGGCGGGGGTCGTCGGCATGTCGAAATCGCTGGCGCAGGAAGTGGCGAGCCGTAACATCACCGTCAACGCCGTCGCCCCCGGTTTCATCGCCACCCCCATGACCGATGGCCTGACCGATGACCAAAAATCCCGCATTCTTCAGACCGTTCCGGTCGGAAAACTGGGCGATCCGGTTGATGTTGCCGCTGCGGTCGCCTATCTGGCATCCAATGAGGCGGGATATGTGACCGGCCAGACCGTCCATGTAAATGGCGGAATGGCTATGATCTGAGCCACCTCAAAGACATGCGCGTGTATATCAAACACAGTTTGAAATATATTGTGCGTGTGATATGGACGCGCCGGTCGGGGGCATATCCCGGATGGTATTTTGTGTGGGCGAAGCCCGATCTGCGCCGGTAATCGAACGATCCGGGCTATACGAAGGAATATGAAATGAGCGACGTCAATGATCGCGTGAAGAAAATCGTCGTGAACTATCTCGGTGTCGAGGAAGACAAAGTAGCCGAGAAAGCCAGCTTTATCGACGATTTGGGCGCGGATAGCCTTGATACTGTCGAGTTGGTCATGGCCTTTGAAGAAGAATTCGGGGTCGAAATTCCCGATGATGCCGCTGAGAAGATTCAGAGCGTTGGCGATGCTATCGACTTTATCAAGGCGAATGTTTCTAGCTAAGGTGCTGGCAAACGTATGACATTCAGAGGACGCCCGCATATGCGCGGCGTCCTTTTTCATACATGACCATTTACTGTCACCGTGCGACTTGCTCGCCGGTTTATCGCAAATGGCCATAAAGCAAATTGCGCAAATCGCTGTAGAGATATCCGAAAGATGGATACTGCGGCCAAGTCGCGGTATGACACGCCCAATAACGGACAGGATGCACTTTCCGGTCGTGATTGATCTGTGGTGATATCTGCCGAAGCGTATAAGAGGGATTAAGGCATGAGACGGGTCGTCATCACAGGAATGGGCATGGTTTCGCCGCTTGCCTGCGGCGTTGAAGAAACATGGTCGCGCCTGCTCGAAGGTCAATCGGGTGCCGGTAAAATCGCGCGCTTCGATGCCTCTGACCTTGCGTGTCAGATCGCTTGTGAGGTGCCAAACGGCGATGGCACGAACGGTACGTTCAATGCCGACGATTGGGCCGAGGCGCGCGAGCAGCGCCGCATCGACGATTTTATCCTCTATGCCATAACCGCCGCTGAGCAAGCGATCCGTGATGCGGATTGGATGCCCGAAGCCGAGGAGGATCGTCTGCGCACTGGTGTGCTGATTGGCTCCGGCATTGGCGGGCTGGCTTCCATCGAGAAAACCGCCATCGAACTAAAAGAACGCGGCCCGCGCAAGGTCTCACCCTTCTTCATTCCCGGCAGCCTCATCAACCTTTGTTCCGGTCAGGTCGCCATCCGCCATGGCTTCAAGGGGCCGAACCACGCGGTCGTCACCGCCTGTTCAACCGGCGCACACGCCATTGGTGACGCTGCGCGTATTATCAAATACGGCGATGCCGATGTAATGGTCGCGGGCGGCGCTGAAGCTGCGATCTGCCGTCTTGGCATTGTCGGCTTTATTGCCTGCAAGGCTCTCTCCACCGGCTATAATGATACACCCGAAAAGGGTTCACGCCCCTATGATTCGGGCCGTGACGGCTTTGTCATGGGCGAGGGTGCCGGTGTTGTCGTGCTGGAGGAATATGAACACGCGAAAGCACGCGGCGCGAAGATCATCGCTGAAGTCGCTGGCTACGGCATGTCTGGCGACGCCTATCACATCACTGCCCCTTCCGAAGACGGCGACGGCGGTTTCCGCGCGATGCAGGCGGCGATGAAGGATGCAGGCGTTACCCCTGAAGAGGTCGGCTACATCAACGCACACGGCACCTCCACGCCGCTGGGCGATGAGATCGAGCTACGCGCCGTCACACGCCTGCTGGGTGATGCGGCGGAGGGTAAGGTTATGTCCTCGACCAAATCAGCTATCGGCCACCTGTTGGGTGCTGCGGGGGCTGTGGAGGCGATCTTTACGGCGCTGGCCATACGCGACCAGATCGCCCCGCCCACGATCAACCTCGACAATCCGAGCGTCGAAACCATCCTAGATCTCGCCCCCAACGCAGCAAAGAAAACGCCGATTAAGGCTGCGCTATCCAATTCCTTCGGTTTTGGCGGCACCAACGCTTCGCTGGTCTTGAAACAAGTCGAGTAAAACCATTGCCACGCAGCCCCGGACACGCCGCGTAGCGGATGGTTCGGGGGCTCGATGAATGACGCGCTGCTCTTCGAGACCCCGGCGCAAGGCTTGGGGATGCGCACTGATATACGGAGGGCTTCGCCCGATGCGCCGCCTCCTCTCCGCTCTCTTTTCATTCACAATTCTCGCTGCCATCACGGCAGCGGGCGTCTTCTACTACGGCCAAACCCAGTTCACCGCCCCCGGCCCCGCGAGCGAACCGCTGGAAATCGAGATACCGGCAGGGTCCGGTCTTAATGCCATTGCGGCCCGACTCCAGCGCGAAGGGGCTATCGAAAGCGCCGATATCTTCCGCTACGCGACCCGATTCAAACAGGCCGAACGCGGCCTTCAAGCGGGCGAATACGAAATACCTCCCGCCGCCTCGATGGAGGACATCCTCACCCTATTGCAAAGCGGCAAGATCATTGAGCGCCGTGTGACCATCCCCGAAGGCTTCACCAGCGCCCAGATCATCGCCACCTTGAACGCGGCTGAGCATCTCGCAGGCGATATCAATACGCCCCCCTTAGAGGGAACCCTCGCCCCTGAAACCTACTTCTATCGCAAAGGCGAAACCCGTACTGCCGTTATCGACCGGATGCGTGCGGCCCAGAGCGCCATTATCGATGAATTATGGGAAAGCCGCGCCGCTGATCTGCCCTTTGACACCAAGGAGGAGGCGCTTATCCTCGCCTCCATCGTCGAGAAGGAAACCGGTATAGGGTCCGAGCGCGCCCATGTCGCCGGGGTTTTTGTCAACCGCCTGCGCAAGGGAATGCGGCTCCAAACTGACCCGACCGTCATCTATGGTGTCACGAAAGGGCAGGGTATGGACCGCTCGATCACCCGTAGTGACCTTAAAGATGACAACCCCTACAACACCTACATAATCAAGGGCTTGCCCCCCGGCCCCATCGCCCATCCGGGCCGCGCCGCCATCGAAGCAACGCTAAACCCGCTGGAAACCAAAGACTTTTACTTCGTCGCAGACGGCACCGGAGGCCACGCCTTTGCGCGCACATTAGCCGAGCATAACCGCAACGTCGCCAAATGGCGCAAAATCGAACGCGACCGCGCGAATTGAGTTATTCAGCGGCCATCACAGCCACTGCCTCATCCCGCGTCAGTGCCATATGCGCTGTCGCTGCTCCGGCGATGATTGCCACCAGCGCGACCAGCGGCCCAAGCGCGAGCGTCGATAGGCCCGTCAGGCCAGCACCCACCGTACAGCCACCCGCCAGCACACCGCCGATACCCATCAGCACGGCACCCGCCAGATAGCGCAAAGTCTGCTCTGGTGATTCAAAACTTTCCAACCGCAATTCCCGGCGCAGCAATGCCGACGCAAACGCGCCCAACAGCACACCGCCCATGATGCCGCCCGCAAAGCCCGGCTCCAGCGCCGTCGATGCCATTGTGTAAAACAGCCCTTCGGACGCCCCGGCAGTAAACGCAAGGCTCTGCGCCTCACGCGGATCAAATTCGTCCAGCAGCAATACACCGGTCGCGAACCACCCGCCAACGATCAACAGGCCAATGGCAACACCCGCTAGCGCCAAGCCAGCCGAAACCCGGCTGCGCCATATTACCAGCGCCAAAAGCGCAATCAGCGCCGCCGATCCAGCTATCGGTAGAAGCGACGATCCATCAAGCGCAACCGCCGTTGCATCGGTGAAACCAACCCGTAGGCCAGCCAGCACTCCGCGTAGTGTCGCATAGGCCGTAATCGCAAACATCACCACAACCAGCACGGCCCGCAGATTTCCTTGCGCCGACAGCACGGTCAACCGCGACGCACAGCCGCGCGTCAGCACCATGCCTGCGCCAAACATCAATCCGCCCAGCACCAATGCGCCCAAGGGTAGGCTATCACCGACGAACCGCGTCTCCGAAAAATCGAGAAGGCCAAAAGATTGCAGTCCCTGCGCCCCGATAATCGCGGCCAGTAGGGCCAGCGCATACGCCCCCGCCATTGGCGACAGCGCGTCGCGCGTCGTGCCAACTACCGCCGTGCGCAGACAGAACCGCGACGCCTGCGCCACGATACCGAACAGAACGCCCAAGACGATGCCCGCCAGCGGCAACACGCTCGCCAGATCAATATCCTCAAATCCTGCGAATTCGGTCAGCATTGAAATCCCTCCCCTGCGATAAAATAGATGTAATAATGAGCTAACTATCTGTCAAAAAAGCGTTTTTGTAGAAAAGATGTATCTGTCCAATGGTCCCGATATGCCAAGAACGCGGTTCCGCTCCCATCCGCACAGCATGACACCGTACCGTGCGCAGCATCGAAAAAAGACGATAATTCTTTGCGAGAATGCCCCATCATCCCCCCGGAAATCATGGCGCGCCCCTCCGTTATACGATAGCCGGAAGGGTGTAAGGAGGCCACAACATGGTCCGTATCGTCGATGCTCACACCCTGCCACGTTGGCAACGCCCCGAATCCTTGCTGATCGTGATGACCGTCGCTATGGCGCTCACCTTCGACGTGTGGATGGCGCTCCTGAATAACTTCGCGGTCGAGGCGGCAAAGTTTGACGGCTCGGATATCGGCTGGATGCAGACCTTCCGCGAGATACCCGGCTTCCTCGCCTTCGGCGCGATCTATGTCATCCTGCTGATGCGGGAACAGACCCTCGCCTATGTTGCCCTGCTGCTACTTGCCATCGGTGCGGCTGCAACCGGCTTCCTCCCTACCTTCTGGGGGCTTGCCTTGACCACAATGATCAGCTCCATCGGCTATCATTATTTCGAGACGATCAACCAGTCGCTCCAACTCCAATGGCTGTCGAAGGAGCGTGCGCCCCAAATCCTCGGCAACCTGCGCGCCGTCGCCGCTGGTGTAGGATTTGTCGTTTTCGGCCTGCTGATCCTGTGGGGGTTCACCGCGCGCGGAGACGCCGCCGACCCCGTGCCGCTTGATTACCGTTGGCCGTATCTCATCGCCGGAACCCTCGCCGTTATCCTCATTCTGGCGGCCATGTTCCTCTATCCACGGTTCGAGGCACCGCACGCCCAGCGCAAGGAATTTCTGCTCAAGCGTCGTTACTGGCTCTACTACGCACTTGTCTTCATGGGCGGCGCACGGCGACAGATTTTCCTCGTCTTCGCGACCTTCATGCTGGTCGAGAAATTCGGCTATGCCCTCCACGAGACCGCCGCGCTGCTACTGGTGAACCAGTTCATCACGATGCTGGTCGCGCCCTATATCGGCCTGCTGATAACGAAGTTCGGCGAGCGCATGGCCCTAACCATCGAGTATACCGGCCTAATCTGCGTTTTCTCAGGTTATGCGCTGATCTACTATCTGGATGTCAGCCCGCTATGGGCCGCGTTCCTCTATCTGGCCGATCACATCTTCTTCTCGATGTCCTTTGCGCTAAAGACCTATTTCCAGAAGATCGCCTCGCCCGAGGACCACGCCCCCACCGCAGCGGTCGCCTTCACCATCAACCACATCGCCGCCGTCTTCCTGCCAGCGGCCTTGGGCTACCTCTACCTCGTCGCCCCCGCAGGCGTCTTCATCCTAGGAGCGAGCATGGCCGCCGTCTCCCTATGCCTTGCCCGCATAGTCCCCCGCCACCCCAGCGACGGTTTCGAGACGATCCTCGCACCTCGCGCAGCACCGGCGGAATAACGCTTTCCCTTGACCCGACGCCCCCGGATTGCCAAATGCGTCAGGACACTTGACCAACGAAAGACGACCCATGCCCAAGATTACCTATATCGAGCATAACGGAACCGAACACACCGCCGATGTCCCTGTGGGGAACACGGTGATGGAGGGCGCGGTCAATAACGGCATCCCCGGCATCGAGGGCGATTGCGGCGGAGCCTGTGCCTGCTCCACCTGCCACGTCTATGTCGATCCCAAATGGGCCGACAAGCTAAAGGCGCAGGAAGACATGGAAGTCGACATGCTCGATTTCGCCTACGAGCCGAACGAGCAATCCCGCCTCGGCTGCCAACTCCCCGTCACGGCGGAGATGGACGGCCTGATCGTGCGGATGCCGGAGAAGCAGCTTTGAGGTTTCTTGCGACCATCCTGCTTGCTGGGGTGGTATCAACACCTGCAAGTGGCTCCCTCGGTTATATCGTATCCCTTGGCGAGCCTACCGAACGCTATGGTCATGCAGTTTTAGGCGATGCTGTTGAATACGGCGCTTTGGTTCTGACGCTGCTGTCCTCAAGTCCACCGGATGAGGGCCAGACCCGACCGAGCACTTATACGACAAATCTGGATACCTTGCGCCTCCCTCATTCGCGTGTCTTCGAGGATATCGAAGTGCGTTCCGCCTACGGTGTCGATCCTGATCGCGAGGTTTTCGTGGTCGTCGAATCCGAAGCCTCGCGCGGTGCGCAACTTGCCGTCTACGAGGTGAAAGACGAGAAGATTCGCAAGCGCGCCGCCACCCCCCATATCGGCCAGCGCAACCGCTGGCTCGCCCCCGCCGCCATCGCTGATTTCGACGGCGATGGCATCAACGACATCGCCTATGTCGAGACGCCCCACCTCGCGGGTATCCTCAAGATTGTGACCCTGCGGGGCGACGCACTCGTGCCCATCGCCACCCCGAAACCCGGTTTTTCGAACCACCGCATCGGGCAGGATTTCATCACCAGCGATGCCCGCACCTGCGACGGTATCACCGAACTTCTCCTCCCCAGTCTCGACTGGACCACCCTCATGGCTGCGCGGCTGGAGAACGGCGAAATCACCGCCCGCCCCCTGCCTCATCCCCCGTCGCGTGAAGGCATCAAGGCTGCAAAAGCCTGCAACGGTTGACGCGCTCCTTCCTTGCGTCAAGATACCCGCAAAGGAGAGCCGCCCATGACCCCCCGCGACCGCATCGCCGCCGCCAAAACCGCCATCGCCGCCCGTGAATCTGAAATCGGCGCGTGGACTCATCTCGATTGGGATGCCGTCGATGCCCAACTCACCGATATTGAGGCGATCCTTGAGGATCAGCGCGGCCCGCTCTGGGGTCTTCCGGTCGGTGTGAAGGATATCTACGACACCCATGATTTCCCGACCGGCGAAGGCTCGCCCATCTATGCCGATCACCGCCCGAAGGCCGATGCCGCCTGCGTCGCGGTGTTGCGGAGCGCGGGCGCGATCATTCTCGGCAAGACGGTCACGACCGAACTCGCCTATTTCACCCAAGGGGCCACCCGCCACCCGGTGAACCCCGCCCATTCCCCCGGCGGCTCGTCTAGCGGGTCGGCGGCGGCGGTCGCGGCGGGGATGGTGCCGCTCGCGGTCGGATCACAGACGGCGGGGTCGGTCTGTCGCCCCGCCTCCTTCTGCGGCGTGGTTGGTTTTAAGCCAACCCATGGCCTCATTCCTCTCGCGGGCTGCAAGTCTTTCTCACCCACCCTCGACACGGCGGGCGTCTTCGCGCGTCGCGTGGCCGAGGTCGCGGTCATGGCGGGCGCAATGACCCGTAATGACTGGCAAGGCACCCCGGCGGAACAACCACCCAAAATCGCTCGCTTTGGCGGTATAGAGCGTGAAGCCGCAACCCCGGCGGCCCTCGCGGCGGTCGATGCGGCGCTTGATGGGCTAACGGTGGGCGAGGCCAACCGCGCCGCCCCCTTCGATACCTTGGGCGATCTGCAACTGCGCATCATGCGGTTTGAGATGCGCCGCGAATCCGAATGGGAAGTACGCACGGCCTTCGATCAACTCAGCCCTGCCTATCAACAACTCATGCATGACGGCGAAGCGGTGTCCCCCGCACAATACGCACAGGACTGCACCGCGCTTCTCCACGCGAAAGCGGCAATCGATGATCTGTTCGGGGATGCGGAAATTCTGGTCCAACCAAGCGCACCGGGCGAGGCGCCGCTTTATGAGGATGGAACGGGTGATCCGGTGATGAACAGGGCGTGGACCCTTCTGGGCCTGCCCGCCATCTCGATCCCCTGCGGCATTGGCCCTAATGGCCTGCCACTAGGGTTACAACTTGCCGCGCGTCCGCATCGCGACAAGTCGTTATTGCGTGTTGCCGCGTGGTTCGAGCAGCGGTTAGCTGTGCCTACAGCTTGAAGCAGGCAATCCGCTCACCGGGAATAGGGATTTCAACCCCGCCGGATGCCTTGCACGCATCGCTCTGATCCTGATTCCAGCTTGATGCGGGTAGGATTGTGCCGTCCTCGACCACGAAGATCGTTACATCTTCTTCCAGTGGGGCCGCATCAAGCACACCATTCTGCGATGTGCCAACCAATGTTGCGGCCTGAGCAGGCGTAATTCGCGGTAGGGCGTCAAGTGCTTGCTGTTCCTCTTGAGGCAACAGGCCCAAAGTCGACCCGGATGATGAGATCAGGGCATCGGCCTGCGCTGGCGTGACAATGGCGAGCGATTCTGTGCTGCCCAATGAAGGGGAGAGCGGCTGTGTCTGTACCGCTGATTCCGAAATCACGACGGATTGCGCTAATACGGGGGATGCCATCAACGCGGCACCGATGATGAGAATGAATTTCGTGGACATGACAATCCCTCCTTAAAGCGAATTGCGATTATCCTGAATCATCAAGCGCCATATTTTGCGCGGCTCTTGGCGTGAAATATGGCTCAGGTTTATCGCAGGTCGCTATAATTTTACACAAAAGGATGAATCGCGAAATTTCTTCACGGATCATCCGCTTAGCGCATATGTAAGGCGGCAGTGTCGCCAGGGCTACACACAATTGCGTAACTGTGGCAAATATGCCCCATAAAAAGGCGAATAATTTCAATCAAAAACCGTTAAAGCTGCGATTCTTTGTATAGAATCGTCAGTTTGTCTCCGCTTTTTTCTCGTCAGCCTTCTCTACCTTTTCGGTTTCCTTGGCTTTTTCTTCGTTTTCGGGCGCGTCTTCACCGGATTTCTCATCTGCCTTCCCGGTTTTCTCGCCTTTTTCCCAATAGCCGTCATAGACTTCGCCGGTCGCATAGCGCATCACGCCATAACCATGGCGCTTTCCTTCGAGGAATTCGCCTTCGTAGAGGTTGAAGGCATCGCCATTGGGGTATTTCGCGACTCCTTTACCGTGCATCAGGCCCTTGAGCCATGTGCCGGTGAACTCGAATCCATCATCCGCGATAGTGATTGATCCTTTGCCGTGGCGCAGGCCTTCGCTGAATTCACCGCTATAGATCGTACCATTCGGATATTTCGCGACGCCTTCACCGTGTTGCAGGCCGTCGACCCAATCGCCCTCGTATTCGTAATCGGCTTTCGTCACCATCTTGCCCTTGCCGTGGTGAACGGTATCCTTAAAATCACCTTTATAAACAACGCCGTTGGCATAGGTGGCTTCACCTTTACCTTCGATTCTACCTTCGATCCACTCGCCGGTATATTCGCCGCCATCTTCATAGATGATCGTGCCGATTCCATGTGGTGCGCCATCAACGAAAGCGCCGGTATAGGTCGAGCCGTTGGGGTATTTCGCCTTCCCCTCGCCTTCGATCTGCCCATCGACCCAGTCGCCTTCGTATTCATAGCCATCGGGCAGAACGAATTTGCCTTTGCCGTGCTGCTTTCCATTGACGAAATCGCCAGTGTACTCGCCCCCGTCCTTATAGGTAATTCTGCTCTGTTCTGGCGGTTTGCTCGACGATTGGGCATAGGCTCCCGTAACTCCGGCAAGGCCGAGGGTCACAGTGGTGGCTCCGATCAACAGCAGGTTTCTCATCTATCTCTCAGCCCTACGTTGTGAAAACACGCGGCGGCGTTCTCGGTGCCCCAAACCGTAGCGGATAGCGCCCTTGAAAGGCAATGTCGTTCCGACGTTCACTGCAAGCTTTATTGCTTATAGTACACGCGCGCCATTGCTCCCCTTTCCTACGGACGATATCACGCCAAGTGCTGCACAGATTATGCCGCTTACGGAGACCTATATGACGGATCGGATCAAAATTGCGGCAGCGCAGCTCAATGCGACGGTCGGTGATGTCGCAGGCAACGCTGCGCTGGCGCGTGATGCCCATGCCCAAGCCCGCGAGGATGGGGCGGATTTGCTGGTTCTGCCCGAAATGTTCATTGGCGGGTATCAACTACAGGATCTCGTGCGCAAACCCGCTTTTATCGAGACATGCCGCCGTGAAGTTGTCGCCCTTGCGCTGGCCACCATTGATGGTCCGCCCGTCTTGATTGGTTGTCCGCTTTATGAGGAAGGTCTTGTTTTCAATGCCGTTTACCTCCTTCGTGATGGCAAGATCGACACGGTTTTCCGCAAGCATGAGCTGCCCAATTACGGCGTGTTTGACGAAAAGCGTTTCTTTGTCCCCGGCCCTGCCCCCGGCCCTGTCACCATTGCCGGAGTGCGCATCGGGGTGGCCATTTGCGAGGATGCATGGTTCCCGGATGTCGCGGAAACACTGGTGGAGACGGGGGCCGAGATCATCGTTGTTCCCAACGGTTCGCCCTATGCTCGCAACAAACATGACGTGCGTATGAATGTCATGGTCGCCCGTGTGGTCGAGACTGAGTTGCCACTTCTCTACCTCAATTTGGTCGGCGGACAGGATGACCAGTGCTTTGACGGGGGCAGTTTCGTCCTCAACCCCGGTGGTGAGCTCGCCATGCAGGCGCCCCATTTCGCCGAGGCGCATATGACCTGTGATTTCATACGCAGTGATGACGGATGGACCTGCGAATCTGGCCCCAAAGCACCCATTCCGGGTGAGTGGGAGGCCGATTACCATGCTATGGTTTTATCCCTACGCGATTACGTTCTGAAAAACGGATTCGAGCGGATCGTCCTTGGCATGTCGGGCGGGGTTGATTCGGCCCTCGTTGCAACCATCGCTGCCGATGCGCTTGGGCCGGAGCAAGTGTGGTGCGTGATGATGCCGTCGCGTTATACGTCCGAGCACAGTCTTGAGGATGCCGCCGAATGCGCCAACCGCATCGGCGCGCCTTATATCTCCGTACCCATCGGTCCCGGCGTAGACGCCATCGACGGTACGCTGTCCGATTTATTTGAGGGCACGGAGCCGGGCATCGCGGAGGAGAATATTCAGTCCCGCCTACGCGGCCTCTACCTCATGGCGCTCTCCAACAAATTCGGTCATCTCCTCTTGACCACTGGCAATAAGTCGGAGGTCGCGGTCGGCTATGCCACCCTCTACGGTGATATGTCGGGCGCGTATAACCCGCTGAAAGACCTCTACAAAACCCGCGTATTCGAGACATGCCGCTGGCGCAATGCCAATCACCGCGACTGGATGCTTGGGAACGAGGGCACCGTGATCCCCCCCCGCATCATTGACAAGCCGCCATCCGCAGAACTGCGCGAGGACCAGAAGGACGAGGATTCGCTGCCCCCCTACGAGGTGCTGGACGATATCCTGTTTCGCCTGATCGAAGGCGACGCGAAGATCGAAGACATCATCCGTGCGGGCCATGACCGCGAGACGGTGGAGAAGGTCGCGGGCCTTCTACGCAATTCCGAGTTCAAACGCTTCCAATCCGCCCCCGGCACCAAACTCTCCCCCCGCGCCTTCTGGCTAGAGCGCCGGTATCCCCTGACGAACAGATTCAGGGACCGGCTGCACGCGAACGAGGGGTAGGGGGCGGGCAGACCGAACGACTCATCTCAAGGGCGGAGATCGACGACACTTTTCACAGCTGCCCCGGATGCGCTGCAACATGCAATGTTACTGCGCGGGTCCGGGGTTTCTCGACGCTCTGCAAGACCCCGCCGCCGCGCGGGGCGACCCAGCAGCGCAGCACTGCGTCCCACGGCCTTATGTCTGTGCGTCCGCCGTGAAAGCGATGCTGCCCTGCGTATTGGATGTTCGATATTCGCCGAGAGCAGCCGAACCTACTTTCCAGTACGATGAGCAAGTCCAGCCCGTAAGAGACATGCGGGCATCGCGTCAAACTCGGTGGTGATTCGCGTCCACCACCATCGTGGATTCAGCTTGATCAGCTGCGCGCAGTCAGACTTAAAATCGCCGCACACGATATTCATCCCTCATAGAAGCAATACTTAACTCACTTTGAAGTTCAACTCGCGATAGAGTTGAAAATCATCGATCCAATTGACTCCAAGATCGTCACATGCGTCTGGCAGCTTTGTTGATCCAAGTCGCTTGCTCCGTTTTGACTTCTCTCGCGTGACGACAGTACGATTTTGCGGGTCGGCAAGCGCATATGCTGCAAGAAACGGGTCCTGACCATACTTGGTGTGCTCGATATCATCAAATCTAGGGTCAGTGCCCTGATATCCATCATTGATGACTTTCTGAATGAGGGCTTGATCGGGAGCCTCATCCAACAACAGTGCTGCCTTTACGTCTGGATCATTAATCCATTGAACGTGAAGGCCGTCACCAGTGAACTCACCGTGCACCTCCAATGGCATCTTGATCAACCCGGCTTCCGCTTGCGCCTGCAGCCAGTCCCAGAACGGCTTCATCCGATCGACCGGATAGAAGGTTTCATGAGCCTCAATCAGCGTGTTTGCATCCACCAAATACATCATGAGGCATGGCCATTGCCTTGCACATTCTTCCGTTTCACACTCTCAACAAAGTTAAGAAATCCTGGAATCGAAATAGCTTTGCCGCCAAGCAACCGGGCAGCATTTGTGTGGGTCAAGTTGCGGTCTTTAAAATTGCGATGGACAACATCCACTAAGGCATGGCCGAGGTTGTGATACTTGATGACGTAGCCGGACGGACCACGGTCGTTCTCCTTTTGCTTGGCCTTCTCTTTCCTGACGTTGGCCAACCACCTTTGGTGGTATTCCTGCCGCAAGGTTTGGTACGCCTCGTCGGTCAATTCTCCGGTGCGCTGAAAACGATAGGCTACCATCGGCTCACTGACCGACCAGCGGCTTGCAACAAGATCAATGCACGCACGGGCTGCTTCGGTGTCGTCGGAAGCAAATGCGACACTGGACTTGCGAAAATGCCCTTCCGGCAGAAGAAACTCACCTGCAACATCATTGCAGAACCGCTCGATCTTGGCGAGATCGGTCTTCGGTTGCTCTGTGGAAACACTCCCACTCACACCCGTCTGTCCCAAGAAGACATGGGTAAGCTCGTGGATTAACGTAAACGCACGCGCCGGCCGCGCGTCCTTCGCGTTGATCACGACAAATGGGGCCACGGGATCGGCAATGGCGAACCCGCGGAACACATCGGCTCCGATAGAAAGCGTGTGGTGGCCAAGATCTCCAAGCACAAGCACGAAGACGCCAGCATCTTCAGTTGCAGCCCGCAAACGCCCAAACAAGGCGTTTGCATCGCCCTTTCGCAAGGAAATGTCGGTGTGATCGAATGCCAAGGTATTCGCGATCATTTCGACAACCTTGCTCACACTAAAGCTGATATCTGCCGATCCAACGAAATTCGGGGCTTCAAAGTCTTCCTCGTCAACGAGGACGTCCTTGACCAGCTCTTGCCTGGCTTTCACATCGCGCAAAAGCGCGTCCAACATGCCGTTGTCGCGTTGATCGCGGGCATCTGGCGTTTGTCGAAAGTCTTGGCCGCGCTGCCCAGTCTTTGGTGGTTCGGCCAAATAGAAGGTGATCAAGGGCCGTTTGTAGACGTTCGCGAATTTGGAAAGTTGATTGCGTGTCGGTTGCTTCTCACCTGCTTCAATGGCCGCGAGTTTCTCGGCAGCGGTGCTTTTCGACGAGCTGCCAAGCCCCAATTTGCGCGCCGCATCCTCGACGTCAAATCCGGCGGATTGACGAGCCCAAATGAGAATTTCTGGATTAACGGCGACGGACATGGCTTAGCTTCAAAGGTCTGGGTTGCTCTAAAACTATGTTATTCCGAAGCTCAATCCTAGGCCAAGTTAGATTACTCATGCGGAATTTGGGCCCGTGTGAGATACAAGACTCGCCTCTGCTTGCATAGTCACTGCGCGCCAAGATGCCCGCTTCGCGCTCAAAGCAAACTCGCACAACGCAAATCATGCTGGTCTTATACGGCTGGCGTCCACGGTATTGCCCGCCTCCACGATGCCTTGCATCCGCGCCACCCCCAAGCCACACTCCGCCTATGAAACTGAAACTCCATCACATCAATCTCTGCTCGACCAACGTGCCTGAAATGGACAGGTTCTACCGTGATGTCCTGACCTTGGGTGATGAAGACCCTGCCGAACTGCCGCCGCTGAACCAAGACAAAGGCTTGGTCGGTGACGTGTCCTTCGTGACCGATGGCGACATCCAGATGCACCTCACCCCGCGCGATGTCCTCAATTCATTCCGGTCGGGTCAGGTGGTAAACCCCCTCGAACGCGGCCATATCGCCTATCGCACCGATGATATTCAGGCATTTATGGCCCATCTCGATGCCCAAGGCGTGCCCTATTCGGATTGGGGCAGCGATGCCGTCAAAGGCTGGCATCAGGTCTTCTTCTACGATCCGGACGGCAACGTCATCGAAGTCCATCAGATCGTGGACACCGACTGAACACGGCGGTCACTCCCACCACCGATCCACCGCCGCAATATCATCATCCGACCACCCCAGATGATGCGCCACTTCATGTATCAGTACATGCGTGATCAGTTCTTCCAGCGTCACGTCGCCCCGTTCCACCCATTCCCACAGGATCGCACGGCGGTAGAGCCACACCACATCCGTGCGCGGCACCGGGTCGGCCACGCTTTTCTCGGTGAGTGGCACCCCGTCATACATCCCCGTCAATTCATAGGGATTCTCGATCCCCATCCCCGCCAGGGTTCCGGCATCCGCTTCCTCCTCAATCCGCAGGATCAACGTGCCGCAATGCGCGCGCACCGCATCGGGTAGGGCAAGAAATGCCCTCTCGACGAGGTTTTCCATATCGGCAATGCTTGGCGCTACGCTCATGCCCCTGTATGTAGCGGCCCGACGCCCCCGTTGCGAGGGGCCGCACGAGGAGAGCCGCCATGACCGTCACCCGTTTCGCCCCGTCCCCCACGGGCCGCCTGCATGTTGGCAACCTGCGCCCGGCGCTGCTCAACTGGCTCCATGCCCGCAAGCAGGGGGGGCAGTTCGTCCTGCGCATTGACGATACCGATGCCGAACGCTCCAAAGAGGAGCATGTCGACGCGATAAAGCGCGATCTCGACTGGCTGGGCCTCGGTTGGGACCGGTTCGAGCGTCAGTCCGAACGCCTCGCCCGCTATGATGCCGCCGCCGATGAATTGCGCGCGAGTGGTCGCCTCTACCCCTGTTACGAGACGGCCAGCGAACTCGATATCCGCCGCAAGATTCAGCGACAGGCGGGCAAACCCCCCGTCTACGACCGCGCCGCACTCAAACTCACCGATGAAGACCGCGCAAAGCTCGAAGCCGAGGGCCGCCGCCCCCATTGGCGTTTCAAGCTCGACCAGACCCGCGTAACTTGGACCGATGGCATAAGGGGCGACACCAATGTTGATTGTGCTTCCGTCTCCGACCCTGTTCTGATCCGCGAGGATGGCGGCTACCTCTACACCCTGTGCAGCGTGTGCGATGATATCGACTTTGGCATCACCGATGTCATCCGGGGCGAGGATCACGTCACCAATACCGCCACGCAGATCCAGATATTCGACGCGATGGGCGGTCGCCCCACCGCCTTCGCCCACCATTCCCTACTGGTGGATGAGGAGGGCGCGAGCCTCTCCAAACGCCTCGGCTCCCTCACCCTCGAATCGATCCGCGAGCAAGGGATCGAGCCGCTCGCGCTCCTCTCCTACATGGCGCGTCTTGGTTCCTCAGACCCCATCGAACCCCGCGCCAGCCACGCGGAACTGATCGAGGGATTCGACCTTTCCCGCTATGGCCGCGCCCCCGCCCGGTTCAGCATGGGCGACCTCGCCGCGCTCAACACCCGTACGCTGCATGTGAAACCCTATGCCGATGTCGCGTCCCTCCTGCGCGAAGCGGATGTGCCAGACGCCATCGCCGAACCCTTCTGGCATCTGATCCGCGAGAATATTGATGGCCTCGATGGTATTCCCAACTGGGTTGCGATCTTGAATGGTGGCCATGCCCCGGTCGTTGACCCTGATGATACCGACTACGTCACCCTTGCCCTTGCCCGCCTCGATGCGGCAAAGCCTTGGGGGGCGGAAACATGGAAGGCCGTCACCACCGACCTAAAGGCCGAAACGGGCCGCAAGGGCCGCGCCCTCTTCATGCCCCTGCGCAAAGCCCTGACGGGCCGCAACGATGGCCCCGACATGGCCGCATTGCTGCCCTTGCTAAAACGCTGACCGACCGGGAGCCACGCCATGATCCGCATCGTCTTCGATTTCCTATGGGTATCCATCCTCGTCGCCATTTTGCTTGGCCTGATCGCGACGATCATCCCCGCGCTCGGTACTTCTGGCACGGCGATAGGTACGATCACCGGCGCAATGGTATCCGGCCAACTATACGGACGACGGATACGGGCCGAGGCAACCAAGGGCTTTGCGTGGCGGGTCGCGGTGGTTATCACCCTTGTCACCCTGATCCTGACCACAATCCTCATCAATGTGATGCGCCAGTCGGGCGGATTCGCCGAGATTGGCCAGATTTCGTGGACCTCTTACGCCATCGGCGTCGCCTTTGTCGGTATCCTTACCCTCTTGATTGTGCGGTATTTCTTCCGCTGGGGCAGCAAAACGGGCGCGAAATCGGTCGGTGGCTCTTTCTGATGGACATTCCTGCCCCTATATCGCCCCTATGAACCCTTTCCAGAAAATCGCCGCCGCCGTGGGTGGTATCGGTGTGCTTGCCATTGCGATTTGGCTGGGCACGATCATCTTTATCGCGCTGCTGGTCGCCGCACCGCTGCTGTATCTCTATGGCCGGTGGAAGATGGACAAGATGCGCAAGGAGTTCGAGGCCCAAAATCCCGAACTCGCCGAAGAACTGCGCCGTAGACAGGGCCAAAGACCGGGAATGCGCCCACAGGGTGGCACGGTGATTGAGACGGAATACGTCGTCGTGGATGAAGAACCGCTTGACGAAAAACGCCCTCCGCAAGCATGATGCGTTCCATGAAAACCGCATTTGCCATTATTGGCTGCTGCATTATCCGCTGACTAGAGTGAAACTCGACTGAGTGAATAATGCGCAGAAAAATGCCCACTCTAAGGGCAATTTTCTGCTCTGCTTGATCGAGTTTCACGGAATCGTCTGCGGCCCGTTTTCATTCGCCCCCACTGAATGCTACACCGTCGCCGCAGCGCCTGAATCCGCGCACGGGAGCCGACCATGACGATTCGCCTCTATGACACGAAGACCAAGCAAAAGCAGGACTTCGTCCCCATCGACCCGAAAGACGTACGCATGTATGTCTGCGGGCCGACCGTCTACGACCGCGCCCATATCGGCAATGCGCGCCCCGTGGTGGTGTTCGATGTGCTGTATCGCTTGCTGCGCCACGAATACGGGGCCGAGCATGTGCACTATGCCCGCAACTTCACCGATGTGGATGACAAGATCAACGCGAAAGCCGCCGCGACGGGCCGCTCCATCCGTGACATCACCGACGAGACGATTGGCTGGTATCACGAAGACATGGATGCCCTAGGCGCCCTACGCCCCACCCACGAGCCACGCGCGACCGAATACATCGCGCCGATGGTCACGATGATCGAAGACCTGATCGCCAAGGGCCACGCCTACGAAGCCGAAGGCCACGTCCTCTTTGCCGTCGCCACTGACCCCGAATACGGCACGCTATCGCGCCGCTCGCTCGATGAGATGCGCGCCGGTGCCCGCGTCGAAATCGCCCCCTATAAACGCGACCCAATGGATTTCGTCCTCTGGAAACCCTCGACCGGCGACCAGCCCGGCTGGGACAGCCCATGGGGCAAAGGTCGCCCCGGCTGGCATATCGAATGCTCCGCCATGGCGGGCGAGTTGCTGGGCGAGAAATTCGACATCCACGGCGGCGGCATAGACCTACAATTCCCCCACCACGAAAACGAATGTGCCCAGAGCCGCTGCGCAGGGCATGATTTCGCGAACATCTGGATGCATAACGGCTTCCTCACCGTCGAAGGGGAGAAGATGTCGAAGAGCTTGGGCAATTTCTTCACCGTAGCCGACCTGCGCGCGAAGGGCGTGCCGGGGGAGGTGATGCGTTACGCCATGCTCTCCACCCATTACCGGTCGCCAATCGACTGGACCGCGAGGCTGGTCGAGGAATCCGAGGTCTGCATGCGCAAATGGCGCTCGATGACGGCGGATGTGCCTGTCGGTTCCCCTCCTGCCGAATTCCTTGATGCCTTGAATGACGATCTTAACACGCCACGCGCCGTTGCCGCTCTTCATGCCGTTATCGGCAAGGGTGATTTAGCTTCGTTGAAGGCGGGGGCGATGCTTTTGGGGTTGCTGACCGATGAACTTGCCGGTTGGGATGCTATCGACGAGGCTGATGACGGTATTGCCAGTCTGATCGACGGCCTTCTCGCTGATCGGGCTGCCGCGAAGAAGGATCGTGATTTTGCCAAGGCAGATGGTATCCGCGATGCCATCATCGCCGCTGGTGTCGAGGTAAAAGATACGTCGCTAGGTGCGGAATGGACGCTTACTCCTTCGTTTGATGCATCGAAACTGCCGGAGGTGGAGAATGTCTGAGCAAATCTACCTCTGTTCTCGCTCTCGGTTCGGGCGCTTATCTCTTTGTGGCTTCCATAATGACTAGTTCCTCCTTCAAAACCTCCGCCCAAGCCGCCCGTGAGCAGGCCGCCCGCGACGATGCCACCATCGAGCGTCTCAAGCGTGCCCTCGAATCCTGCATCGCGTCCGAAGGCTTCCGCCCCCGCGACCGCGTGGGCCAGTATTGCAACCAAATCGGCATTGGCGTCCGAATTACGCCGGGCGCGGGGGCCGAATTCGACACCCCGAATGCCCCTGACCTCGCCGCCGCCATCGAGCGCACCCCCATGCCGGATACCCTCCGCCGATACCACGAGTGACCCCCATGACCGAGATCGAAGAAAACCCGCATCCCCGGACAAGCGAAGCGCGATCCGGGGTCTCGACGGTCGATACGCTGCATGGCGAGACCCCGGATCAAATCGGGGGCCGCGCGGTGGAGAAAGAACGGCTCTACCTCTTCGACACAACCCTCCGCGACGGGCAACAGACCCAAGGCGTCGATTTCTCCGCCGCCGATAAGCACCGCATCGCCGCCGCCCTCGACGATCTGGGCATCGACTATATCGAGGGCGGCTGGCCCGGCGCGAACCCCGTCGATACCGAGTTCTTTGCCCGTCCACCGCGACCGAAACACGCCAAATTCCTCGCCTTCGGTATGACCAAGCGTGCGGGTCGCTCCGCCGAGAACGACGAAACCCTCGCGGGCGTGCTAAACGCGGGCACCGATACCGTCTGCCTCGTCGGCAAGACCCATGTGTTCCACGTCGAAACCGCCCTGCGCATTACCAATGACGAAAACCTCGACAATATTCGCGCCTCCATTGCCCATTGCGTCGCGCAAGAGCGCGAAGCCCTGTTCGATGCCGAGCATTTCTTTGATGGCTACAAGGCCAATCCCGCCTACGCCCTCGATTGCCTCGCCGCCGCCCTAGACGCGGGCGCGCGCTGGGCCGTGCTGTGCGATACCAATGGCGGCACCCTCCCGGCGGAAGTCCATGCGATCACCGCCGCCGTCTGCGCCCGTTTTGGCGGGCACCGCATCGGCATCCACACCCATGACGATACCGGCAATGCCGTCGCCAACACCCTCGCTGCCGTCGATGCGGGTGCGCGCCAGATCCAAGGCACCCTCAACGGCCTTGGCGAGCGATGCGGCAACGCCAACCTCGTCACCCTCATCCCCACACTCCTGCTCAAGCGGCCCTATGCTGATACGCTGGAGACGGGCATCACCGCCGAAAATCTCGCTAAACTCCCCCGCATTTCGGCGCTGCTCGATGATATCCTCAACCGCGCGCCAAACCCCCACGCCCCCTATATCGGCGCGGCGGCCTTCGCCCATAAAGCGGGCCTGCACGCCTCCGCCATTGTCCGCGACCCCACCACCTACGAGCATATCCCCCCCGAAGCGGTGGGCAATGAACGTATCATCCCCATGTCAAACCAAGCGGGCCGCTCCAACCTGCTCAAACGCTTGTCCGATGCCGGTATCACCGCCAGCCCCGACGATTCCCGCCTCGCCCGCCTGCTTGATGAGGTAAAACGGCTGGAGGAGGCCGGTTTCGCCTATGACAGCGCGGAGGCAAGCTTCGTACTCCTTGCCCGCAAGTTCCTTGATCAGATGCCGAATTATTTCACCGTCGAACGCTACCGCGTCACGGTTGAGCGCCGCTTCAATGCCAATGGCGAGGAGGTTACGGCCTCCGAAGCCGTGGTCAAAGTATGCGTCGATAACGAACGTTTCATCTCCGCTTCTGAAAGCCTCGACCCCGCCACGCAGGCCGACCAAGGCCCGGTCAATGCCCTCAGCCGCGCCCTTCAGAAAGACCTTGGCAAATACCAATCCTATATCGAGGATTTTGAGCTGGTCGATTTCAAGGTCCGTATAATTGGAACCGGCACCGAAGCCGTCACCCGCGTGCTGATTGTCAGTACGGATGGCACCGGAAACCAATGGTCCACCGTCGGCGTTAGCGCCAACATCGTCGACGCCTCGTTTCAGGCGTTAGAGGACGCGCTGCTGTATAAGCTCGTCCGCGACGGTGCTCCTGTCTCCAGCCGGATTGCTGCCGAGTGACCGACCTCTCCCCTTGCGGCGAGATTGTCCGCAAGGGCGACCCGGTGCGCTTTCGTACGGCCCTCTTCGCGCCTCCCGATGCGCGCGAGGGATTGTTCGCGCTCTATGCCTTCAACCTCGAAATCGCCAAGATTGCGCCGCTGGTCTCCGAGCCAATGATCGGTGAAATCCGCCTGCAATGGTGGCGCGATACGCTTGATATGATCGGTGAGGGCCGCGTGCGTAGCCATGAGGTCGTGCAACCCCTCGCCGCCGTGATTGGCGCCACAAACCTGCCCCGCGCGCCCTTCGATGCCCTGATCGACGCCCGCGCACATGACCTCGCCCCAATCTTCCCGGCGCAGAGTGCGGACCTAACCACCTACTTGCGCGATACCGCCGGATCGCTTGCCCTCCTCGCCATGCGCGCAATGGGCGGAGAGGCCGATACGGTTGCGCTGGATGCTGGGCAGGGCATCGGCACAGCGCGATATCTAGCCGCATTGCCGGTTCTGGCCGGGCAGGGTGGTCGGCCTCTACCGGGCGAAATTGATTGGCGCGCGGTGCGTGAGGGCAAGGCGGACCCGGCATTTGCACAGACCATCTCCGATATGGCGGCGCAGGGGCGTGCGGCGATTGCTCGCGCCCGCAAGACACGCTCCACGCTGCCGCCCGCTACCTCTCCTGCATTCATGGAGGTTGCCGCCGCCGACCGTGCGCTTGCGGCGATAGCGCAGGGACCAGCCACTCTTGCGGCGTTGGCCGAACCTGCCGCATCCCTGTTCCGTGCTAATTTCTCGACCCTCTGGCGTAGCATCACCCGCCGTTGGTAGAGCTATCGTCGCCGTAGCGCCAACACCCACGCCTGCACGTCCTGCCCTGGCATATGCGGCCCGTATTCGCGGAACAGTAAATCGGCCCCGCAGGCATCCAGCAATTCATGCACCCGCCCGTCATACGACCCATCCGCAACCGCATGGTCGTTGAGCGAAAAGACGAACACGCCCTCCGGCTCCAACCGCGCCAGCACATCGTCAATCAGGCTTGCGGGTGCATGGCCGGGGCTGAACACCCCCGCCGCCACCGCCGCGCCATAGCGCGCATCATCAGGCAGCGCATCCAAACCGCCCTGCACCAGCGCCCGGTAGATTGCCTTGTCGCGTGCATAGGCCAGCATCTCGGCGGAAAAATCGGTGCCGTCCAGCACCCCAAACCCCGCCGTTTGCAAGGCTTCGCCGCTCAAGCCCGTCCCACATCCGATATCAAGAATCGTCGTATCGGGCGTCACACCACATTCGCGTAGCGCATCGGCACAGCGCGTAGGCGTTACATAGCCGTTTTCGCGCATCGAGGTTTCATAACTGGCGGCAAAGCGTGCATAATGCGCCGCCGTCTGCTCGGCGTTTTCCAGCCCATAGGCATGATCGAAAAAATCGTCTCCGCTCATGCTGCCTCCCGCCGTTCCTCCAGCCACGCCGCCCAAGACGCTTTGGCCCGGTCGGTATAGGCTTTCTGCCGGTCTTTCTTGCCCCGTCGTCCTTTGCGAACGGTATCATCGAGTGGCGGGAACAGGCCGAAATTCGCGTTCATCGGCTGGAACGTCTCCGCCTCGGCCCCGCCCGTGATGTGGTTCAGCAATGCGCCATGCGAGGTATCGCTGGGGGGCGCGTCCTGTGTTCCGCCCAACACCTCAGCGGCAGCAAACCGACCGGCCAGCAAGCCCATAGCCGCCGATTCGACATAGCCTTCGACCCCCGTGATCTGCCCCGCAAAGCGCAGGCGCGGATCGGCCTTCAACCGCATCTTTCCATCCAGCAGGATCGGCGAATTGATGAAAGTATTGCGATGGATACCGCCCAACCGCGCGAATTCCGCCTTTTCCAGACCGGGGATGGTGCGTAGCACCTCGACTTGCGCGCCATAGGTCATTTTCGTCTGGAAGCCGACGAGGTTCATCAGCGTGCCCAGCGCATTTTCCCGGCGCAATTGAACCACCGCATAGGCTTTGGTTTGCGGGTCATGCGCGTTCGTCAGTCCGACCGGCTTCAGCGGCCCAAAACGCAGCGTCTCGCGCCCCCGCTCGGCCATGACCTCAATGGGTAGGCAACCCTCGAAATAGGGCGTGTCCTTTTCCCAATCCTTGAACTGGGTTTTCGGCGCGGCAAGCAGGGCGTCGATAAACCCCTCATATTGCTCACGATCCATTGGACAGTTGAGATACGCCGTCTGCTCGGCCTCCGTCTCGCCCTTGTCATAGCGTGACTGAAACCACGCTTTCGAGAGGTCAATGCTATCCGCATGGATGATCGGCGCGATGGCATCGAAGAAGGCGAGGCTTTCCGCCCCCGTCAGCGCCGCGATCCCCTCGGCCAGCGCGGGCGAAGTCAGTGGCCCGGTCGCCACGATCACGTTTTCCCACTCGGCGGGGGGCAATCCTTCGATCTCACCACGCTCCAGCGTCACATTAGGATGCTCGGCCAATGCCGCCGTCACCGCCGCCGAAAATCCATCACGGTCCACGGCCAACGCACCCCCGGCGGGTAGCGAATGTTGGTCCGCCATCCGCATGATCAGCGATCCAGCCTCACGCATCTCCTGATGCAGCAGGCCGACCGCATTCGTCTCATGGTCGTCCGACCGGAACGAGTTGGAGCAGACTAATTCGGCCAACCCCTCGGTTTGGTGCGCATGGGTCTTTCGGTGGGGCCGCATCTCGTGCAGCACCACCTGTGCCCCGCGCTCCGCTGCCTGCCAAGCCGCCTCCGACCCGGCCATGCCGCCGCCGATGATGTGGATTGGTATGGCCATCAGAAGCTCAACGAGATGTCGCGGTGGTTCGACGAGCAGGACGCAACGTAAAGCGCCTGTTCACGGGGCAGGCGGCGCTGCTGGCGCAGGCCGATGGTATCGCCTATCGCCGCAGTGTAGGTGTTCAGCCCCGGCAGCAGATCGTTCTGAGCCTTTTGCCGCCATGCCACTTCGCTCTCGAAATTCTCGATGGCTTCGTCGATCTTGCCGATGATTTTCTCCATGTCTGGCGTCCGGCGATATTCGCGGCGTGCTTTGCTCAGCGGGCTGCGGACATCATTGACATTCGCCGCGACGCTCATCGCGCGCTCAGCCTCTTTGATCCGTTCTTCCGCTGTTTCTTTGTCCAACCCGTCGATATCGGCGCGTAGGGCGGTAAGGATACTGCGTTGCTCGGCCAGCGGATCACCGCCCGCAATCAACTCCATCGCTTCGGCGATTGGCCCATATGCTTTGTCAGAGCCGCGACGATAATCACGCCGCGCGTCGCTTTCGGCCTTGGTCAGAACCTTGAATCTTTCATGCTCACCCTCCCATTCTGCCGGAATTGCCCCTTCGAGCTGCGCTTTCTCGGTTTCCAATTCCTCGAGATGCTTCGTGATGCTTGTTTTGACCGCTTCGTCATCGGCACGGCGTAGGTCGGTAGTCAATTCCTTGAGATGCTCATCAATCTGGCCGATCCGCCGCGTTAGCGCACGCACTTCGATATGCAGCGGTTTATAGCCCGCCGTTTGGGCGGAAACTTCGGTTTCGGCGGCTGCGATCCGGTCTATCGACTCGAATGTGCCGCGCGCCGCTTCAAAGCTCTTCTCTATATCCTTACGCAAGCCTTTCGGTAGATAAGAAATATCGAGTGCCTCGGCGGTATCGATGGCCGATTTCAGGGCTGGTCCACGCGCCGCGAACTCGTCGGAAACAAAATTTTCCATGCAATATTGCAGTTTCGGGTTCAGCGGCGGCGGCGCCGTCTCGGCGGTCAGTGACAAGCGGTTAGGCAGGTAGTTCACCAATGACGGGTTGAACCCCACGATGGTCAGCGCGATGAGCTGCAACGCGATGAACGCCACCACACCCTTATAAATCTGCGTTGTCTTCACCGAAGGCGGGGCAACACCGCGCAAGTAGAACAGTGCAAAGCCGAAAGGCGGCGTCAGGAAGCTGGTCTGGATATTCAGCCCAATCATCACGCCCAGCCATACGGCGGTGACGTTGGCGCTAGGGTCAGCCAGCAGGATGGGCGCGACGATGGGCACCACGACCACGGCGATCTCAATAAAGTCGAGGAAGAAGCCCAACACAAAGATCACTGCCATCACGATGATGAACTGTGTCCAAAAACCGCCCGGCAATGTGTTCAGAAACTCACGCACCAACTCCTCGCCACCGAACGCGCGAAACGCAGAGGTCAGCATGGCCGCACCGAGCAGGATGATAAAGACCAGCGAGGTTGTTTTCGCCGTTTCGATCATCACACCGCGCAGCGTATCCTCGATGCGAAACACCCGCCACCCGCTCCAGACCAGTGACAGGGTCAGCAACCCCACGGCGACCAGCGCAGCCATGATCCCGAATTCGTCTTCGGGGCTGTCGATGCTTTTGATATTGGTGTCGTAATTGCTCGTCACCCACATGATGCCAGCCATGGCAATCAGGGCCAGTAGGGCGGGGGCAAAAGCCGTTGCCGAGCCTTGCTTGAGGCGATACCCCGCCATGATCATCGCGCCCGCCGCACCGATTGCGCCCGCTTGGTTCACCGTTGCGATACCCCCGATGATCGAGCCAAGGACGAGGAAGATCAGCGCGAGCGGTGGCACCAGCGTGATAAAGACCTTGCCCCAGAACGCTGCATCAAATTTGCCTTCGTAATGCACCGCAGGCGCGTATTTGGGGCGTAGAAACGCGAACAGCAGAATAAACGCCATATACAGTAGCACGAGCAAGATACCGGGTACGAACGCGCCAAGGAACATGTCCCCTGCGCTGGTCGAGACGACGCCGAACTCGGATGGAATGGTCAACTCACCCGTCGATGACTTGTATAATTCCTTGCGTAGTGTTCCCGCCTGATCGACCGCGCTGGCCAATTGGTCGGCAAGGATGATGAGGACGATGGAGGGCGGGATAATCTGGCCCAGCGTACCAGAGGCGCAGATGGTGCCGGATGCGAGGGCTGGCGAGTAATTCCGCGAGAGCATTGCGGGAAGCGAGATCAACCCCATTGCCACCACGGTCGCGCCCACAATCCCCGTCGTTGCCGCCAATAGCGCGCCCACAAACACAACCGAAATCCCCAGACCGCCGGGGATCGGCCCAAACAACTGCGCCATTGTGACGAGTAGGTCTTCGGCAATTTTTGACCGTTGGAGCATGATGCCCATGAAAATGAACAGCGGAATCGCAATCAGCGTGTCGCGCTCGACCTCCCAATAGACCCCTCGAAAGTTCGTCACCCCCGCCGAGAGCCATTCGGACGGCCCGCCCCCTTCCGCGAAATATGCGCCCGTATCGCCCGCGCCGATATATCCGGCGGCGGCGGCGGCGAGAATCGTCAGGATGGCGGAGCCGGGCAGGGCGAAGGCAACCGGAAAGCCGGATGCCAATGCGATGACCATGAGAAGGACGAGCAGGCCCAGGAAGTAGAGTTCCATCGAATGCCTCGTGCGGGAGGGAAAAGAATCAGTGGGTGATTTCGGTCGAGATCTTGCGTGCGCCGGGTTCGCCCCGGCGGTCGGCGGATGCTTCAAACAGCATGGCGACGAACTGCATCATCATCGAAACGGCGAAGACGGCGAGAAATCCGGCCATGAAGTATTTGAGGTAGAGGCCAAAGCCCGATTGTGTGACTTCATAGACGAGGATCGGGCTATTGATAATGCTCGACTTGCTCCACATCCCCAGCACGATCACAGTCCAGCACAGCGACATGCCAAGCAGGATTGACCCCACCGAGTTGACCAGTGCCTTGTTGCGCCGTGTGAATCCGGCATAAAACACATCCACCCGAACATGCCCGTCTTCAAGCAAGGTATAGGCACTCGCAAACAAGAAGAGCGCGGCGTACCAAAACCGAACCAAATCGCCCATATATGCTTGTTCATACGAGAAGACGAACCGCGTGAACACGATCCCCAACTCCGCCACGACCACCAGCAGCGCCAGCCACAAAAAGCCCAGAGTGCGTGTCACACAGGCCATTGCAATGCCCAGCAAAACAACCGGACCATGTACGTAATAGCCTCTATACGCCGATTTCACGAGATTAGACGCCATCTCGTCGCCCAGCAATTGGGGCAACATATCCTCGACCCGCAAGGCAGAGATTGCCGTATCGACCAGCCCGACGAGGAACACGACCCAAAAGGCCGCCCGAATGAAGAACGTATTCCATCCCGTAACGATTTCGGCATCGCGCCGTAGGGGGGCGTCTCCACGCGATAGGGCGTATTGGATCGCTAAACCGATGAGTGCAATGTAGATGATGAGTTGCAAACCCGCCTGAATGCCGATTGTTCCGGTCGAATCCATGCCTAAAAAGGGCGCAATCCCCGGCCAATCAAACCAGAATGTCAGGACGTTGTTCACGAGAAACGCCAGCATCACCGCTAATGTACACCAGCCGATGAGCCGAATGACCGGTGCCGGTCCCGCAGTTGTGGTGGGAGGCACGATTGTCGTCTCGGTCATGGGCATCTCTCGTTTGATGTCATCAAGCGTGTCTTAGGTCGAACATGTACGGCCAAGCGTATTGCCGAACCTCATAAAATCAAAGTGGCGTCTACGTTACCAGAAGCCACTGGGTTTATATTTGATTTACCGCAAGGTGCAAGCCAAGGCATTCGGCACCTGCCTTGCCGACAGATAAACTCCGATTTACCTCGTATCCGGCTTTGACAGCCGCTTCGCTAGTTCACCAGCAGACATTCAAATCACACGCCGAAGCGAAGGTCGCTATCTTCGAGTATATTGAGGTCTTCTCCAACCGACAGCGCCGACATTCGGCCATCGGATACATCGCACCAGAGCAGGCATTCCAAAACATGGCTTGGAAAATACCGCATAGCGTCAATAAATGAACTGTCTGGGATCGGTGACGAAGTCCATTTTATTCCTAAGCACCCTTCTGAAACAAACATCACGACGTGCGGCGCAAGCGTGATTCGACCTTTTCATACAAGATCGTTTCATTAGGTATGACCTTCACAATGGAGATTGCGCATGTTTGGAAGACTTGGAAAGACACTTGCCCTAATCGCTTCGCTGTGGGCGGGGCCATCCTTAGCCGTCGATATGGAGAGTCTGAGCCGCGCCATCGTTTTTGGCCCTCCTGACGCGAGCCGCGCCGCCCTTCAGACGGTTACACGCGAACGGCGGCGGGATGCCATACCGGCGGTGGTCCTCGGAATGCGCTATTCGGGGCGAGGAGCTTTGCGTGCTGATTATAACCGAGCCTTTGCCTCTCTGACTGGCGAGCGTGCGGGTGATTGGTTCGATGCGATGCTATGGCAGGAAGCGCATCCAGAAGTTACGCCCCATGCCAGCTATCGCGCGATCAAGCTCGAAAGCCTGCGCCGCATTGACCCGAATTTCATGCGTTTCCTGGGTGGTGAACGCAGCGCATCGCAGAACATGCGTATCCGGCTGGAAGAAATCGCGTGGGGTGGTGTAAAGGTTGATGGTATCCCATCACTGGATAACCCATCCCTGATATCCGCGCCGGAAGCGACCTATCTGCTCGATGACGATCTTGTCTTTGGGGTCGAAATCAATGGCGATGCCCGTGCTTATCCCCTGCGCATCATGGGCTGGCACGAGATGTTTAACGACGTAATCGGCGGTAAGCCTGTCGCGCTTGCTTATTGTACGCTTTGCGGTGCGGGCGTCCTTTACGATACGACCGTTCCGGGGCGATCAGAACCGTTGGTCTTTGGCTCGTCTGGTTTTCTCTATCGTTCCAACAAGCTGATGTTTGACCGCCAGACCGATAGCTTGTGGAATCAGTTCACGGGCAAGCCGGTGGCCGGGCCACTGGTAAATAGCGGTATAGAGCTGAAGACGTTGCCTGTTACGATCACTGCGTGGTCTGAATGGCGTCGCAAACACCCTGATACACGCGTTCTATCGCTCCAGACCGGGCATAGCCGCAACTACGGTTCAGGTGTCGTTTATAACGATTATTTTAGCTCGGATGATCTGATGTTCCCGTCGCAGGGTGGGGGACGTGATCTGAAGCAAAAAGACTATGTCTTTGGCCTGCGCGTGCCGGGTGGAGCCAAGGCATACCCTTTGCGTGCTTTCATCGGGGGTAAGTCGATCAACGACCGTGTTGGCTTCCAAGACGTGGTACTGGTGGGTGATGCTGATACTCGCACCGTGCGCGCGTATGGCTCTGGCGGGAAGCAGTTTACAGGTAGCGGTGATACTCTCACATCCAGTGACGGTGTATGGCGCGTTGAGGAAGAAGGGCTGATTGGCCCCGCAGGACAACGCTTGCCACGCCTGCCTGGTCACATCGCTTATTGGTTTGGTTGGCAGAGCTTTGTCGGAGGCCAGAGCGAGTTCTACGGCGGTTAAAGCGAATTGCGATTATCCTGAAGAGCACTTCTGATAACCGCTGATTTATCCGGTTTTGTGTGACGTTTGTATTTTTCTGGCGCTTCAGGGCTTGTTTGGGTGGTTTGAGCGGCTTTTCGGGTCGATATTGTGGGGGGGTGGTCGCATTGCGCCCCTGATCCGCTTCAGGCGGATGCCACGCGGGCCTTTTCGAGCTGGACGAAGCGGCGCATGGTGTAGCCGATGTTGCGCAGCCCGAGGACAGCCCGCGCCCGCCTGCCCGAGCGGGTGCGGTTGCCCTGCTTCTCCCGTTCGGTC
>CALFVD010000040.1 GCA_937928005.1 uncultured Neomegalonema sp. | reverse complement strand
CCAGACCAGCGATAGACCGCCTCCACGATCATCTCAGGGTGCGTGTCAGAACTCCCTTGCCAAACAACCATCCCATCATCTCCGACAATGCAGATCGCCGTCGTCTTGAGACTCACATCCAGTCCAACATAATATCCCATCGCTGCTCTCCTTTCGGTCTAACCGCCAGAGAGCTTCTCAACTCTCAGGGGGAGCAGCAACCTCATGAGTCATGTATGGGATGTATTATCGCAAATGGCTATAGATTGATACGCGATCAAGTTAATCAGATATCGCTCTGCTTTTCCGCGCAGATCTTTGCCCATAACCGTTGGGCCGTATCGTGCAGTTGGAGGGCTTCGACCCAACGATCCGACATTTCCTTACCGTCGGGACCAGTCATCGCGTATTCAGGTGGGCCAAGCTCACACAAAAAGACCGGAGCCTCGCCGGGGTGGCGGTGGTGCCAGTGGCGGAAACCCTGTTCCCACCATGCCTCGAACAGCTCAACCCATTTGCGGTGCTGAGGGAAATCGAGTTGGAGCTGGATCTGTTGGCGACTGGCGACGCGGCCCTGAAAACTGCTGGCGCGGGCGAGAATGCGGGCGATGAGGGATTGGTCGAAATCCGATAGCGGATACCAGAATTCGCGGTCGACCACGTAATGCGATAGGTCGGCACAGATCGGCATGTCGGGGATGGCGTCCATCAGGGAGAGCATCGCAAACAGGTCGTTGGTGATACAGTTGCGATGCGTCTCGAACTGAATCGGGATGCCGATTTCTTCGGACATTTCCATCCAGCGGCGAATGATCGGGATCGCGCCCTCGACGGTGAGGGGAAAGACCTGTCCGATGACGATGACGAAGGGCGCGCCGAAGTCGCGGGCCATCTCCAACGGTTCGCGCAGGCTTGCGACGGTCTTTGGGAAGGCGACAATGAGCGGCGTAAGGCCCGTGCGCTCGAAATGGGGGCGGGTGGTCATGGCCGTGGCGATATCGGCTGCGCCGAGGTCGATGGCCATACCCTCGAAACCCGCGTCGCGTACCTTGTCGAAGGCTTCGCCCATGTCGGTATAGGGCTGCATCGCCCAGAGGGATTGGAAGACGCGGAGGTTTGGGGTTCTGGTTGTCATTTCCAAACCGAGTCCACGAGTTCTTCAATCTCCTCGATTGGCCAATCGACTTTCTTTTGAGCAAATTTTATGGCGGCATAGCGTGTGCCACCACGCTCGTGTACGCTGGTTATATGTCTTGTGATGAAATCGATCCAGAAAGATCGTGCAGTAAGCATAAATCCCTTGAGTTCGTCTTCGGGTATGCCGAAATGGTGTTCAAGAACATCACGAGCATGCTTTTCTTCTCTACCGCTTACCGTTCCAAATCGTTCGTTGTATTCTTCTGCCGTTTCTCCCGGCAACGGGCGAAAAGCTACGGGAAACTCCATCAATCCACCGCCACCATCCGCCCAGACGGTCCCCGCGCGATCCATACCTCGTCGCTGGGGTAGTCGGCTTCGGATTTGCCGCCCCATAGCTTGCGGATCACCTCGATCTGAAACTCGATATAGCCCATGCGGTGAACCTCATGGCCGATGCGGGTTTCGATGGTGTCATTCAAGTCCTTGAGGGCATGGAAAGGGACCGCCGGGAAGCTGTGATGCGCGGTGTGGTACTGCATGTTCCAGCACATCCAGCGCATGAGGGCATTGGTGTCGGTCGAGCGGGTGTTCTGGAGGATATCGTCCTCATGGCTGAGGCCGAGATGCTCGATGGTGTTTTGAAGCTGGTGGATCGGCTTGGTCAGCAGCATGGGGGAGAGCCAGTAGATCACGGCGAACCAACTGCCCGCCGCAACCGAGATCAGCGCGATGGCGGCATATAGCGCGGTGTGCCAGCGGCCCTCGGCGATGACCGTCGCTTCCTGATCGGGGCGGATATATGGTTCGATAACGATGCCGCGCGTCAGGCGCATAATGCGGGCGACGCGGCTGTACCAATAGGTTGGGCCGAGGAACCACAATAGATAGCTGCGCAAGGTGTAAGGCTGGCGGACCAGCTCGCCGTCCTTCTCCCAATCCTGCGTATGCTGGTGATGGGCGTGGTGCTGAATCTGGTCGAAGGTGCGGGGGTAGAGCATCAGGAAGCCGATGAGGCGGCCCACCCATTCGTTCAGCGATTTCGTCTTGAAGGGGGTATTATGGCTCAACTCGTGCTGGCCCGCGTAGAGGAAATTGATCAGCGTGCCGTGGGCGATGAAGACGGGAATGGCCCAGAGGGTGCCCCATGCCTGCGATAGTAGCCACCCGGTCAGTAGGATCGCGCCGAAATGCGAGCCAGCCTGCATCGCGCCGCGCAGGTCGGACCGTTTCATCATCCCGCGCAGCGCGGCGGGTTCGATCAGGTTGCGGCGCGAGAAGACGGCGTCCATGGGGGGTGGTCCTTTTAGTTCATTCATGTGCATCCCCGGCCATTGCGCCGGGGATGCGGTTTTTTTGCGCGATTATCAGGTGGTGAGCCACCAGCGTTCGGCGTTCTTGTGGCCGTCGAGTTCCCAGTTGGACGCGACCTGATCGGGGAGGCCGATTTCCTTGCGGATGACATGGGTGTAGGCCATGAACATCGGGATGACCGAGCCGCAGTCGTCGTGGCAGATTTGCTGCATTTCGACATAGATTTCGCGGCGCTTCTCTGGGTTCAACTCAGAACGTGCCCAGACGAGCAGCTTGTTGAATGTGCGGTTTTCCCAGAAGCTCTCGTTCCACTCGGCACCGGAGGAATAGACTTGGCTGAACATCCAATCGGCGGTCGGACGACCACCCCAATACCCGCCCAAGAACGGCTTTTTCATCCAGATATTTGACCAGTAACCATCCTCAGGCTCGCGCACGACCGACAGGTCGATGCCCGCTTTCTTGGCGCTTTCGGAGTAAAGCTGACCCGCATCAACCGCGCCCTCGAAGGCGGAATCGGCGAGGTGGAGCTTGAGCGACAGGTTGTCCATTCCAGCCTTTTTGAGGTGGAACTTTGCCTTGTCGGGATCAAACATCCGCTGGGGGATTTCCTCGGCGGTGGCGCGGTTGACGTTGGCCGGGCCGATGGGGAAGTCGTTGCCGACCTCGCCGAAGCCACGGGTGATCTTTTCCAGCATTTCCTCGCGGTCGACGGCGTATTTCAGCGCCAGACGGACGTGGTTATCGCTGAACGGCTCGGCGCGGCAATCCATCGGCAGGACGACGTGCTTGTTGCCGTAGGTTGGCACCACCACCACGTTCTTGTCACGCTTTAGCAGCGGCGCGGTGGCAATATCCATGTTGGACATGGAATGAATTTCGCCCGTACGAACAGCGGCAGTACGCGCAGCGGCATCGGCGACGAACAGATTCTGCACCTCGTCGAAATAGCCCGCGTTTTCCTTCCAGTAGTTCGGGTTACGCTTGACGTTGACGCGCACACCCGCGTCGAACTCCTCCAGCATGTAGGCACCCGTGCCCACGCCCGATTCCCAATCAATGCCGCCACCATCTTTCGCGGGGCAGATGTTGATGTGGTAATCTGAGAGGATGAAGGGGAAGTCAGCATTGCCACCCGCCAGTGCGAAGACGACGTTATCGCCATCGGCCTTCACCGATTCAACCTGCTTCATCAGGCCGTTGGCGGCGGATTTGTTATCCTCGCCCATGTGGTGCTGCATCGACTGCACCACGTCCTCGGCGGTCATGGTCTTGCCGTTGTGGAATTCGACACCCTTACGCAATGCAAAGGTCCATTCCTTGGCGTCGGGGGTCGCTTCCCAATGTTCGGCCAATTCGCCGCGAAGCTGATTGTCGGGGCCGATTTCGGTGAGGTTGTTGCGAAGCTGACCCGATGAGACGTTGATCATAAAGCTGTCGAGGATCGTCGCGGGGTCGAGGCTGTCGGAGGACGAGCCACCCGTGAGCGCCTGAATATAGGTGCCGCCCTTTTTGGGTGTCGCGGCGAGCGCCTTGTCGAAGGCGGTGGAGGCGGCGGCGACACTGACGCCTGCGGCTAAACCGGCCTGAATGAACTCGCGGCGATTGACGCGCCCCTCGCCTGCCAGTTTCTCGAATGTCGTCATGTCTGTCATTATACTCTCCCTGTGATCGTATTTTGTTATTCCGTATCTAGACGCTAGACCGGAAAACAACGCAGCGGCAACAGTCTATATCATGCATACAGTGACGGATTCGCGACAAGGACGCTTGCGCCGCGATGGATGCACGGGGCAATGTCGCGATGCACGCAGCGAGGGGCAGGCCATTATGTTCAAGAAAATCCTGATCGCGAACCGGGGGGAGATCGCCTGTCGGGTGATGCAGACGGCGCAACGGATGGGGATACGCACGGTCGCCGTCTATTCCGACGCCGATGCCGATGCGCTGCATACGGCGGCCGCTGATGAGGCAGTGCGGATCGGGCCTGCGGCGGCGGCGGAAAGCTATCTGAAGATTGATGCCATTATCGAAGCATGCAAGCGCACGGGGGCCGAAGCCGTGCATCCGGGCTATGGTTTTCTATCGGAGAATCCCGATTTTGCAGAGCGTCTGGCTCAAGAGGGGATCGTGTTCATCGGCCCCTCCGCAAGCGCGATTCGGGCGATGGGGCATAAAGATGCGGCCAAGCGCCTGATGGAAGATGCCGGGGTGCCGGTCGTACCGGGCTATCATGGCGAAGAACAGGAACCGGGGTTTTTGGCCGGTGAGGCGGCGCAAATCGGGTTTCCCGTGCTCATCAAGGCGCGGGCGGGCGGTGGCGGCAAGGGAATGCGCCGGGTCGATCTGCGCGAGGAATTTGCCGAGGCGCTGGACTCGGCCAAACGCGAGGGCGAGGCTAGCTTTGGCGATGGGCATGTGCTGGTCGAGAAATACGTCGCGCGACCCCGACATATCGAAGTGCAAGTGTTCGCCGACAAACATAATCCACCCGTCTATCTGTTCGAGCGCGATTGCTCGCTACAACGGCGGCATCAAAAGGTAATCGAGGAAGCCCCTGCACCGGGCATGACCGCAGGGATGCGCGCAGCGATGGGTGAGGCGGCGGTGCGTGCTGCGGCGGCTATCGGCTATGAAGGGGCGGGGACGGTCGAATTTCTGGTCGATGCGAGCGACGGGCTACGCACGGATCGCTTCTACTTCATGGAGATGAACACACGCCTACAGGTCGAGCATCCGGTGACGGAGGCGATTACGGGCGTCGATCTGGTGGAATGGCAGATACGGGCGGCGGCGGGGGAGAAAGTCGTACCCGCGCAGGATGATCTGGAATTCTTCGGCCATGCCTTCGAGGCGCGCATTTATGCCGAGGATGCAGCGAATAACTTCATGCCCGCGACGGGGCGGTTGGAGCGGTTGACCATGCCGGAGGGGCTGGCGCGGGTTGATACCGGGGTGCGCGAAGGCGATACGGTCACGGCGCATTACGATCCGATGATTGCAAAGGTGACGGTACATGGCCGCACGCGCGAGGCGGCATTGGCCAAGCTACGCACGGCGCTGGATGCAACGCGGATCGCGGGGACGGTTACGAATGTGGCGTTCCTACGCGCGCTGGCGGTGGATGCAGATTTTGCCGCTGGCGATGTCGATACTGGCTTGATCGAACGGGGAATCGACCGACTTGCCCCCGTGGCCGTGGTGCCGCCTGAAGCGGTCGTGCTTGCGGCATTGACGGCGATGGGCCTACCGGGGAAAGCCGGGGATGATCCGTGGGATTCACTATCGGGCTTTCGCGCATGGGGCGTGGCGCAACAGGCGGTGACAATCATGCGTAATGGCGAGCCGGTAGAGGCGAGCGTTCGGGTGCATGGGCCGGGGCGCTATGGCGTGAAGATCGGCGATGCCGTGCGTGACGTAATGTTTGGCGCAGAAGGCCGAGTTGAGATCGACGGACGGCGCATCCGGGCCGAGACGCTGTGGCGAGACGGCGATATTCTCGTAATGCTCGACGAGCGCGCGCTACGCTTTAGTACGGTCGATCCGTTGGCTGTGGCGGCGGGTGCAGGGCCGGGGGGTGATGCGGTGACAGCACCGATGCCGGGTGTCGTGCGGCAAGTATCAGCAGCGGCGGGTGACGCGGTGACGGCGGGTCAGATTCTGGCGGTGATGGAGGCGATGAAGATGGAACAATCGCTGAAAGCACCACGAGACGGGACGGTCGCGGAGGTGCTGGTCGCCGAGGGCGATCAGGTGGCCGACGGCGACGTTCTGGTGCGGTTGATGGCGGTAGAATGATACAAACCAAAGGCGGTTGCATACTTTGCAAACACGGCCTGATTTGACCGTAGCGCGCCAGTCCTAACGGGCTGGCGTCAGGCCTTCGGATCGTCGCTCTTTGGCTCGTCCGGTTCGGCTTCCTTCACCTTGGCCAACTTTCCAAGTGTGCGGCGTAGCTGGTCCTCGTCCAGATCGACGCCTAGCTCGCGGGCGGCTTCTTTGAAGCGTTCAAGCTGCGATTTGGAAGCTGGATTCGATTTTTTCAATTATTTCATCCTTTCCGCCAGACCAGTCGGCAAGCTTCAAAACTTCATTGTTCATGCTGCGCTTGCGGTTCTTTTTAGAAATCATCGAATTGATGTAATCTTCAAAGACCAAGATCGGTGTCAGAGCGTTGAGCGACTCTCGCTTCACAAGTTCCGCCGCGAGTAAAGCCTCAAGAACTTTGACCTCCGCCGTGGCCGCATACACCGCCACAGCCTTGCCGTTATCTGATTTCACTAGCACATCGGCGATGTACCCGCCTTTGTCAGGCGAGATTTCTTGCCTCTCTTGAACCGAATATCCTTCACCAAAATAGTCTTGGATGCTGGCGATTAAATCTTCTTTGAAAGCGTTCTCCGCACGCTCACGAGATAGAAATTGCAAATCTTGAAGGCGGTTCATGAATGAGAGAAAATCAATGACGCCACGTCCAACTTCGGCCTCGTCAAACCATTGCGTTGAGAACGTCACTGTCTCTTCATCAAATGTTACGCCGTGCTGCTTTGCTAGCTCTCTAATAGTTTCCATACGGGTATCAGTCGATAGATCGCCCGCAACATCCTCAAGGTACATCAACGACGCGCCGCTGTCTTCAAGACGAAGCTTTCCGTCTTTCTTGGCGGCATAGAAAACCAATGGATCATCCTCTAGCCATGAAAACGGCGAAACAATCGAGAAACCCTTGGGAATCGACTGTACGCGAAACCCGTCGCAGAATGACCTACATATAACTTCCTGTAGATTCACAATCCCAACTCACTTTGATCAGGCCTCTCGAACCGAAAGCGCTCCGCTGCAATAAGCAGGGCATTCGCCGTCGTGATCTCAAAACTAGCCGTGCATTCAACTTCACTTCCACCGCTAGGGTATTGAATCATATTAAATTTATCGCGTAAATACCCCGCATCGGTCCGATTGATGTCGCCCCTCACAAAATGGCAATGCCAGTTTTTGTGAGACGTGTGCAGGTCGTGGCTACAGACAACCGCCATACCGTCCTCACGCATGTGAGCGAGATATGCGTAATACTCGCTAATCTGGGTGTTCAGTCGAACCATCACAATGAAATTTTCAGAAAGCGCGTTGAATTTCACAACTCTCCACGCCCAGTCATTGCTTTGCTGCATCCGCTTTTTGCGAAGTGGAAAGGCGGCCTTCGGAATGGTCCCATACCTCCATTCGCCATAGCTTTCGACGATCTTTTCAGCTTCAATTATCGTTCTGAGGCTCAACATCATCACTGACCTTAGACGTGAGGCCGGTCATACTTCAACCGCTTACCAGCAGCACCAGCTAGCGCCAGACGCGCGCGCTGGTGATCGTCTACGCCGTTCGCGACGCGGTTGCTATCGCGGAAAGAGAACTCGGCAACGTAGCAATGAAGGTGCTTCTTCTCGCAACGCTGATAGACACCTTTCATCCCACGCTTGAAAATCGAAAAGTAGCCCTCAATCGTGCTGGTATGGACGACGCCACGGCCATACTCGCCCTTGCTGTGGCTTACGAAGTTATGCGCCTCAAACTCGTCGCCCAGCTTGTTGTACTGGCCGGCCTCGTCCGTGTAGACGGTCGCCTCTTTGGCGATGTTTTCACGCAGGATCGGCAGAAGCGTAGCCTTCTTAAGATCGTCCACGATGAAATCGCGGCAGCGGCCCGTGTCGCGATCTACGAGAGACAGCACCTTGTGTTTATGGGCGTGACCGCGACTCTTCTTCTCACCTTTCGGCTTGATCGTCTTGTCGTGGCCGATGAACGTCTCGTCTACTTCAACAACGCCGCCACCCGAACCGAACGGGGATAGGTCGCCAGAGCGCATGGCCTCGCGAATACGATGCTCCATGAACCAAGCCGTCTTGTAGGTGACGCCAAGGACACGGTGTAGCTGGTGCGCGCTGATACCCTTCTTGGAAGCTGTCATAAGCACGACAGCCTGAACCCAAAGGTGCAGCTTGACCTTGGATGCCTCGAATACGGTGCCTACCTTCACGGTAAACTGGCGCTTGCAATCGCCGCAGCGGTGAAGGCCAACGCGGATACGCTTCTCAGGATTGGCTTTCACCTTGGTGATGCGATCAACACCGCCGCAGTGAGGGCATACCGCGCCGTTTGGCCACAGCACGCTTTCAACAAACTCGAAAGCGGCAGCTTCATCGTGCATATATGGTGCGGAAAGGGCAGACACGGCGTTTCTCCTTAAGTGCTTGAATCTCTTACAGCACCTTCAACCGTGTTTGCAAAGTATGTAATCGCCAAACCAAAGCGTGGAACTGCATTTTGCCGAACTTGTCATACCGTGGCTTGAGAAAACCGTATTTGCTTACTTTTCGATGTGGTTTTCCGATTCCGCTTTCAACCATTTGACGAACGCCTTTACCGACGCCCGCTTTACACCCGGACGGCTGGCGATCCAGTAACCCAAATCGGGTGATTGCTCACGGTCGAACAGGGTGACGACGCGGCCCGTGGCGATGTCGTCGGCGAGCCATGCACGGCCCGTGATACCGATGCCCTGACCCCGGCGAATCGCGTCGAGCATCATGTGGCCGGGCATCTGATCGACGCTGCGCGGGCGGGCATCCTCGACACCCTGCCCCGCCATCCAGACGCGCAATTCGTCAGTTCCGAGATCCTGTATCCACGGTAGGGTCAGCAGGTCGGCGGGTTTTTCGACCACATGACCGGCCAGCAGCGAAGGCGCGGCGGCGACGACAAGGTCACTGGGGAGCAGGCGCTCCACATCGAGATCGGGCCAGTCGCCTTTACCAAACCGGATGCCCAGATCATGCGCACCGCGTTTGAAGTCCACAGTATCGGTCGTCGGGTCGAGGGTGAGGGAGATATCGGGATGCGCCTCGCGAAACCCGCCCAGACGCGGCATGAGCCAGCTAACGGCGAAGGTGGGGGTGAGCGTGACATGCAACGGCGCGTCATCCGCCACCATCGCCTCTATTGTGCGGTGGATAGTGGCAAAGCCCTCCGACAGACCGGTGGCAAGGCGCATTCCCGCCTCGGTTGGCTCCACCCCCCGGCCCGCGCGGATGAGGAGTGGCGTGTCGAACCACGATTCCAACCGCCTGACCTGCTGCGCGATGGCGGGGTGCGTGACATTCAATTCCCGCGCTGCGGCAGACAGGGAACGATGGCGGGCGGCGGCCTCGAATGCACGTAAAGCGGAGAGTGGTGGCATCTATTAGCTCAGCTTACATATTGGAATAATCGCTGACTCGGATAATGCGGTCTATTTGTGGAAATAGATAGGGGTAGAACGTAATTGAGGAGATCAGACGATGCTTACAACCCTTGCAGAAACTTACATGACCGCCACACGGATTGAACCAGTAATCGGATATCGGCACCCTGAAACCACACGAATTGCCCTAATGATTGCCGAGCGTGAGGCTGAGAAGGCACGGATTGCCGACATGCTCCGCAAAGCGGATGCGCAGGCCAGACGAGAAGCGATAAGACGCAGAATTGCGAGTGTGCTGGG
>CALFVD010000039.1 GCA_937928005.1 uncultured Neomegalonema sp. | reverse complement strand
TCTTCTCCCGCCGCGCCAGAACGCGCAGCTCAGCGGCACTCAGCCTGTCCGAAATCTTCAACGTCATCCTCGATAACCCTCTCGCAAATAAGCAAAAAAAGGGAAACACAAAACCAAAAACTTCAAAAATCACTTTCGAGGCAGATCGTAGCACTCGCTGGTATGACACCCGCAAATGCAATGACGCCATCGCCAACAGGGGCGCAGCGGCAGTCATCCCGCCGCGCAAGAACGCCAAGCCATGGAAGCCCACCACCAAGGGGGCCATCGTCAGGAATGAAGCCCTGCGATCCTGCAAGCGCTTTGGCAGGGCGTTATGGAAACGCCTGACCGGATACCACCGACGATCCCGCGTCGAAACCAAAATGCACTGCGTCAAACTCCTCGACCAAGGCCTCATGGCACGTGAATTCGACAGGCAGGTCGCCGAACTCCACGTCCGCATCGACGCCCTCAACCGCTTCACCATGCTCGGTACGCCCAAAAGAATCGCCGTGCTGAAAACCTAACGTCACACCAGAAAAGGGAAAGTCGCGCCAAACCCGATTTATGCAACAAAGCCGCCTCGAACGCCAAATTTCGTCCGCTGCTTGATGATTACCAAGCTTCGCGCATAGCTCGTCTCTCTGCCGTGAATGGTTGTACTCTGCTATCTGGGGCCAGCGCACTGCCGATAATGATGAGGGCGGGCCAGAGCATGTAGACCAGCACTTCGAGATTTTCGCCAAAGGAAAACAGCAACATTCCGAGCATCAAACCGAGGGGCAATCGGCCTCGGCGTGAAACCATCGTCAGGCGCATGAGCATCACCAATGTCCAGATAATCGGGATCGCAAACATCAATAGGCCCACTGCGCCCTTTACGAACAATAGGCCAAACCATGTGTGGTGCGTTCCGATTAACATATGCTCGGTTACATGCGCCCCCGGCTCGACCGAGCCATGCCCGAACCATGGCGCTTCTGTCCACCAGCGTTCCTTGGCGATACTTTGGAGCGTATCACGCACGCGGGTCGAATTAGCGCGCAGGTCGCGAAATGCCTGCCACGATTCCGATAATGTCATCACCGTCCATGTTCCGGCGGCAACCATGACAGTGGAGAGCGCACCCAGTGCCATCCATGCCCAACTTCGCAGGAGTAATGGCAATAAGCGCGGCACGGCAAAGCCGACGACGATACCGATCAGACTCATGCGCGATTTGCACAACACGACGATGATCAACCCGGCGGTCACACCAATAGCACGCCAAACAGGGTGGCGCTCCTCGATGGCGCAAAGGGTCAAGACGACACCGATTAACCCCGCAAACGGCGACCAAGGGGTCCAAAACTGCCAACGCCATGAACCATTAGCTGGGTCGGTAGTGTAGAAATAAACCGAGAAATATTCCGGCCCCGGCCCGCCGACCGCGCGCAGCGGCGAGGTATAGAGCTTTTCAGGAAGGCCAATCATCGGTGCAATCAAGAGCAGCGGCAGCAGAATCAACGTCTGCAACCCCAGCACACATTGGGCACGGACGATAATTTCAGGGCGGATGCGTAGGGCTGCGCCAATGAACAGGAACAGCGGAAACAATGCCCAGCCCTTCGCCCAGCCGATACTCGACTTGATCGTTTTCCCAGTGCCGAGGCTGTAATCAACATGCCCAACCCACAAGACAATCAACATTCCGGTCATGCAGATAAACCACACACCGATGGTTAGCGGTGGTAATCCGGCGCGTAGGTCTTCGCGCATCAAAGGGGCAAGGAAGAGCGAGAAGACGACAAAACCGGCAAGCGACCAAGCGAGGACCGGGCCAACCACATAAAGGGCGCCGAACAGGTAGAACGCCCATGTCAGCTTCAAGACATGGGTGAGCAGGCGCTCAGGCGGCGTCATTATCGGGCCTGAGTCGCACGGCCATGACCGAGCCAATGCTATAGCTGTGTGACAGACCGTAGGGAGTCTGTTTCGGGATTTCGATCAGCGGTTCATCATCGAGCGATTGGCGATCCGGCATTGGCGGCTCGTCTTCGGTCTGTGCCTCAACCGGCGCGCGACGTGCGGGCGGGCGCATAATCATAGGGTCTATTGCCGGTGCAGGTGCAGGGCGCTGAATGGGTGCGGCCTCGTGCATCGCCTGTTCGATATCAGCGGAGGGATGGGCGAATGCCTTGCCGACAAAGCGAAGGATAGGGCCACGCATCCAGATGAGCATAAGGCCCATGAGAATAAAGAATGTCGCCGCCACCGCCGCAATAATCGCGATCTTCAAGCTGGGTGATACTGGTTTGAGATTTACCAAAGGCATCTCAACGACTTGTGCCAATGGGTACGCGGCGAATTGATCGGCTTTGGTTGTGTCGGCCTTGGCGAGCGCAGAGGCGAAGACGGCCTGCGCGACCTGATGTTCACGCACTAAATGATCCAGCGTACCCGCTGGCCCCGCAAGGCGCTGAACATCTGCCTGTGCGATACGGTGTTGGCCCCGCAGGGTAACGAGTTCAGCCATCAGGCCGTCGCGGGTCGCGGCCAGTTCGACCATAGAGCCGAGCATCAATTCACGCTGGCCATGGGTAGCTAAATCGGCGATGGAGCGGAAACTTTTTTCATCACGTCGTGTGATGATTTTGCCCCGCTCGATCATCGCGTCTGAGATAGAGACGTAGTTCCGGCGGGCCTCTATATATTTTGGGTGGCGTTCGCCAAATTCGACACGCGCACGCTCAAACGCAATTTTCGCAACTGTCATGTCTTCTAACAAAGCCTGAAAGATCGGATCAGCGCGTAGTTTAAGTGCAAGCGCAGCCTGCGCTGGATCAGCTTCCAAAACACGCTCTAACGTGCGGACTTGCCCCGCCTGTCGTTCCAGTTCCGCTTCGATATCGGCGACCCGCTTGGCGGTACGTTCGACGAGGGCGATGCGCTCATTGAATTGATCAACAGAGACAAGACCTGTTTCTGCCTGAAACGACACCAGCGCCTCGCGCGCATCGGTTACTTTATCCTGATATTGGCGGATTGCAGCGCGGTTCGGTCTTTCGCGTTCATTCGCAAAGGTTTCGCGAAGCTGGTTCAGTTCAACGTTAAACGCATCGAGAAGCGCTTGGCCATTCGCCTGCGCTCCTTCGGGAGATTTGCCCTTAATCTGGAGTGTTATAAAATTCGTCTGGTCGATCAGTTTGATCTTTGGCCTTGGAAATTTATCCGGCTCCATACCCCGCAGCAGGGCCGCCCGTCTGTGGACCGTTTCGGTCATTAGCAGTTTGCGGTAGCTTTCGACCGGACTGAGTCTATTGCTCGACCATGGTGAGGAGGCAGAAGTCGATGCTTGGCCAAGATTGTCAAGATTGATGCTCGCGCTGGTGCCCTCTCCCGGCAAGATCAGAAAGATATCCGTCGCATAGGTCTTGGGCGCATACGTGACATACGCATACGCAAGCCCCCAAATCGGCGCGATCAGGAAAATCGCAACCAAACTTCGGCGCAAAACCAAGCCTATAAGTCGGCCAAAGCTCACTCAGAGCAACCCAAGCAAACCAAAGGGAACGGTAAGGTCTTTAAAGGTTGAAAGAACATCGCGGATGTTTGTTACGTTACTATCATAGCAGGCAATAGAATCGTCTGGCAGCAGGATCGGATTGTGCTCGTCACGGTCAGATCGACGGACCAATTCTTCGACGGATCGACGAATAACCTCCGTCTCCTTTGTCAGTGGGTTGGTCGAGACAAGAAGGGCATGGCGATCAGCACTGGTTGCCGCGACACCGCCGATGCAGTTCATCTTGAACAAGATTTGTAGCAGTGTCGTGCCGTATTTCAGAGAGCGCGCGTCTTCCTCAATGGCCGAAGCCGAGTTGCGCAAGGCCGGGACGGTTAGGTTAGAAAGCTGAACCTTAACACCTGTCCGCGTGATGAAGCTTTGCTTGGCAAGGCCGGGTTGGAAACAACCCATGGACGGTACTTCGACCTCATCATCGGCCATCATATAAGGGTCATAGAATTTGCGGTCTAACGCAGCCTCTTTCATATCGACGCGATATTCCTTGCCATCCCGGCGAAGGATGATGCGCTGAACATCAGCATCGGGCCGCACACCCGCCGCCGAGCGTAAGGCACCCGACAGTGTACGATTTGTAGACAGATCACCCGCAGCCTCTTGACGCAGGGGGTCACGTTCTTGCTCAAATTTCTGGTTGATCTCAACGACGCCCGGTTCATAGACGGCACCGCCGACATGGATGCGAACTGGCGCACGGTCCACGATTTTAACCGAAACGGGTGGTGCATCGGCGCGGTAGAGTTGCTCACGTACCAACGCGGTCCTGATCTGGCGTTCCAGCGCATCGGTCGTCACGCCATGAACGCGAAAGGCGCGAAGCTGTGGCAACCGAAGCAAGCCTTGCTCCTCAATCTCGAAATCACCTGAGAGCAATTCATCGTTCAAGACAACGACGCGCAACAGATCCCCACGCGAAATCGGCGCTTCACTGTCATGGGGGCGTAGAATGGGTAGATTGTCGTATTGGGTATTCGCGCGGCAGCGATCCAGATCCATATCGCGCCTTAGAGATGTTGAAAGAAGGCGTGTTTCGCCTTCAACTCCAAAATCACGTTGGGCCGCCTGAAACCCTGCCCCTTCATGCACGGGCTTACGATTACGCGGTTTCTCCATCGCGATACAGCCAGCCAAGGTGAGGGCCACCATACTCGTCATGAGGATACGGCGCAGGCAGGATGGGCAAGGAATCGGTCTCGCGAATCTTGGCATAGGTAGGCTCCGACAACTGCATTCGAGGCGGACCTTACCGGCGGATTCACCAACCACTCCTTAAGGCTAACGAGTATTTCCCTTATCAATGGATGATTTAACATCTGGCGGCGTATCTGAGTGCAGTATCCTTGTCGCTGTGCAACTTGCATGGTTAAGAGAGGGGCGACGATGCTCTCGAAAGGATAGAACTATGCCCCTCATTGCCCTCATCACCGGCGCAAGCCAAGGAATCGGCCTTGCCACTGCGCGCGCCTATGCCGCAGCGGGCCATACGGTCGTCATGGCGGCGCGTAGCGCGGATAAGCTGGCAAAGGCTGCTCAGGAAGTGGGCGGTTTAGGGGTTGCAACGGATGTGGGCGATCCGGCCTCGGTCGCGGCACTCTATGATACTATCCGTGAGAAATACGGGCGGATCGACGTGGTTTTCAACAATGCGGGCACGAATATCCCACCGCAGGATGTGGGCGATACATCTTTCGAGGATTGGCGCAAAGTTGTCTCGGTCAATCTGGATGGGGCATTCCTGATTGCGAGCGGTGCGGTGAAGATGATGAAAACGCAAGACCCGCAGGGCGGGCGCATCATTAATAACGGCTCGATCTCGGCCCATACGCCCCGGCCCGGTTCCGCCGCCTATACTGCCTCGAAACATGCGATTAGCGGGCTGACCAAGACCATTGCACTGGACGGGCGGCCCTTCTCGATTGCTTGTGGTCAGATCGATATCGGAAATACGGCCTCTGATATGACCGCGCGGATGGCAAAGGGCGTGCCGCAAGCTGACGGGTCGAACCGGGCCGAACCGACTATGGATGTGGCGCATGTGGCGCAAGCGGTGCTGCGCATGGGGGAATTGCCGCTGGACGTGAATGTGTTGTCCCAGACGATTATGGCGACAAACATGCCGTTCGTCGGGCGGGGATAATTCGATGAAAATCGCATTCGTTGGGCTTGGGGCGATGGGCGGCCATATGGCCGCCGCTCTCCTTCGCGATGGCCATGAGGTCGAGGGCTTTGATTTATCGGACAAGGCTTTGCAGCAATTAGAAGGGCATGGTGGCAAGCGGGCAGCAAATGCGGCGGATGCCTGTTCGGGTGCCGAAGCGTTAGTGCTGATGGTCGTGAATGCGGCGCAGGCGGATGCGGTACTATTCGAGAGCGGCGCACTGGACGCCTTGCCCAGCGGGGCGCTGGTCTTGTCGAGCGTGACAATGCCCACTGCCGATGCCGAACGGATCGGTGGAGCGGTCGCAGCGCGTGGTCGGTTATTTCTCGATGCTCCGGTTTCGGGCGGCGCAGGGGGGGCCGAACGGGGCGCGTTGACTTTTATGGCTTCGGGATCGGAAGCCGCCTTCGCCACCGCCAAGCCACTGACAGATGCGATGGGTAGCAATGTGTTTGTCTGCGGCGATGGCCCCGGCCCCGGCTCGACAATGAAGATGGTTCACCAGCTTGCAGCGGGCTGTAATCTGGCGGTTGCCGCTGAAGTGATGAGCTTTGGTTCTCATTTGGGCCTTGATCCACAGCGTGTACTCGACGTTTTGAACGTCTCGGCGGGCGGTTCGTGGATGATTGGCAACCGGGGACCGCGTATGCTGACGGAAGGTGAAGAAGCGACATCGGCGGTCGATATCTTCGTGAAAGATCTAGGGATTGTGCTGGATGCGGCACGGGCGAACCGATTCCCTGTACCGGTATCGGCGGCGGCCTTACAGGTGTTTCTGGGCGCATCGGGCGCCGGATTCGGAGGCCACGACGATAGCCAAGCAACGCGCTTTTACGAGGGGCTAGGCGGTAAGCGAGTGCGCAAGGGGGATACGTAAAACTCGGCACTCGATCTGACTGGAAAGGGGCGGTGTTTGATAATATCGAAAATAATTCACACCATAGATACTTTGGCTGTAATTTCTTGAACATCTAGCCAAACCGTACACGGAAAATCCATCGCGCCCCAACCTCACCCTAGTCAGAGAATCGCTTTTCCGTTATCCCTGTTGGGTAACGTTAACGAACCCTGACAGGACGCCGCCCCGTGAAGTTCTTCATCGACACTGCCGAGATCGACGAAATCCGCCAACTTGCCCCGTCCGGGCTGGTCGATGGCGTCACCACCAACCCCTCGCTGATTGCCAAATCGGGCCGTGACTTCAAAGAAGTCGTCGCAGAGATTTGCGATGTGGTCGATGGTCCCGTCAGTGCCGAGGTCGTCGCTATGGAGAGCGGCGCGATGATCTCTGAGGGCAAGGAACTCGTCAAGATTGCCGATAATGTCTGCATCAAGTTGCCGCTCACCTTCGACGGGCTGGTCGCGTGCCGCGCGCTGGTCGATGCGGGCCACAAGACAAACGTGACGCTGTGCTTTTCGGCCAATCAGGCACTGCTCGCCGCGAAAGCGGGGGCCACTTATATCTCGCCTTTCATTGGGCGGCTCGACGATATGGGTATCGACGGGATGGAGTTGATCGAGGAAATCCGCGCCATCTACGACAATTACCTGTTCGAGACGCAGATCCTTGCCGCATCCATCCGCACCGTGGGCCACGTCAAGCTATCCGCGCTGGCCGGGGCCGATGTCGCAACAATCCCCCCCGCCACGCTGATGACGCTGGCCAAGCACCCCCTGACCGACAAGGGGCTGGAAGCGTTTATGAAGGATTGGGAAAAAACCGGGCAGTCGATCCTCTGAAGAAGGACGGCGATACACGCGAATAACAAGAACCAAAGGATCGAGGCATGTCGACAGAGGGAACGGGTAGCGAGGCGCTGGAGCGCGAACCACGCCGCACCAAGCTGGGCCGCAACGCGGTACGCAACTACATCATCGAGAACCCGTCCATCGTCCTCGACGATGCGGAAGTGTCGGCCAAGCTGGTCGAGTTGGCGGGCGAGCGATACGGTAAGAACGTCGTCAGCCTGCAAACCGCCGTCATGGCCCGAATGCGCGAACGTCTGCGCGCCATCGAGATCGAGCGCGAAGAGATGCTCGATGCGGCGGAGGCCAACCTGATGTCGATGAATCAGGTCAATGACGCGATCCTACATATGCTGGAAGCCCCCAGCTTCCACGATTTCATCCATATCGTCGGCAGCCAGTTCGGTGAATTGCTGGTGGTCGATTCGGTTCGCCTTTGCGTCGAGACGCCCCCCGCCAAGGACGCCGAGCGCAAGGGCGAGATCGGCACGCTCTGCCCCATCGCCCCCGGTTCGGTCGAGGCGTTCTTCCATGGGGCACCGTGGGGCGTATCACTGCGCGCAGTGGAAACGCCAACCCGCGCGCTGCATACCGATGGTGAAATCGAATCGGAGGCGCTCGTTCGCCTCGATTTTGGCCCCGGTTCCCAGCCCGGAATCCTATTGTTCGGCTCGCGCGATATCGACCGCTTCCACGAGGATCAGGGCGGCGATCTGCTCGTCTTCCTAGGCGGTGCGGTTAGCCGTGTGATGCGTCATTGGCTGGATGAGCCGGAGATGATGTGATGAAATTCGCAGCCCCAGACCTGATCCGGGACTGCGATGAACGATACAACGCATTGCGAGACCTCAGCACAAGGCCGGGGATGCGCGCATGATGTTGGCCCCCGCCCTCGTCAAAGACTGGCTGCGCGCCCTTGTAGTGCGGGACACGTCCCTCGCCACCCGTGACGCTTATACCCATGACGTCTGGCGATTCCTGCATTCCTTGGGCGATGCGCAAGCCCTGACCGCCGAAGATATCGGGGCCGTCACCCAAGGACAGATGCGCAAATGGATGGCCGACCTGCGCCGTGAGGGGCTGTCGAAAGCCAGTGTTGCCCGCGCCCTCTCCTCGGTAAAAAGCTTTTACCATCATGTGTCGGAGGCCCATGGCATCCGCGCCGATGTCGTCCGCGCCGCCCGTGGCCCGCGCGCGCCAAAGCCTCTGCCCCGCCCATTGAGCGTACAGGACGCCGATGCCGTGCTGGGCATGACTGGCCTAGACAGCAAGCATGAATGGGTCGCCTTGCGCGATACCGCGATCCTGACGCTGCTCTATGGCTGTGGATTACGGCGGGCAGAAGCCCTGTCCATCACCTGCGCGGCTTTACCCCTCGGTGACAGCCTGCGCATCATCGGCAAGCGCCGCAAGGAACGCATCGTGCCGGTGCTGCCCGCCGCCCGCGAGGCCATCGAATCTTACGTCGCCGCCTGCCCCCACGACCTAACCGGCGACACGCCGCTCTTCGTTGGCGTGCGTGGTGGCGCGCTCAACCCCCGCCAACTCAGCGGCGCGATGCAGACGATCCGGGCGGCGCTGAACCTGCCCGATACCGCCACGCCCCATGCCCTGCGCCACAGCTTCGCCACGCATCTGCTCAGCGCGGGCGGCGACCTGCGCACGATCCAGACCCTCCTAGGCCATGCCAGCCTCTCCAGCACGGAACGCTATACGGAGGTGGACGAAGCGCGCCTGCTCGAAGCCTATCAGCAGGCTCACCCGAAGGTGCTCTGAGAAACGACCACACTTGGCCATGCCGCTCTCCTCGGATAACGTGCTTTGACCTATCGACATTCCCGCGCGATGCTCTGCGCGTGATAACCGGGAGAACCGCCATGAACCTGCTCCGCGCCGCCCTCTTCGCCTTAGGTTTTCAGTTGATCACACATTATTTTACCATTTCGACATGATGCTACGTTGCACGCGCCGTTTATCCGGGGCAAATTCGGTGGATGATAGCAGAACTCGGACATTTCGCCCTCATCCTCGCCTTTGCTGTGGCAATAGCGCAATCCATTATCCCTCTCTGGGGGGCGCATAGGGGTTATGCGGAGCCGATGCGCTTCGCCGAACCCGCCGCGATGGTCAGTTTTCTCCTCGTCGGATTCTCCTTCGCGGCACTGACCTATAGCTTCATTAATTCCGATTTCTCGCTAAAAGTCGTTGCAACGAACTCCCATAGCGCAAAACCCTTTCTCTTTAAAATTGCTGGTGTCTGGGGCAATCACGAAGGGTCTATGCTTCTCTGGATACTAATTCTCTCCATCTATGGCGCGCTCGTTGCGGCATTTGGTCAGAATATTCCACCCGCACTGCGCGCACGTGCGTTGTCAGTTCAGGCCATGATTGCGGTCGCCTTTCTTGCTTTCATTCTCTTTACATCTAATCCTTTTGAGCGACTCGATCCTGTTCCGCTAGACGGCAAAGGTCTGAACCCGCTCCTTCAAGACTGGGCGCTCGCCGCACATCCGCCCTTTCTCTATATGGGCTATGTTGGCCTCTCGATGCCTTTCAGCTTTGCCGTTGCCGCTTTGATCGAAGGGCGTGTCGATGCCGCTTGGGCGCGCTGGGTTCGCCCATGGACATTGCTTGCTTGGTCGACGCTAACAGTCGGAATCGCTTTAGGAAGCTACTGGGCTTATTACGAACTCGGTTGGGGTGGCTGGTGGTTCTGGGATCCGGTCGAGAATGCCAGCTTCATGCCCTGGCTCATTGCTGCGGCGTTGCTCCATTCAGCGGTGGTGGTCGAAAAACGGTCAACGCTAAAAAGTTGGACCATCCTTCTCGCCATTATCGCCTTTTCGCTCAGCCTCGTTGGCACCTTCATCGTGCGTTCTGGGCTATTGACCAGCGTTCATGCCTTTGCCTCCGACCCAGAGCGCGGTGTATTCATTCTCGCTATCTTGCTGGTCGCGACGGGGGGCGCGCTCATTCTTTACGCATGGCGTGCGCCGCAGATGGAGCCTGAAGGTGTCTTCGCCCCCGTAAGTCGCGAAAGCGGGTTGATTCTGAACAATCTGCTCTTGTCGGTCTCAACGGCAGTCGTCTTTCTCGGCACGCTCTACCCGTTATTCGCAGACGGTGTGATGGACGAGAAGATCAGCGTCGGCAAACCCTTCTTCGATTTCGCTTTCGCGCCATTTATGATCGTCACCCTCATCGCCATGCCCCTCGGCGCAGCTTTGTCTTGGAAGCGTGGTGATCTGGCTCGCGTTATGAGCAAGTTATGGATTGCGGCGGTCTTGGCCTTCCTTGTCGGCATTGCGTTTTGGGCCTTACGCACCGAAAGCTCGATTTGGCCGCCTCTGTTCATCGCCATAGCCTTTTGGGCGATATTTGGCGTGGTGGTTGATCTAGCCGAGCGGATAAAACTGGGGCGCGCACCTTTTAGTGAAAGCATGCGCCGCCTTGGCCGTTTACCGCGTTCCGCATGGGGACAGGCGGTCGCACATATCGGCCTCGGCATTACTGCGTTTGGCATTATTGGCATCAGTGCTTGGGCAACCGAAGACATCCGCGTCGCCCAAATTGGCGACCGCATCCCGCTGTCAGGATATGAATTGCGCTTCGATGGAGTTGAAAGCTCACGAGGGCCGAATTATCGCATTGATGGCGGCAAATTCACGGTCTTTAAAGACGGCAAGGAACTCACAACTCTCGTATCCGAAAAACGGTTCTACCCTGTTCAGCAAACTCAAACGACCGAAGCGGGAATCCGCGCCAGCCTCATCGAAGACATCTACATTGTCTTGGGCGACCGGCAGGATAATGGCGGATGGGCTGTGCGCAGCTATGTCAAGCCCTTCGCCAACTGGATATGGCTCGGCGCGTTGATCATGACGCTTGGCGGCGTCCTTAGCCTGACTGACCGTCGCCATCGCGTTGGTGCACCCGGTCGAGCGCAGCGTGTTGCGCCCGTGGTGCCCGCCGAATGAAACGCTTGGTCCTCATTCTAGCCCTGTGCGCGCCGCTGCCCGCGCAGGCCGTTGAACCGGGTGAAATCCTTGATGATCCTATTATGGAACAACGGGCACGCGACCTATCAAAAGGTCTGCGCTGTCTAGTATGCCGCAACCAAAGCATTGATGATTCCGATGCTGGCCTTGCTAAAGACCTGCGCATTCTCGTTCGCGAACGATTGGTCGAAGGCGACAACGATGAGGAAGTGCTGGATTATGTCGTCGCACGCTACGGCGAATATGTCCTGCTAAAACCCCGTTTCTCGCCCATGACTGCGCTTCTCTATTTGGGCGGCCCTCTGTTATTGCTGATCGGCGGTGGGCTAATTTGGCGGCAGGCAAGCGCACGCGCGGCCCAACCCATCACAACCGCCGCGCCGCTTACCCAAGCGGAGCGCAACCGCCTACACGAAATGGGGATCGATCCGGAGGCGTGAATCCAAATGTCACGGATTTCGCATAGGACCGTAGCATGAAATATTGCATCGTAATCCTCGCCGCCCTTTTGGGTGCCCTGCCCGCCGCCGCACAAGATCGCGGTATGGAAGTCATCCAATGCTGGGACACGTCGCGCGGCATCGTTCAGCCGACCCGCCGCCGCGCCTGCATAGGGCGTGAAGTTTCTGCGGCTCAGGCGCTACGGCTCAAAGCCGAATACGATAAGCGCCGCCACCAAACCCTTGTGCGGGCCGAAGCCATTCGCAATGCAGAAGCCTCTCGCGGATACGATTTTCATAGCGCAGGTACAGGCTTCGCCATCAATGACCGAGGTGCAATCTTGACCAGTGCCCATGTCGTGCGCCGCTGCGATGCCGTCGAATTGCGCGTGCCAAACTCCACCCGCCGCTTACCTGTTCGCATCCGCGCAATGGATCAAAAAAACGACCTCGCCATTCTCGACACCGCTTATCGCACCTCTGCAATCCTGCGCCTTGCCCCCCACCTCCCCGCCGCCGCCGATCCAGTCGCTGTCATTGGATATCCACAAGAAGGCCGTATCCGCCTGACCCCTCGTCTAACCCCCGCGCAGGTCAGTTACGACCTTAGCGATCCTCGCAAACGTGGGCTAGTAGGGGTTATCGGTGATGTTCGGCGCGGCCATTCTGGTGGGCCTGTTTTGGACAGCAAAGGCCGTGTAATCGGTGTGCTGAAAGCAAAGATCGACTCTGTTGCCGCGCATCGCTTAAGCGGGTCAGTCTTCAAACATCTCGGCGTCGTGACCGAGGCGCGAGCCGTAGCCGCATTCCTAGAGCGAGCCAAAACCTCCCACGCGATTGACGGAACAGCAGGACGCGAACGATCCGTTCGCGATCTCCGCCGAATAGGAACGGCGGCAACCGTACGCCTCGATTGCCTGCGCCGTGGCTAACCGATTAGCCGTAGCCATTTGCGGCGCTGGCATCGGCGGCTTGGCCTCTGCATTATTCCTTTCGCGCGCCGGACACAACGTTACCCTATTCGAGCGATTCGAAACGCCAGAGCCTGTTGGGTCAGGCTTTATGCTCCAACCAACCGGCATGGCCGTCCTCCACGCCCTCGGCCTAGCCGACAAAATCAACGAGCGCGGCGCGCGGATCGAGCGATTATACGGACGCTCGCAACCTCGCGGCTCGGTTGTTCTCGATTAGAGCGCCTCGAAGAATGCCCACGAGGCGCGTCTCGTGCTTGCGCAGCGCGCGGTAGACGATAAGAGCAACGAGATCGCGGCCATTCTCGAGCTTCTAGACATGCCTGCGCTCAAGAGCGCGACCGTCACCATCGACGCTATGGGGGCGCAGAAGGCCATCGCCGCAAAGATCGTGGACAAAAAGGCCGACTACGTTCTTGC
>CALFVD010000038.1 GCA_937928005.1 uncultured Neomegalonema sp. | reverse complement strand
TATTGTCCGCTTACCGGTTCAAAACCTCCGTCTTCCAGACGGAAAAGAAAACTCAAGAGTGCGCCGGAGGCGCTCATTTAAGAAAAGGCGATTTCAATCGCCTCTTGAGAACCCACCGGCTTTAGCCGGTGGTGGTTCAGTCATGCACAGTTTGACTTTTATTTTTGAAGGAAAATCATCTCCAAAATTTAGGGCAAAAGACTTAAGCCGAGCGAGGGATATCGCTTCGGAAGAAATAATCCAGAGAGATTTTCCACAAGCACGAGAAGATATTCGCATTGAAGAAAGAGCGCAAGATATTCTCGAAAATGACTTAGTTTCGGATATGCGCCACGAAAAAGATGAGGTGGCGCAGAAAATTATATCACGTATACGTTTTTCTTATCCAAATTCTGTAGTAAATTGTGAGATTATTTTTTCTAAAGGAAGTTTAGAATTTACAGCAATTGTGACGATTATAGAGATCGCCAGTGCAGCATATATTGTTCAACAAACAGTCGATAATGTTGCTATTGCGATTGAGAAAATCGTTAGCGCAACAATCAAAGAACATGCACAAACATCAAGCCATATGCATTTCAAAGGTGTTGATATAGGAAATATGTCTGTTGGCTTGGTTTCAAAATCATCTAATACCCCATCAACTGCACCAATTCAGGCAAACATGCAAACTCCAAACGTAATCAGTGCAGTCTCTGATTGTCATAATATTTTGCGTCGAATATATGTAACTATTTGTATGCTTATAGCGATTGTTGCAATAGGCGTAGTATTATATGGGTATGACATTTACCTTAGAACGCCATAATTTGTATCAAGTGAACGGTGATCAACTGCATACACCATGAAGGGTTGGCTTCTTTCCTATTAGCCCACCTGTGCCGCTCCGAGCAGTCCCAAAGCTCCAAAACTCATACGTTTTTGATAACGCCAGAATCCACCGATTTCGACCGCCACCGGCAAGAAGACTGACATCGACGACGCTATAGCGATTTGCGCATTTATTGAATCAGGTTTCCCGCCAAGACTCGCGTGAAACCTGATGCTTTGTGGCTCAACGTTTGCGCAATTCGCTTTAGTGGTACCAGCCTCATATAAGACGAACTACTGGAACGGTTTATCTTAAAGTCGTTGCGAGATGCTCCAAACCAAACGATGACCGTTGAAACCAGCAAACTGCACCCGACCCTGCACCGCTTGCGCGCGGCCTTTCAGGGCTTGCTTCCCCTTTGCCCGGATATCGCGGCGTTCTGTGACGGGGCGCTGGGGGAGGGGCATTCCGAGATGCCGCTTGAGGCTCGGGGTCTGCCGGTTCTGGATGACTTGCCCGGTATCGCGGGGATGGGCTGTGCGATGACGCAAGGGGTGGTCGATGCGGTTCTGGTCGCCGCGCCGCATCTGGCATGGCGGCAGAGCTATACGGTGGACGATCCCGGCTTCGATGCGGACTACCTGAGCCATTATGGCTGGTTCAACCTGATCGCGCCGTCGGGGCCGTTCGTCAGCGAGCGGCTGCGCCTGTCGGTCGGGTATTGGGGCAAGGTGTTGCACTACCCGCGCCACTGGCACAAGCCGGAGGAAATCTATCTCACGCTGGCGGGGGAGGCGCGCTACATCTCGGAAGGTCGCGCCGATATCATGGGTGGCCCCGGCGCGACGGTCGCGCATCATTCCGGCCAGCCCCATGCCGCCGCGATGGAGACCGCACCGCTGCTCGCCGCAGCGTTCTGGCGCGGCGCGGAACTGGAGGCGAAACCGGGGCTGGGCTGATGCCCGCTATCCGTAGGGATTGCCAGCGTCGTGGGGCGGTTTCTCAAGCACCGTCGCCGGAACCATCATCCCGATCACATCGACCGCCAGTGCGGTTCTGGGGGTGGCGAGATCCGGCTCGATATAGGCGAAGGCGAGGTTCGTGCCCGTGCGGTGGCCCCATTCGCCGGAGGTGACGGTGCCGACGACGCGGCCATCGCGCATCACCGATGCGCCGCCATGGGCGGGGGCGTCCGTGCTGTCGAGGGACAGGAGCGCCAGTTTGCGCGTTGGGCCGTTTGCGACACGCGCGGCGAGGGCGGGTTTGCCGATGAAATCCTTCTCCATCCGCACGAAGCGGTCCAGCCCCGCCTCAAAGGGATCGAATTCGGTCAGGATTTCGGATTTCCAGTGTAGGTAGCCCATTTCCATCCGCATAGACTCGACCGCGCGGGAGCCGAACAACACCATGCCCTGCGCCTCGCCCGCCCAGCGTAGGGCCAGATAGGCGGCGTAGAGTTGTTCGTTGGGGATGTGAATCTCATAGGCCAACTCGCCCGAAAAGCTGACCGCCATGACCGTCGCCGGGGCGATGCCGATGAAGGCTTCGCGCACCGATAGCCATGGAAAGGCCGACCAATCGCTGCGGGACACTGCCGCCAGAACGTCGCGCGCCTTTGGTCCGGCGAGGAGGAGGATGGTATGGGTGTTCGTGAGCGAGCGGATCGTCACATCATCATCGGGGGTCAGATGCGCGGTGAGCCAGTCGAAATCATGGCTTTCCGATGCCGCCGCCGAGCCGTACCAGACGCGCCCGTCCGGCAGGTTCGCAATCGTCGCCTCGCCCTTCATGCAGCCATGGTGGTTGAGCAGATAGCCCAAACCCACGCGCCCCGGCTTGCTAGGGACGCGGCCACAGATCATGCGGTCCAGAAAGGCATGGACGCCCGATCCGGTCAACTCGATGCGGTTGAAGCCGTTCACTTCGGTCAGGCCAACGCCCGCGCGGATGGCGGCGATCTCATTCGCGACCACGTCGAATGTCTCGTTGAAGCGGAAGCTGTGCGTCTCAACGAAATCGGCGGTGGGGCGGATGTAATCGACGCGCTCCCACCCGTTGACCACGCCGAATTCGGCGCCTTCTGCGGCCAATATGGGGGTCAGGGGTGTCGTTTTGACCGGGCGGCCCGCCGGGCGATGCTCATGGGGGAAGTGGAAGCGGAATTCGTTGCGGTAATCCTCGATGGCTTTCAGTGCCGTCAGTTCGACATTGGCGTGACCAGTGAAGCGGCGCGGGTCTAGCGGCCATGTGTCGTAGCACGCCTCGCCATGCACGATCTGCTGTGCGAGTAGCCAGCCATGCCCGCCCCCCTCGCCCAGCCCCGCGCGCAGGCCGATGATGCAGAACGCATTGCGCTTGCCGGGGATTGGGCCGACCAGCGGCGCGCCGTCGATGGTATAGGTGATGGGGCCGTTGACGACCGTGTGTATCCCCGCCTCATTCAATGCGGGCATCCGGGCGATGGCCCCTTCCAGCACATCGGTCACGCGGTCAAGATCGTCGGGGCAAAGGTCATTGGTGAAGGCCGGGTCGATGCCATCCATGCCCCATGTGCGGCAATCCTGTTCATAGAAACCCAGCAGCAAACCGTTCTTTTCCTGACGACAGTAATAATCGCTGATGGGACAGCGGAGCAGGGGCATCCGGTGGCCCGCGTCGCGAATAGCGGGGATTTCCTCGGTGACGAAATACTGATGCTCCATCGAGACGACGGGGTGATGCGCGCCCATCATCGCGCCGACCTCGTTGACGCGGTAGCCGCAGGCATTGACGACGATCTCGGCGCGGATATCGCCTTTCGGGGTGTGGACGGTCCATGAATCGTCGGCGTGCTGGGTCAGGCCGGTGACGGGGGTGTGGCGATGCACCTCGGCCCCGGCTTTGCGGGCGCGCCGGGCGAGGGCTTGGCATAGCTGGGCCGGGTCGATATCGCCGTCCTCGCCATCCCATAATCCGCCGATCAGGTTGTCGGTCGAGATCAGCGGGTGGCGGCAGGCGCATTCGGCGGCGTCGAGCACCTCGTATTCGACGCCCATGCCCCGCGCCATCGAGGCGAAATGGCGGTAGCCGTCCATCTGCGCCTCGGTGTTCGCCAGCCGGATGCCGCCGTCGCCATGGTGATAGCCGACGGGATAGTCGGGATCGTCGCGCAGCTCCTTATAGAGCGCGATGGAGTGGGATTTGAGGCCCACCATTGTCTGGTTCATGCCGAAATTCGTGACCTGAGCCGCCGAATGCCATGTGGTGCCGGAGGTCAGTTCGTCCCGCTCCAACAGCATGACATCGGTGCAGCCTTCCTGTGTCAGGTGGTAGAGGGTCGAGCATCCGGCGATGCCGCCGCCGATAACGACGACTTTGGTTTGTGACTTCATGGTTATCCCCGCGCTTTTCTGGTGTTACGTCACAGGCGCGGGGCCATCGGGTCAATGCTTCTTTTTGCTTGTACGCATCGTAAAAACCGGCACGGATGGGGTGATGGGTAGGAAAGCATGAGACGTGCGGGCGGACGAAGCAAGCGCCATGCAAAGCGCGCAGCAAAACCGGTCTTCGATCCGTGTCCGCCGGGGCAGCGCGGGGGGCAGTATCGGCCCCTGTCGGATGCGGATGTGCGGCGGATATACGATGCGGCCCTGCGCCTGCTGGCTGAGCTGGGCATGGGTGAGACGCCGGATCGGTTGGCCGATATGCTGGTCGCAGCGGGGGCCACGCGCGATGGGCGGGGGCGGGTGCTGATGCCGCGCAGCATGGTCGAGGATGCGATTGCGGTTGCGCCGAAGCAATTCGTCTTTCATGGCCGCGACGAGGATCGGTCCATCGAGGTTGGTGGAGAGGCGGTGCATTTCGGTACGGGCGGTGCAGCGGTGCAGACGCTCGATCTGGATACGGGCGCGTATCGGCCATCGACCTTGCGCGACCTGCATGATTTTACGCGGCTTCAGGATACGCTGGCGAATGTGAGTTGGTTCACCCGCTGTTGCATCGCAACCGATGTGCCGGATGTTTTTGAGTTGGACGTGAACACCGCCTATGCCCTGTTGCGTAATACCACCAAGCCGGTCGCGACCGCCTTTACCTTGGCCGAGAATGTCGCGCCCATCGTGGGGATGTTTGATATCGCCGCCGGGGGCGAGGGGGCGTTTGCCAAGCGTCCTTTTGTGAAGGCGCATATCAGCCCTGTTATCTCGCCCATGCGGTTTGGCGAGGATGCGGTGGATGTTACCTTTGAATGTCTCGCGCATAATATCCCCGTCTCCTGTATCACAGCGGCGCAATCGGGGGCGACGGCTCCGGCGACATTGGCGGGGTTCCTCGCGCAATCGCTGGCGGAAACGCTGGCCAGTCTCGTGATGGTCAATGTCATCAAGCCGGGGCATCCGATGGTGTTCTCGAACTGGCCGCTGGTGATTGACCTGCGCACAGGGGCGTTTGCGGGCGGTGGGGGCGAGATTGCGGTGCTGAACGCGGCCTCGGCGCAGGTGTCGAATTGGCTGGGCCTGCCATCCGGGGTGGCCTGTTCGATGACGGATGCCAAAGCCATCGACGCGCAATATGGGGTCGAGAAAGGCATGACGGCGCTGGCAGCGGGGCTGGCCGGGGGGAACCTGATCTATGAGAGTTCGGGCATGACGGCGGCGCTGCTGGGGGCGAGTTTTGAGGCTTTCGTGCTGGATGACGAGATGCATTCGGCGATCTACCGGATGCTGCGGGGGGTGGAGGTTAGCGAGGAGACGCTGGGGTTCGAGGCGATATGTGCGGCGGTGCTGGGCGAGGGGCATTTCCTCGGTGGGGCGCAGACGCTCGAATCCATGGAACGAGATTATTTCTACCCCGCCCTCGCCGACCGTGAACAGCCGGTGACATGGGCGGAAAACGGCTCGACCGATGCATGGACACGAGCACGGGAGAAAGCACGGGTGATCCTTGCGGAGCATGAGCCGGATTATCTGGGGACGGCGGCGGATGCGGCGATTCGGGGGGCGTTTCCGATCCGCTGAAATCGCTATTCTCTGGATTGCCCACCCACAGCATTGCACCCGCGCGCGGAGATATCACTGACGCATGATCATCGTGTCGCCCTTGAACTCAAAGGATGCGAGCGCGCCCAGAAAGCTCATCCCAAGGAGAGATGTATCCAGATCGCCCTTTGTCACCATCGTCGGCACATCCTTGACCGTCACGCCCCCAACGCGCATCCGGTCGAGGGTCAGGCGGGCGATTTTTACCTCGCCATTCGCTGTGCTCGCCGTATGGGCGTAGTCTAACGTATGGGTCGGAATGCCAAGCCGCCGCGCATCCTCATCGGTCAGCGTTACCATCGACGCGCCAGTATCGACCAGTAGGTCGAGTTTCATGCCTTTCACATCGGCATTGGCCCAGTAATGACCGTCCTTTTGCCGCTCTAACGTGGCGTGACCGCTGTTGGATGACGTCGTGACAGGGGCCGTTACCAGAACGGGCGAGCGCATGAAGGAAATCCGCTCCATAGGTTCGGGTGCGCTGCGCGGGGTCAGGGCGGCTGCGCAGGCGATAAGCGCACAGGCGATAATGGCACGGTTCATAGGCATGGTCGTCCCCCAAGTCGATTATTGTCGATTGCGGCGAGCATATCATGCGCGGCTTTCGCTTCCTTTAAGCTGAAATTGGTTTCACCGCACGGTTGACATTCTTGTTTTGATCTGTGTTGATGTTCCTGATTTGTTTATCAGTTCTTTTTTGTTCTATACCACTTCTGGCACCAACCTGGCAGTGCAAATGAGGCCTATTATAACACCATGTCCCACCCACCATTGTTTTTTAACATGG
>CALFVD010000037.1 GCA_937928005.1 uncultured Neomegalonema sp. | reverse complement strand
GAGCGAGGCACAAGCAACTGCTTTCCCGCTCCGCTCGCGGAGGCCCCCGCATCCAGCAGGGTTACGAAACGACTGCGTAAATCCTTCGAATGTGGCTTGCCCATCCATGCCGACCTCCTCACGGCATAAATGGTGAATCAGCAAATCACCGATTTGGGAATCCCATGACTCAACCTGAACGCAAACAACTCTAGCGTTAACATGCTCCTCAGGCGATGTGCAACCTATTGTAATCCTTGATGTCGCTAGCACATGGTTTGTCTGGGTTAGGTAGCACCTGAGTCGTCCGGTCTTCATTTGTTCATCGAGGAGGTGGACGGATGGGACGGACAGCCTGGCTACAGGACAACAGGATGAGGAAGTTTTCGGATGTTTTGTCGCGCTACGAGCGGCGGGAATTGTCGGGGATGGAGGCTGCGGAGTTGCTGGGGATGAGCGAACGCAGTTTCCGCCGCTACCGGCGTCGGCACGAGGCCGAAGGCGCGGAAGGTCTTTACGATCGGCGGCTTGGGAAGGCGTCGGCGCGGGCGGTTCCGGCGGACGAGCTGGCATCGATGCTGGAGCGCTATCGCACGGAGTATCGCGGCTGGAACGTGTCGCATTTCCACGAGGAGATGTGCCGGAAGTATCAGTTCCCATGGAGCTATACGTGGACGAAGCTGCGGCTTCAGGAGGCGGGTCTCGCGCCGAAGGCTCCCCGGCGGGGCAAGCACCGCAGGAAGCGCGAGCGCAAGCCGTGTATCGGCATGATGCTGCATCAGGATGGGTCGCGGCACGAGTGGCTGGAGGACGAACCGGAACTCGATCTGATCGTGACGATGGATGATGCCACCTCCGAGATCTACTCGGCCTTTCTGGTCGAGGAGGAAGGCACGGCGTCGAGCTTCCGGGGGCTGAAGGACGTGTTTGCCGCGAAAGGCCTGCCGCAATCGTTCTACACGGATCGCGGCTCGCACTACTTCTACACGCCCGAGGCAGGCGGCAAGGTGGATAAAGAACGGCTGACGCAGGTGGGCCGCGCCCTGGATCACTTGGGCGTGGAGCACATCCCGGCCTATTCCCCTGAAGCGCGCGGGCGTTCCGAGAGGATGTTCGGAACGTTGCAGGATCGGCTGATCAAGGAACTTGCCAAGGAAGGGATCACCGACATTGAGGCGGCCAACCGCTTCATCGCCGACGACTACCTACCCCGGCACAACGAACGCTTCGCGAAAGGGGCGGCGTTGCCGGAAAGCGGCTTCGTCGAGATCGCCGATCCGGAGCTGCTGACCGAGACGCTGTGCATCCACGAGAACCGCATCGTCGCGCGCGACAATACCATCCGCTTCGGCAAGCTGACCCTGCAACTGCCCGCAGGGCCGGACAGGCCCCATTACGTGAAAGCGAGGGTGAAAGTGCATCGCTATCCGGACGACACCATCGCCGTCTTCCGGGGGCCGCAACGGATAGCAGACTACGATGCTGATGGCCAGATCGTCGGCGAACCCACGAAACAGGCCGCGTGACCCGCTTCAACGCAAGCCTGTTTGTTCCGGGCATCGAAGGTCACGGCTACGCCGCTCCCTCCGAGGCCCAGAACAAACCATAATCGAAGCGGACAAATGATGTGCTATCAAAACCGGACAACTCTATCTGCTATCGACACCTATTGTAATCCTTGATCCTTAAGTCGGACGGACTCTAAGGATCATGCACCTTCCTCGATCCAGAAGACGAGTTCCGCCGGTTCCGTGTCGATGCCGTTCACGGGGGTCATGTCTTGGGGACAGGCAGACATAATGCAGATGCATGTCTGCTTCGCTTCGAGGGTGATGTGATCGCCGGGTTTTGATACGGGCGCGGTCCATGCGTAGCGTCCGTCTTTGCCGACCGGGATATTCATCCAGATATTAAAGGGCGATGGCACATGGATCGGCTCGATGCCAATGGCCTTGAGGGCCATGCGAAAATTATCCGCGCAATTGTCGTGGTAACCTTCCGCGCCAAGTTTTTGATATCGTGCATGATCGCAACTGGCTATGAGGATATCATGTGTGCCGGGGGATGTATCCTCGACGATCTCGATCATGGGGCGGCGTAGGTTGGAGACGAGTGTATCGCCCGCGCCAACATAGACTTTGCCCAACGCCGTGCGTGTATGCTCCATCGACAGCATTTCGGCGGGCGAACCATAGGCCAATGCGAAGAAATCGCAGACTTGGTGGCCTTTCGGGTTGAGGATGAGAAGCCTGTCGCCCGCATTGACATGAACGGCGCGACCCTCGCGCGCGGGGATGGTGTGACGTTCGCCCGGCACGGTTCGCCCATCTGGCGAAATAGGATTTCTGACCGTGGCGTTTGATCCATCGCAGAGCAGCGGGCTGTGGGGGGTGCGTCCCTCAGTCATCGGCGATATCTTCGGCCCAGAGTTCGGGGCGCTCCTTGATGAAGCGTTGCATCAGGGCGATGCAGTCAGGGTCGCCCGCTACGATCACCTCGACACCGCGCTCGCGCAGGAAATCCTCGTTGCCGCCAAAGGTCGTGTTCTCGGCAATGACAACGCGGGGAATACCAAACTGAACGATGGTCCCAGAGCACATCATGCAAGGGGATAGCGACGTGTAGAGTGTGGTGTCGCGATAGGTTTTCTGGCGACCCGCCTTGCGTAACGCATCCATTTCGCCATGGGCGATGGGGTCGCCTTTTTGTACGCGCTGATTGCGCCCGCGCGCAACTTCTGTCTCGCCCCGTGCGATGACCGACCCTATGGGGCAACCGCCCTCATCGAAGCCCGCTTTGGCCTCGTCATAAGCAATGCGCAGAAAGCGGCGGTCGGTATCGGTCAGGCTCATGGCTTCGGCTCCAACACAGGGGCGGCGTAATAGGGCAGATGATCAATGCGCGGGGTGTATGCACCGCTGGCGCGCAGGGAATCGATATGATCGGCGATATCTTCGAGGGTCGCGAACCAGACATCCTTGGTCTCCATCGTGTTCGCCAGCCATTTCTCGACCTGTGCCCAGCGAGCCAATCGCCCGGTCAAAAAGGGATGAATGACCAGCATGAAGAAGCCGCCCGCCTCGTACATGGCGTCAAATTCCTCCCAGAATGCCTGCAACCCGATGGAAGGGGCTTTGACCGGCATCATATAGCCGATTTCGTCGTAATGAGCGAAGGGGGGCCAGTCGTCGGTGCCCCAATGGACGGGCATTTCGTACAACTCGCCTGCATCGGTCTTCATGGCGTAGGGGATATCATCGGCCATCAGCGAAGAGTCGTAGCGGAAATCATGCTCGACCAGCAGGTCGATGACGGTCTGATTCACATTGTAGACGGGGGCGCGATAGCCGCGCGGTTTCATACCGCAAATCCTGTCGTGAACATCGAGCGTGCGCTCAAACCATTCGCGCTGGGTGTCCTTCGTGACGATGGGGTCTTCGTGCAAGTAACCGTGATGGCCGACTTCGTGGCCCGCTTTCAGGATGGATTCGACGGTGTCGGGATAGGTTTCGATGCACCAACCGGGGATGAAGAACGATTGCTTGATGCCGAGGCGTTCGTATGTGTCGAGAATGCGGGGGATGGCGACGGTGGGGCCATAGCGGCCCATGCTGATAGGATAGAGGCGGTCATGGCCGTCTTTGGGCCTTGCGATATGGATCAGGCTGTCGGCATCCATGTCGAAAGTAATCGCGCAGGCGCAACGCGCACCGTTTGGCCATGGGATGGGATTCTGGATCATTCTGTTTCTCCGATCAGCAAATGCGCGTTGTCGGCGGACCAGCTCAGATGCAGGGTGTTGCCGGATTTCAGATCGAGAGAGCCGAGGGCGCGCTCCTGCACCTGAACCTTGAATTCCGTGCCATCCGCCGCCTCCAGAAACAATGTGACCATCGAGCCGATGAATTCTTCTGATATCAGGGTGCAAGAGAGGGAGTTGCCGGTGTTCTGCGCCGTTTCGGTAATATTCACGAGGTCGGCGGCGATGACGAAGCTGGCCGTTTGGCCGATTGCGGGTGGCGGGCCTTCGGGGGTAACGGTGAAGCTGCCGACGGGGGTTTCTATCTGAACCGCCGCAGCATCCGCCGTGGTCACTGTGCCGCTGAGGATATTGTTGCGGCCCACGAATTCGGCGACAAAACGGTTTGCTGGGGTGCGATAGATGTCGCGGGGCTTACCGATCTGGGCGATATTGCCTTTCGACATGATGACCACGCGGTCGGCCATCGCGAAGGCTTCTGATTGCGAATGTGTGACGTAGACGAAGGTGATGCCCAACTCGCGTTGCAGGCGGGTGAGGACCGATTGCATCCGTATGACCAAATGCGCATCAAGGGCAGAGAGCGGTTCATCCAGCAGCAGAAGCTGTGGCTCGGTCACGAGTGAGCGGGCGAGGGCGACACGCTGGCGTTGGCCCCCTGATAGCGTGTCGACATTGCGTTCGGCAAACTCGCCGATATCGAGGCGCTCAAGCCAGTCAAGCGCCTTGCGCTTGCGGGTTGCGGCGTCGAAGCCGCGCATCTTGAGGCCGAATTCCACATTCTCGCGCGCGTTGAGAAACGGAAAAAGGGCGAGGGATTGCCAGACGAGGGGAGTGTCGCGCTTGTGGGGCGGCACATCATTCATCATCTCGCCGCCGATACGGATGGTGCCGCTGGTCGGTTGTTCGAGGCCAGCCAGCATCCGCAATGTCGTTGTCTTGCCACAGCCGGACGGCCCCATGATGGCGATGAATTCGCCTTGCTCGATGGTCAGGTCCATCCGCTCTACGGCAGTGAAATCTCCGAAGCGTTTGACCACGCCTTCCAGTTCGACGAGGGCGGTCATCCCTTTACTCCTTTTCGGGTCATCAACACCACCTGCGCCACGATCACCAGCGTCATAGAGGTCAGAAAAACGAAGGTTCCCAGTGCATTTACGCGGGGGTCGATATTGCCCTGCACGATTTCGAGGATCATGACGGGCACTGTCTTATTGAGGCCCGATACGAACCACGCAATCGCAAATTCATCGAAGCTAACGGCGGCGGTCAGGCATAGGGCAGAGATAATGGCGGGCTTGCAATACGGTACGATAACCTCGCGCATTGTCCGCCATTCGCTTGCGCCAAGATTCCATGCCGCCGCCTCGATGCTGGCATCCATCTGGTTCAGGCGCAGGCGGATGATCGCCATGGCGAACGGGGCGGTGAGGACGGTGTGGGCGAGGATGATCGACCAAACCTCCCCCGACGCGCCGATCTTCGAGAACCATGCCAGCATCGCGAGCGCCATGATGATGAGAGGGATCGTCGGGGGCAGCAGGACGAGGGCGAGATACGCGCTCTTAAAGCGAAAATTGTAGCGGTAATCGGTATAGGCCGTCGCGAAGCCCAGCATTGTGGCGAGAATGGCGGTACAGCCTGAGACGATCATACTGGTGCGCACGGCTTTCCATACATCCGGGTCGTTCCAGATTGCCGCATACCATTTCGTCGTGAAGGAGCCGAGCGGGATGGTCGGGAAGCGGTCAGAATTAAACGAGAAGATCATGCTGAACACAATCGGCGCGAAAATGAACACGAAGACCAACGCGATATAGCCGCGCAAACCCCAATCGAGAAAACGGGCGTTCATGCGCTTGCCCGCTTGCGATAGGCTAGTGTGATGGCGGTGAAGGCGATGGTGATGAGCGTGACCATCATAACGACGGCGACCACCGCCGCACGGGGCCATTGCTGGCCGGATTTGGTGGTGTCGATGATGAGGATTGGTAGCGTGGGCGGTTTCGATCCACCGAGATAGTAGGGTGCCACAAAATCACCGAATGAGAGAATAAAGCAGAAGAGGGCGGCGACGATCAGGCCGGTCTTAGCGAGCGGCACGATAACGGTGAGGATCGTGCGCCACGGGGGACAGCCGAGATTGCGAGCCGCCTGCACCAGATTACGGTCGATATTTGCCAGCGCGAAGGTCTGAAGCACGACGACGAGGGGCAGGGTCAGGGTCATGTAGCCGACTATGGTGCCGAACTTGGTATTCAGCATCGTGATCGGATCAATGCCGATAGTACCAAGCATCGCGTTGATGACGCCGCTTTCCGCAAGGATCGTGTACCAAGAGAAGGTGCGAACCAGATAGCTGGTAAAAAACGGGATGATGAGCAGAAAGATAGCCCAACGGCGCGTTGTCTCCGAGGTGCGAAAAGCCAGCGCGAAGGAGGCGGGGAAGGCGACGAGGGTGGTAACAATGGTGGAGAGTGTCGCGAGCCAAAGGGTCAGCCAATAGCTGTCCCAAAAATAGTTGCGCCCGAACATCTTGACCCAGTTCTTCATCTCGAACGCCTCGATCATGCGATAATTCTTCACGAGAAAGAATGACATCGCGATCATGAAGAGAAGCGGGCCGATGAAGAACAAAAGCTGCCAGACGATAATCGGCAGGCGCCATGTGAGGGCGTAGGTGTTGGGGCGGGGCATCTTCATCCGTCAGGTTGCTGCGGGATGTGCATCCCCGGGCGAAGGCCCGGAGTCTCGATGAGTTATGGGCGTGGGTGTTGGGTGTTCCGCGAGACCCCGGCGCGTTGGCCGGGGGCTGCATGTCTCTTCATTCATCTGAAAGATCAGGCGTTCTTGTATTCGGACCAGAAGTCGTTCCAGTCCTCCAAATCCTGCTGCACGGGGATATTGCGGTAGTGGATACGGCCCTCTTTCAGAAGGCGGATTGGATCGTTCAGCATCTTATCGACCTGTCCGGTGCGGATTGCTTCACGCGGGTTATCGTCGATCAGTGCTTCACGGCCCGCCTTGGTAATCGCAAAGCCCGGATAGGCCGCCATCTGCGCGGATTTCACCTGTCCTTCGGGTGACAGCATGTATTGGATGAACTTCTTGACGATATCGGCTTTTTCGGAATCTTTGCCGATGGAATAGCTTTCCGTCCACTGGATGCCGCCCTCTTTCGGGACGACCGATGCGACGGGCGCGCCGTCTTTTTCGAGCACGCCGGTGATCCAGTCGCCAATACCGACCATCGCCTGCATCTCGCCGTTTTTGAGACTGTTGAACGTGCCGCCATAATCAAAGAAACCGCCGACCTGTGGGCGTAGGCTCATGGTGGTTTCTTGCACAGCCTCCCATTTGTCGTCGTCGAGATCCCATAGATCCGCACCATTCCCGTTATACAGGCTCATCTCGCCAAGGGATGGCAGATGCCAGTCAAAATGGCCGACTTTGCCTTTCAATTCAGGCTTCCAGAAACACTTGTAGCTCATTGCCTCCTCTTCGGAGACCGATTTGGTGTTGTAGGATACGCCTAAATGTCCACAGCGAACCATCATCGAGTAAAGCTTGTCATCTTTCCAATGGCCGGGGAATTTCTCAAAATCCTCGTATAGCATGTCATCGAAGGGATAATCCGCAGGCTCCATCTCTTCGATATAGCCCGCTTCGTTGAGTTGCTGCACGAACTCGCCATCCGACAGAATGATATCGTAGGTGCCGGGGGGCGATTGAGCGATTAGGCCGAGCATGTTGTCGCCGCCAGCGTAGTATTTGGCGTTGAATTTGACGTTATTCGCCTCCTCGAATTCGCCGACCATGTCTGGCTCACCATGGCCGTACCATGCGAGCATGTTGATCTCGGTCGGCGCGGCATTTGCGCGAGTGATAAAGGGTGCGCTGAGGGCGGTGGCGGCGACGCCGTATTTTAGGATATCGCGGCGGTTCGGAGCGAGAATTTTGTCGGACATGGGCTGACCTTTCACAGGAACGATTGCGCGGCTGTACGAATCGGAGCGTAGCGGAAAAGAGCGAGGGCGCAAATACGATCCACGCCGATAAAACGGGCAAACCAGCGTTGCGATAGCTGAAATAACAATAATTAAAGGCAAATCGCTGCATTTACGGTGATTGTATGCACCGGTGAAAAAGCTATGGTCAGGATATGAATAGAACCGATTTCCACAGTTTCTTTGCGGTGCCGGGGCCGGTGGTCCTACCAGTGATCCATGTACTCGATATTGCGCGAACCCGCGAGAATATCCGTATGGCGCTGAACGAAGGTGTACGCGGTGTCTTTCTCATCAACCATGATTTCGGTGTCGATGAGTTTTTGCCGATTATCCGCGATGCGCGCGAAGCGTTTCCTGATCTATGGTTGGGATTGAACTTTCTGGCGGTGACGGGTGCAGATGCGTTTCCGGTACTGGGCCAGTTGCAAGGCGAAGGGTGCCGTATTGATGCCTATTGGGCCGATGATGCGCGTATTGACGAGGCTGATCCGACGCAGCCAGAGGCGACAAATATCGACACGGTTCGCCGGTCTAGTGGCTGGAATGGGATGTATTTCGGCGGTACGGCATTCAAAAAACAACGGGCGGTCGATCCCGCGCGCTATGAAGATTCGGCCCGTATGGCGGTTGCACATATGGATGTGGTCTGTACGTCTGGCGTGGCGACCGGCGAAGCGGCGGATACCGGAAAAATCGCTGCTTTCAGGCGCGGGGCAGGGGAGACGGCCATTGCGCTGGCATCGGGCATCACACCAGAGAACGCGCATGAATACGCCGATATTGATGCTTTTATGGTGGCGACTGGCATTAATGTGCCCGGCGATTTCTACACCATCGACCCGGCGCGCCTGTCGCGGTTGATGCAGATTTGTGAGGGGATGGGGAATGACAAGAGATAAAGGGCCACGCGACGATCGCTGGTATCTGCCACTTATGGCGCCGAACACTAAGGGCGATAAGTTCGCATGGCTCGACCCCACCTCGATTTATATTAATGGTGAAGCTTTCCACGATTTGCTCGACGATCTCGTGGTCGATCTTGATGGCACGCGCCCGGATGTGGTTGCGGGGTTGGATGCGATGGGCTTTGTGCTTGGGGCTGCGCTGGCGGCGCGTCTCGGTGTGGGGTTCCTGCCGATCCGTAAGGCGGGCAAGTTATGTGTTGATACCGATGCTGTCAGCTTCTCGAACTATTCGGGCCGGATGCAGGATATGGAAATGCGCAAACCCGCCTTTGCGGAGGGTACGCGGGTCTTGCTGGTCGATCAGTGGATCGAAACGGGCGGCACGATGGATGGCGCTATTCGCCTTGTCGAGCGACAGGGCGGTGTTGTTGCGGGCCTGCTCGCTATCGCCATTGAGACGAACGAGCAAACGAAAGGGTATCGCGAGCGATTCCCCTGTATTTCCGCTGTTATACCCGGATCGAAATGGCAGCAGGAATGCGACGCTCAGACTTTATCGAGCTTCGACACGTATGATCCAAAAATGGCATTCCCGCCGCTTCCTATCTAGTGGGTTGTTTCCAACGAAACGAACCCACTAAAGCGAATTGCGATTATCCTGAATCACCAAGCGCCATGTTTCGTGCAATCCTTGGCGCGAAACATGGCTCAGGTTTATCGAAAATGGCTATAGATTTTGGTTTGGTGGATCAACTTATCACGACATTTGAGTAGCTTACATCAAACGTCTGTTTTTCAGAATTGGGACTCAAATGTCTCGGTCGATCCACTAGCTCCAGCCTTTAATGGCGAACTTGGCGCGTAGGGCATCAGGGCACCGCGCGCCGAGAAGCTGGATAACAACGCTCGCCGCTGCGCAGCCCATCTTGCCACAGACCTGCAAGGGCTGGTGCGCCGAGATGCCGTTCAGGAACCCGGCGGCGAACAGATCACCTGCGCCAGTCGTATCGACCAATGTTGCGACCGGCTCCGCTGGCACCACGATCCGCTCATCGGCGGAAATGATGACCGCCCCTTTTTCTGAGCGCGTGATCGCCGAGATAGCAACTTCGGTAGAGACCATCTCCACCGCCGCATCAAAATCATCGGTTTCGTAGAGTGACAAAAGTTCCGCTTCGTTCGCGAATAGGATATCCGTTTCACTCTTGACGATTTCGCGGAAGCTGTCGCGGTGACGGTCTACGCAAAATGGGTCGGATAAGGTAAGCGCAACACGTCGCCCTGATTCATGAGCCAGCGCCATAGCTCGGCGAAACGCATCCTTTGCGTGGGGCTTGTCCCAAAGATAACCTTCGAGATAGAGGATCGCGGAGCCGCCAACGGTCTCTGCATCCACATCATCTGGCATGAGATCCCCGGAAATACCGAGATATGTCGCCATTGTCCGCTCAGCATCGGGCGTTACCATGATCACGCAACGCGCCGTTTCCTCGCCAGAGGTCGATGGTTCGGATTCAAAATGTGCGCCGGTAGCGCGGATATCCGAAGCGAAGACATCGCCAAAGGCATCATCGCGGCGCTTGCCGATAAAGGCGGCATCTCGGCCTAAAGCACCAAGGGCTGCAATCGTATTCGCCGCTGATCCGCCTGATCGCTCGATGGTGTTGGATAGGTTGTCGTAAATGCGTGCGGATTGTGCGGCATCGACTAGGGACATTGCCCCTTTGGGCAAATCGACCGATGCGACCGTGCTGTCATCTACACGGGCGATAATATCGACGATTGCGGCACCGACCGCGACTACATCATGCTTTTTCATCGACCTGCCGCCGCTTTGAGGGCGTCTGCGATATCCGTGCGCTCCCACGAGAAGCCACCGTCATCTTCTGGTATGCGTCCAAAATGGCCATAGGCAGCGGTGCGGCGATAGATTGGACGGTTGAGGCCCAGTTTATCGCGGATGCCGCGCGGGGTGAGGCTGACCGTTTCGCGGATTGCTTTTTCAATGACCTCGGGGGGCACTTCGCCCGTGCCGTAATCATCGACATAGATCGAAAGCGGCTCGGCGACGCCGATGGCGTAGGCTAGCTGTACGCAGCAGCGCGTTGCCAGACCGGCAGCGACGATGTTCTTGGCCACATAGCGCGAAGCGTAGGCGGCGGAACGGTCAACTTTCGTCGGGTCTTTACCGGAGAATGCACCGCCACCATGGGGGGCAGCGCCGCCATAGGTATCCACAATGATCTTTCGGCCTGTTAGCCCGGCGTCGCCATCGGGTCCACCAATGACGAATTGGCCGGTTGGATTGACGTGCCACACCGTATTCGCGTCAATCCATCCTTCTGGTAACGCCTGTTCGGCATAGGGTGCGACGATGTCCTTGACGTCGTTAGAAGACAGGCCTTCTGCGTGCTGGGTTGAAATGACGATGGTATGGGCGCGGACGGGCTTACCATCGCGGTATTCCACCGTAACCTGTGACTTGGAGTCGGGTTCCAGCTGTGGAGCCTCACCAGAATGGCGGGCGGCGGCCATGAGTTCGAGAATCTTGTGCGAGTAATGGATCGGTGCGGGCATCAGAACATCGGTTTCGTCGCAAGCGTATCCAAACATGATGCCTTGGTCGCCCGCACCTTCCTCTTTGTGCAAGCCCGTTCCGGCATCGACACCCTGCGCAATATGGGCTGACTGGCCGTGAACGAAGCACTGAACTTCGCAATGGTCCCAGTGGAAACCTTTCTGCTCGTAACCGATTTCTTTGATCGTTTTACGCGCCGCTGCGACCATTTCATCCTTGGTGACGGAGCCGCGCACCTCACCCGCAATGACGACGTTATTCGTCGTGCAAAGCGTTTCGACCGCAACGCGAGCCTCCGGCTCGGCGGCGATGAAGAGGTCGACGATGGAATCGGATACCGCATCCGAAACCTTGTCAGGATGGCCTTCGGAAACAGATTCGGACGTAAAAAGGTAATCTTTGCGGGACATGGGAAAACTCGCGGCTGAAGGGCGATATGTGGTTGATTGGCCCCGGAAGATATCCGAGGCCAGATGATGGATCAGTAGCGGTAATGGTCCGGCTTGAATGGACCCTGTTCCGGCACGCCGATATAATCAGCTTGCTCCTGCGAGAGCTTGGTGAGTTCGACCCCCAGTTTTTCGAGATGAAGCGTCGCAACTTTTTCATCGAGATGCTTTGGTAGGACGTAGACCTCGTTTCCGTATTGGTCATTGTTTTTATAAAGCTCGATCTGCGCCAACACCTGATTGGTGAAAGATGCAGACATGACGAATGATGGGTGGCCGGTCGCACAGGCGAGGTTTACGAGGCGACCTTCGGCCAGCAGGATCATCTTCTTACCATCAGGGAATTCGATTTCGTCAACCTGTGGTTTGATGTTGTTCCATTTCATATTTTTCAAACCGGCAACCTGGATTTCCGAGTCGAAATGGCCGATATTACAAACGATGGCCCGGTCTTTCATCTCACGCATATGATCGACGGTGATGACGTCTTTGTTGCCGGTGGTGGTCACAAAGATATCGCCCTTGCCCACCGCCTTGTCCATCGTTGTGACTTCATAGCCGAGCATAGCGGCTTGAAGCGCGCAGATGGGGTCAATCTCAGTGACCATGACCCGCGCGCCTTGCGAGCGTAGCGATTCAGCCGAGCCTTTGCCGACATCGCCAAAACCACAGACGACAGCAACTTTGCCACCCATCATCACATCGGTCGCGCGGCGGATACCATCGACCAGTGACTCGCGGCAGCCATAAAGGTTGTCGAATTTCGACTTGGTAACGCTGTCATTCACGTTGATCGCGGGGAAGGGCAGTTCGCCTTTCTTGGCCAATACGTAAAGACGGTGAACGCCGGTCGTGGTTTCTTCGGAGACGCCCATAATCGCATCGCGGCGCTTGGTGAACCAACCGGGCGATTGTTTGTGGCGGGCGTAGATCTGCTTTTTGACGACTTCTTCTTCTTCGTTTTCCGGGTTTGGAATAATGTCTTCACCCGCCTCAAGCTTCGCGCCGAGGATGATATACATCGTCGCGTCACCGCCATCATCAAGGATCAGGTTTGGCGTGCCCTCTGGATTTTCTGCCGTGACGGGCCAATCGAAGATTTTATCGACATAGAGCCAGTAATCTTCGAGGCTTTCACCCTTAATCGCGTAAACGGGCGTGCCACCTGCGGCGATAGCGGCAGCGGCGTGATCCTGCGTCGAGAAGATGTTGCAGGTCGCCCAGCGGATATCCGCGCCAAGTTCGGCCAGCGTTTCGATCAGAACAGCCGTCTGAATCGTCATATGAAGCGAGCCGGTAATGCGCGCGCCTTTGAGTGGCTTGTCTTTGCCGAATTCGTCGCGACAAGCCATCAGGCCCGGCATTTCAGTCTCGGCGATCTCGATTTCCTTGCGACCGAAATCGGCGAGGGAAATATCAGCGATAGCATAATCATTGTGCGTCGGGGCGTCCATATCGGGCATCCTGCTTGGAAAGGGAAGGGTGATTTTCACCGTTGCAGTCTCCCTAACAAAAGGTATTTTAATACGCAATCACGATATGCGAAAATCGTTATATCCATCAATATTGCCTTGCCCTCAAGCTACGCACCAGCCCAGATTGTAGACAATGAACAGGGATAACGGTTTGATGGGTGAGTATTGATGATAGAAGTGACGGCCAAACCTCTAGCCTCTGTTTTTCGGCACCAACACATTCGTTCAGCGCGTTTTCTACGGTAATGCGGTTGCACAGAATATCTGATATTGGTATAAGCCGCGCTTCTAACAGATGGTCCGGCCAGTGTGGGCTGCCGAGTCCATCTTGCAACTCACTGAATTGGAGAGAAAAATGCCCAAGATGAAGACCAAGTCCGGAGCGAAAAAACGCTTCCGGGTGACGGGGACAGGCAAGATCAAGGGTTCGGCTGCGGGTAAGCAGCACGGCATGATTAAGCGGTCAAACAAGTTCATTCGCGATGCGCGCGGGACGATGGTTCTGTCCGAGCCGGATCAGAAAATCGTTCGGCAATTTTTGCCATATAGCCGATAGGGAGGGTATCCGATGTCACGAGTTAAACGCGGTACCGTCCAGAAGGCGCGGCATAAAAAGGTTATCGAACAGGCCAAAGGCTATTACGGACGGCGCAAAAACGTCTTCCGGGTCGCCACGCAGGCCGTCGATAAGGCACAGCAATACGCCTATCGTGACCGTAAGGTTCGGAAGCGTAATTTCCGTGCACTTTGGATTCAGCGTATCAATGCCGGTGCCCGCGAGCATGGCATGAAGTATAATCAGGTGATCGATGGCTTGAACAAGGCTGGGATCGAGATTGACCGTAAGGTACTATCCGATCTGGCCATTCGTGAGCCGGAGGCGTTCAAATCGCTTCTGGATCAAGCAAAGGCCGCTCTGGATAGCGCGGCCCCCGCCGCCGCCTAATTATCGAATATTCGATAGGAAGTCTTTTTGGCCGCCCGATAATTCGGGTGGCCTTTTTCTTGGTTATATCCGCCTGTGTTATACATCCCATACATGACTCATGAGGTTGCTGCTCCCCCTGAGAGTTGAGAAGCTCTCTGGCGGTTAGACCGAAAGGAGAGCAGTGATGGGATATTATGTTGGACTGGATGTGAGTCTCAAGACGACGGCGATCTGCAT
>CALFVD010000036.1 GCA_937928005.1 uncultured Neomegalonema sp. | reverse complement strand
AAAAGGACTAGTGGATTGTTTCCAACGAAACGAACCCACTAGATTTTGGTTTGGTGGATCAACTTATCTCGACATTTGAGTAGCTTACATCAAACGTCTGTTTTTCAGAACCGGGACTCAAATGTCTCGGTCGATCCACTAAAGCGGATTGCAATTGTCCTGAATCATCCAGCGCCATATTTCGCGCGACTCTTGGCGTGAAATATGGCGCTGGGTGATTGCAAATCGCTATAGCGCGCAGGGGCTTTTTGTTTTTGGTCAGGCAGGGACAATGCCGAGCAGATGGGCGATGTTCTTAAAGAAGATACGTATATGGGCAAGGGGGCGGGCCTTGACCAGTTCCTTGTTCATATAGGCATCAAAGGTCAATTCCTGCACATCCACATCGCGGCAGATTTTGACAAATCGTTCGCGGCGATTGTCGTTCGTATACCAATAGCGTTGTAGCATCCCAAGTGCACGGAAGACATTGCCATGCAGGCGCATGAAGCGTTTGCGGGCGGTGGCGAGGGCGCGAGCGTCTTGGGTGACGATGGCCTTGGCGACGGCCTCGGCGGCAAAGCGCCCCCCTAACATGGCATAGTAGATGCCCTCGCCCGATGCGGGGGCGACGACACCAGCGGCATCGCCAGCAAGCACCACATCGCGGCCATTATCCCATTTTTTTAGTGGCTTGAGGGGGATGGGCGCGCCTTCGCGGCGGATGGTTTCGGCCTCTTGCAGACCAGCAACTTCGCGCAGACGCGAGGTCGCGTCCTTTACCGAGAAGTCACGTTTTTCGGTGCCCATGCCGATGCTGGTGGTATCGCCATGCGGGAAAACCCAACCATAGAAATCAGGGGAGAGGCCACCGTCGTAATAGACATCGCAACGGGTTGCCTCGAATCCGTTTTCGCCTTCCTTTGGGGAGCGAACAATCTCGTGGTAAGCAATGACATAAGGGATATCGCCACCGCCGGGGACTTCGGATTTGGCGACAGATGAACGCGCACCATCGGCACCAATGATAAACCCAGCGGCCACACGTTCCTCGGCCCCCTCGCCGCCTTTTGGGCGATAGACCACAACCGCTGAACCATCTGGCTGACGCTCGATCCGGGCGAAAGTGCCGGTAACGCGGGTTGCGCCTGCATCGGTTGCGCGCTGGCGCAAAGCTTCATCGAACGCATCGCGGTCAACCATGCCGACATAACCGCCATTGATCGGAATATCGACATGGCGGCTTTTGGGCGAAATCATCCGGGCCTTGTTCACCTTGGCGACCAGCCACTCATCCGGCACATCGAAATCAATCATCAGCTTGGGCGGTACGGCCCCACCACAGGGTTTGACCTTCGCGCCCCGGTCGAGCATGAGCGTCTTGATACCCTGCGAAGCGAGATCGGCGGCGGCTTGCGCCCCGGCGGGACCACCACCCACGACGACGGCGTCGAATTTTTGTGTCATGTCATTCCTCCCCAGAATGCGTCATTCGCCCGCGATGATAGCGGCGTGGAAATCGGGTGCCTCGTTCCGCCCTTCGCGCAGACCAAATGCAAGGATGGCCGAAAAGACAAAGAGCGCGGCTTCGGCGGCGAAGACTATGCCATAAGCCTCGACGGGCGAGGCAACAAAGGCGCGCATGACATCGACGGCCATGGCCCCGACCATCCCGCCCGAAGCAAATGCAATCGTCTGCGCCGTTCCAAAGAGACCCATGCGCGTACCCGTGCTGCCCCCTTCTTCACTAGCGAGGCCCATCATCGTGCCGATGGCACCGATAGCGAAGATGCCGTTGGCAAAGCCCAGCGCAAAGACATTGGCACGGATTGGCCAATCCACCACCGCAAAACCGCCGATGGCTAATGCAGTCAATACCAATGCGGAGCCGAGGCACCCCGTGACAGTCCAGAACCGCAACGATCCGATACGCAGCCCGCTGCCAAGGATGCCGACAAGGGCCATGCCTAGAAAGGTGCCTTGGTGTTGCGTGCCCGACAATAATGTCGATTCACCCGGACTCATGCCAAAGACCAACCCTGCAAAGGGTTCGAGGATCAGGTCTGATGCGCTGAATGCCAGCATCGAGACAAAAATGAAAATTGTGAAGGCGCGAACGCGGGCATCCGCCCAGATGCGGGACATGCCACCCCAGAAATTGGCGGGCGGGGCCGCGTGGGCATCCGCAGCTTCAACCGGCTCTGTGCGCTTTTCAACGCCCAGCACGCCGAGCAGCGTAACAACGAATGCGCACCCGGCAAGACCCATGGTGACGAAGATCAGCCGCGCTGGAGAGAAGGGATCAAGCAGCTTTCCCACAACAATCGAAGCAGTGATGATGCCGAATATCATCATCATCCAAACGATGGTGGCCGACGCCGCCCGACGCCGGGGCGTAATGCGGCTGGCTAGAAGCGCAAGAAAACAGGTGCCTGAGGCGGCACTGCCTAATCCCATTAGGACAAAGGCTAGCGTGGCGATGAGTGTACCGAAAATCGGCATTGTCACCATCAACGCCGTTGCGAAAGCCGCCAGTATGCCACCACCGCACAGGACGACCATGCCACCGATAATCCAAGGCGTGCGCGTGCCGCCCCGGTCCGAGTCGTAACCCCAGCGCGCGCGCGTCACCTGAACCATGCGCAACAACGCAACTAATCCGGCGGGAATTGTGGCAAGCATGGCCAACTCAACCACCATCACACGATTAAGCACAGTCGTAGCCAGCATAACGAAGGAGCCGATGGCCATGTTGACAAGACCAAGGCGAATGATCGTCAGCCAACCGATGCCATTCATAGGATGGCCCCCGTAATCGTACCAAGTGCGAAGGCGCTGGCGAGCATTCCAAGGACATAGAGAAGGGTGCCAGTGCCGTTATACCATGGGGCGTGAGCTTCTGGATCGGCCATGAATTTAGGAACCAGCATTACCTGAGCGACGATGAGGCCGGTGATAATCGCCGCATGGATCGTCTGCCCCCAAAGCGTCAGCGCCACGATGACGATGAATTGGGGTGCAATCATCAAGATGCAGGAAACGAGTGCCGCCTGCTCAAAGCCAAGTATGACGGGGACCGAGGCAACGCCCGTACGACGATCACCCTCCGCTGACTTGAAATCATTGAGGATCATTATGCCAATGGCACCGAAACTGTAGAGTGCAGCGATAAAAATGATGCGGGTATCAGGCAACGCGCCAGTCATTACAGCGGCACCGGTAAACCATGGCAACCCTTCGTAACAGATGGCGCAGGCCACCGCCCCGATCCAGCCATTGCGCTTGAGACGAATAGGTTCAACGCTATAGGCCCAAGCGAAGACGACCGCGACGACACAGGCCCAGAATACCCATGCACCCAAGGTCGCCGCGAGCGCGAGGGAGAGAATTGTCCAGATCATCGCGATGTAGAGACCCCAGCGACCGGGGATGCGCCCTGATGGAATAGGGCGATGTGGTTCGTTTATCGCATCCACATGGCGGTCACACCAATCGTTCGCCGCCTGACTCATCGCACAGACGAGGGGACCAGCAAGGACACCACCCAGAATAGCATAGAGCCAGCGCCCTTCAAGGGCCACGCCAGCAGAGATCACACCACAGCCAAAAGCCCATACAGGAGGAAACCATGTAATAGGTTTGAAGAGTGTCAGAACCGCAACGGGACTCGGTAGGCCCACTTTTGGCAAGGTTTGATTGACATCCATGGTGTCAATTAAACCTTACAATCGCGATTTCAACAAGGAAATTCTTTACCGAACAGTCAATCCCTTTCGGATGACAGTGTCAGATATCGCTATCGCCATCTATATCATCGCCAATTCCGTGGCGACGCAGTTTGACGTAGAGGCTTTGGCGGCTAAGACCCAGCATTTCTGCGGCGGATGCACGGTTGCCACCGGTAATGTTGAGCGCGGCTTCAATGCAGCGTTTCTCGATTAAGTCTGTTGATTCGCGAACCAACTCCTTAAGCGAGACACGGCCCACGAGGGCGGCGAAGTTGTCACCTGCCTCCGTCGTCGCAGGACCGGGGTTGTCATTACCCGCACGGGGATGGCGACCCGCTTCGCGAATCGTGAAGCCGTACCAAATCTGATCTCCAACAGGTGCGCTGACCGCCGCAACCTCAACCTCGACCGTACCGCCAAGCCCACCTCGGCAGATGGTGGCGAAACGACGTACCGAACCATGTTCCTTGAGGTTTTTCAAAAGGACGGACACATCAACGCCGGGGCGACCGAGGAACGTATCGAGCGGCTTGCCCAAAGCCTGTGCATCAGTCGCGACCTCGCAGATATTAAGGAAGGCAGGGTTGACCGAAACGATGGTACAGGCGGCATCCACCACGACGAAGGCGTCCGGTATTTTTGCCACGACCGAGAGCATAGCCCCTCGGGCAGTAATATCCGACGGGCCGGGGGCCGTATCGCCTTCACCGGAGAAGCGGATGAGGTAGTAGAGTTTGTTGTTCTCGCGGAAAATCGACAATGAGATCATTACCGGTTCCGGCGAGGCGAGGAAGCGCAGCCGTTGCTGACCCGCTTGGCCACTAGCAGAGGTCTTGGCGAGGAAGGCGCGAAGAACAACCGCATCTTCGGGATCGACCAACGAAAACAGAAGTTGCGTTGTACCGCGACGACTGGTGGTTTCGCCAATTATGTGCTCGGCGGCAGGGTTGACCTCGATTACGCGCTCTGTCTCGGCATCGACCACCAACATCGCTTCGGAAGCGACTTGGAAGAGTAGGCGATAGCGCATCTCGGCCTGACGCAGATGCGAATATTCACGCTCAATATTGAGCTGTGCATTAACGAGACTTTGCTGGAGCGAGGCAATATGTTGCAGATCACGGCCAATCGCGATCATCGTGCCATCAGGACCACAGGATATAAGTGTGACACTGAGCGGGATGATGGCACCATCAGGCACGATCTGATTGATTTCACGACGATCAGGGTTGTCGCCCTTGGCAATGGTGGCGAGCATTTCCTCGACCTTGTGCTTGCAATCAGCTGCGACAGTGTCGATCCAAGGCTTGCCGGTCCAATCCTCTTTTACACCCGTAAAATGGCTATCCGGGCGTGCACTCACATCAATGACGATGCCGTTGGCATCAATGACAAGGGCGAGATCGGAGGCTGAGGCCACAAGACGAGCCGCCTCGCTCGCACCCATCGCCGCGAATATCTTTTCCGGTGCCGTGAAACTGTGCCCGGTGTTGGGAGAAACAGCATTGGTCATAGGGACCGCCCTCTTCGGGTAATAATATTTATAAAAAGCATATTCATCAGGATTTAGCCCCTTTCATATCGCCGATTAGTCCATCCGCAAGGGCAAGAGCGCCACTTGCGTCATGCGCGTATCCGTCAGCAGACAAATCATCGACAATATCGGGGTTTTCAGAAAATGCAGGGCCACCGACGATAACCTTGCGTGCAGTACCAGATTCGGTACTGCGAACGAGATCAATATCGGCCTTCAATGATTCTACGAGATCAACGCAACTGAGCGAAAACCCATAGAGGTCGTAATTCTGTGTTTGCAGCAATGTGCGCAATTCCTCGCGAGAGTGTCTTGGCGCTTCGGTCACAGTCCATCCGGCACGGCGAAAAACCTCGCTAAGCAGAGACAATCCGAAGGTATGTTGTTCGCCAGAGACTGCCGCTAAAAGGATGCGCCCACCAATCGATGATTTAGGAATGTTAGATTGGTAGAGCGGACTAAGATCACGCACGAGGCGCTGAAGGTGTGAAACGCCAACGGTAACCTCAACGAAGCTACACTCATCATCCTTCCACATTTGTCCCAGCCTGCGCGCCACCGGGCCCATCAGATCTGTGAACAGCACCATCAAAGGGACGGGCCGCTGGCGCAGGGTTTCGAGGAAATCGACCGTTTCCGCGTAATCCTGCTTAAGAAGGAGTGTGAGGAGTGCATCGGCATCCTCATCGGCGAGATCTGCTATGGCTTCGCGCTCCATTTCGGGCATGGCATATTCAAGCGCGGGTAGAATTTCACGGTCAATGACCGATAGCAACGCCTTAGCCGATTCGGCGTCGATTGGCACTGGATTGCCTTCCGACGCAAGGAGCGATGTGGAGGGTGTAAAAACAGTGCCTCCCAGTCGGCTAGCCGCAGATGTTTGCCCGCCATCCCAGCGGGATTGACCCTTTGAGCCATTGGCACGATCGCGCACAGACGACGACGCAGGCGCAGGTATAGCCCTGCCTGTCCCTTCGCCCTCTTCGCCATCGGCCATTTCAAAGCACCTCCTGATTGTCAATTAAACCTTACGTCTAGTTTGGTTGACATTCAACCTTTAACGAACGTAAGTTTTACGTGACGGTCACGGCTGTCTAGGGAGTGATACATGCAACAAGATGGTTGCCAAACCAAGAAGAAACAAGGGCTATATACATCTGAAGAACGGATTCGGCGTGATTCGACACGCTGGACAGTTGTTCAAGGTGTCCTCGCGCCGTTCCAGTTTTTGGTCTTCCTTGTCAGTCTTGCGCTCGTAATCCGTTACCTGGCGACAGGAATTGGCGAATCGGCAGCGATGGTGTCGATCATTGTCAAAACGTTGGTTCTCTACACGATTATGGTGACAGGGGCCATCTGGGAAAAGGTCGTATTCGGGCGCTACCTGTTTGCAGACGCCTTCTTTTGGGAAGATGTCGTGAGCATGGGCGTTATCGCCTTGCATACCCTTTATATTGTTGCCGTCTGGTTCGGATGGGGCACACCGACACAGCAGATGGGCATCGCGTTGGCCGCCTATGCCATCTACGTCATCAACGCCGCTCAATTCATCCTGAAGCTGCGCACTGCGCGCCTAGAAGCGCCCGCGCGCATGGAAGGAGTTCCGGCGTGAACGACCTGTCACCGAACGCCCTCGCCACAGGCCTTGGAGCCGGATGCACCGATGCACCGGTCTTACGCGAACGGGGGCAGCGGGAAGTTTTTTGCGGTCTGACCGGGATCATGTGGCTGCACCGCAAGATACAAGACGCCTTTTTCTTGATCGTCGGGTCGCGCACCTGTGCGCATCTGATGCAATCGGCGGCGGGGGTGATGATCTTCGCCGAACCACGTTTTGCGACCGCCGTGATGGAGGAAAAAGACCTCGCGGGTATGGTCGATGCCCATGATGAATTGGATGCAACCGTCGAACGACTGCTTGCGCGACGCCCGGACATCAAGATGCTGTTCCTCGTAGGGTCATGCCCTTCCGAGGTCATTAAGCTGGATTTGTCGCGTGCCGCAGAGCGGCTATCGACGGTCTACCACCCCGATGTGCGCGTGTTGAACTATTCAGGTAGCGGCATCGAAACGACGTTTACGCAGGGCGAGGATGCGTGCCTCGCGTCGCTCGTGCCTGAATTACCAGAGCTAGACACGGATGAGCCATCCTTGCTGATTGCAGGAACGCTCGCCGATGTCGTTGAGGACCAGTTCGCGCGCTTGCTCGATGAACTGGGTGTCGGACCGGTGCGGTTCCTCCCTCCGCGCCGGTCCGACGATTTGCCTAGTGTCGGGCCGTCCACGAAACTGCTGCTCGCGCAGCCGTTTCTTGGCGATACAGCACGGGCATTGACTGAAAGGGGAGCACAGATGCTCTCCGCACCCTATCCATTAGGTGCGGAGGGCACTACGGATTGGCTCAAGGTTGCCGCCGATGCGTTCGGTGTGACCGACGAGCATTTCGATAACGTGACACGGCCCGGACGCGAACGGGCGGCGAAGGCGCTGGCCCCACACCGGGAAAAGCTGGATGGAAAATCGGCTTTCTTCTTTCCTGACAGCCAAATGGAGCCGTCGCTTGCGCGGATGCTGCACCACGAATGCGGGATGGATATCATTGAGGTCGGCACGCCGTATCTACACAAAGGGCTGGTTCACGAGGAACTTGCGCAGCTACCAATCGGGACGACGATTTCAGAGGGGCAGGATGTTGACCTGCAACTCGACCGCGTGCGCGAAGCGCGGCCCGATATCACCGTGTGCGGCCTTGGCTTGGCCAATCCGCTGGAGGCGGAAGGGCTGACGACGAAATGGGCCATCGAATTGGTCTTCACACCTATTCAGGGATACGATCAGGCGGGTGATTTGGCCGCGCTGTTCACACGGCCCATGAACCGCCAGACGAGGCTGAAGATATGAAGCTGACCGTCTGGACATATGAAGGGCCGCCCCATGTGGGGGCGATGCGGATCGCGACCGGGATGGAGGGCGTGCATTACGTGCTGCACGCACCCCAAGGCGATACCTATGCGGACCTGCTGTTCACGATGATTGAGCGGCGCGATGCGCGACCACCCGTCACCTATACGACATTTCAGGCGCGTGATCTGGGGTCGGATACCGCCGATCTGTTCCAAAGCGCGGCGCGCGATGCTTATGAGCGGTTTCAGCCTAATGCGATGATCGTGGGGGCGAGTTGTACCGCCGAGCTTATTCAGGATGATCCGGGGGGATTGGCGCAGGCGCTAGACCTGCCCTGCCCCGTTATTCCGCTGGAATTGCCGTCCTATTCCAAGAAAGAGAACTGGGGCGCAGCCGAGACATTCTACCAGATGGTGCGCCGCCTCGCGATGCCGCGTTCGGACAACCTGCCCGACGGGCCGAGCTGTAATATCCTTGGCCCAACCGCGCTGGGGTTCCGGCACAGGGACGACATACGGGAGATTGTGGGGCTGATCGAGCGGATGGGAATCCGGGTGAACATCGTCGCGCCGATGGGGGCGACGCCGCAGGATCTGAACCGGATCGCGGATGCCGATTTCAACGTCGTGCTATACCCGGAAATCGCCGATACCACCGCGCGCTGGTTGGAGCGGCAATTCGGACAGAAACGGACGAGTGTAATCCCTATCGGCGTGGGCGCGACAATCGACTTCGTGCGTGAGGTTGCGGATTTTGCGGGGTTGGACGCCGAGGCGTTTCTCGCCGACGAGCGGTCGAACATGTCGTGGTGGTCGCGGAGCATCGATTCCAACTACTTGACCGGCAAACGAGTCTTCGTGTTTGGCGATGCTACCCACGCCGTAGCGATGGCGCGGGTGGCGCGGGACGAGATGGGCTTTGAGGTTGTGGGGCTAGGCTGTTACAATCGCGAATTCGCCCGCGAACTGCGCGCCGCCGCCAAGGAATACGGGCTGGAGCCGCTGATTACCGACGATTATCTCGAAGTCGAGGCGGCCATCGAGGCACTTCAGCCCGAAATGGTATTGGGCACGCAGATGGAGCGACATATCGCCAAGCGGCTAGGGATGCCCTGCGCCGTGATCTCAGCCCCTGTTCATGTTCAGGATTTCCCGGCCCGCTACTCACCGATGATGGGGTTCGAGGGGGCCGCTGTCCTGTTTGATACATTGGTGCATCCGCTGGTCATGGGGCTGGAGGAGCATCTGTTGCACATGTTCCGCGAGGATTTCGAGTTCCATGACGAGGCGGGTCCGTCACATCTGGGCCATGGGACCAAGGTGCGAACGGTGGATGACGAGACCATCGAGATCACCATCGAAGAAACCGGGGGTTGGACCGGTGATGCTGAACGTGAATTGAAGAAAATACCATTCTTCGTGCGGGGGAAAGCCCGGCGCAACACGGAGAAATACGCTGCTGAAAAAGGACTGAGCGCAATAACCGTCGAGACATTGTACGATGCCAAAGCCCATTTCTCGCGCTGAGGCGCTTCGCATGGAGACGCCCGTAAAGGTCGTCATCGTCACGCTCGATAGGCATCTGTCGGGCGCATGTGAGCGCGCAGAAGCGCGGCTACGCACGGAAATGCCGGGGCTAACGCTGTCGATCCATGCGGCGAGCGACTGGGCGACAAACCCAATGGCGCTGGAGGAATGTAAGGCCGCCGTGCTGGCCGGGGACATCATCCTGACGACGATGCTGTTCATGGAAGACCATATCCGCCCGATCCTGCCCACACTGGAAGCGCGGCGCGATAGCTGTGATGCGATGATCGCGTGTATGGCGGCGGGTGATGTCGTGAAGCTGACCAAAATGGGCGGCTTTAACATGAACAAGAAGGAGCGTGGCCTGATCGCCATGCTCAAGCGGCTGCGTGGGTCAGGCAACAAGAAGAAAACCGCTGGCGCACATCAGATGGCGATGCTGCGGCGATTGCCAAAAATCCTGAAATTCATTCCCGGCTCGGCACAGGATGTGCGGGCCTATTTCATTACCATGCAGTTCTGGCTAGCCGCCTCCGAAGATAATGTTGTTGAGATGTGCCGCTACCTAATCGGGCGCTATGCCGAGGGCGAGCGCAAAGTGCTGCGCGGGGCGATTGAGGCGGGTGATCCGGTGGAATACCCGGAAGTGGGTGTCTATCACCCCGATATTGCCGGAAAAATGAGCGCGGATGCGAGCGCCCTGCCCTCCTTGCCCGACGCGAAGGGTCGCGTGGGGCTGGTGTTGATGCGGTCGTATCTGCTGAGCGGCGATGCAGGGCATTACGACGGGGCAATCCGGGCGATGGAGGCAGCGGGGCTGGATGTCGTGCCGGTCTTCGCAACGGGGCTGGATTCGCGGCCTGCGCTGGATGCATTTTTGATGAAGGACGGGCGGGCGACGGTCGATGTTGTGGTGTCACTGACCGGGTTTTCGCTGGTTGGTGGCCCTGCCTATAACGACAGCAAGGCCGCCGAGGATGCGTTGGCGGCGATGGATGTGCCTTACTTGGCGGCACATGCATTGGAATTTCAGTCGATCGAAGAATGGGGAGCATCAACGCGCGGCCTCTCGCCCATTGAGGCGACGATGATGGTTGCGATACCCGAAATCGACGGAGCAAGCGGGCCGATGGTGTTCGGCGGGCGCTCGAACGGGTCGGGCGATGCCTGTCAGGGCTGTGCGCGCGGATGCATCGGCGCGGTAACGGCGCGGCGGGCCATGCAAAGCTGTCCCGAACGGGCGGAGATGCTGGCCGCGCGGGTCGCAAAGCTGGTGGCGCTGCGCAAGGCCAAGCTGGCGGAGCGCAAGGTTGGGGTCGTGCTGTTCAATTTCCCGCCCAATGCCGGGGCAACGGGGACGGCGGCTTTTCTTGGCGTGTTCGAATCGCTGTTCAATACCCTGTGCGCGATGAAGCGTGAGGGGTATTCGGTCGAGGTGCCCAAAAACGTCGAGGCGTTGCGTTCGGCGGTCCTCGAAGGGAATGCCGCACAATACGGCACGGATGCGAATGTCGGCGCGACGATCTCGGCGGATGATTACGTACGAAACGAGCCGTATCTGGCCGAAATCGAGGCACAGTGGGGCGCGGCGCCGGGACGGCATCAGACGAACGGGCGCGATATCTTTGTGATGGGGGCCGAGTTCGGGAATGTCTTCGTCGGGGTGCAACCTGCCTTTGGATATGAAGGCGATCCGATGCGCCTTTTGTTTGAGGGCAGTTTCGCGCCAACCCATGCGTTCACAGCGTTCTATCGCTGGATGCGCAATGATTTCGGCGCGAATGCCGTGCTGCATTTCGGCACCCATGGCGCGCTGGAATTCATGCCGGGCCGCCAAACCGGCCTGAGCGCGACGGACTGGCCGGATCGGTTGATCGGCGACCTGCCGAACATCTATCTCTATGCCGCCAATAACCCCTCCGAAGGGATGCTGGCGAAGCGGCGGAGCGCGGCCACGCTGGTCAGCTATCTGACGCCACCCGTGGCGACCGCCGGTCTTTATAAAGGATTGGTCGATCTGAAATCGAGCATCGACCGCTGGCGCAAGACTGATCCGGCGCAGGTCGAGGAATTGGCAGGATTGGCCGATTTGATCCATGCGCAGGCGGTCGAGGTCGATCTGGCAGCAATGGAGGATGCGTTCGGCGATGCGGAGATTTCGGCGCTATCGGCGCAGATATTAGAGCTGGAATACACGCTGATCCCGCATGGCCTGCATGTGCTGGGCGAAGCACCCTCAGACGAGGAACGGATTGACACACTGGACGCGATGGAAGAGGCGCACGGTGGGGAGCGGCTTGACCGGGATGCGCTGGTGCGGATCGTGGGTGGCGAGACGGTCGAAGGCGGCGCAGAGGCGGCGAGCGTGGCGCTGATGCTCGCCGAAGATCACGAGATACCCGCGCTGCTACATGCGCTGGATGGTGGTTTCATTCGGCCCGCACCGGGGGGCGACCTGTTACGGACGCCCGATATCCTGCCCACGGGGCGCAATGTGCATGGGTTTGATCCCTTCCGTCTGCCCTCCGCCTTTGCCATTGCGGATGGCGCGAAACAGGCTGATCGCCTGATTGCGCGGCATGTTGAGACGGGGCAAAACCTGCCGGAAACAGTGGCGATAGTGCTGTGGGGGACCGACAATCTGAAGAATGAGGGCGCGCCGATTGCGCAGGTTCTCGCGCTGATGGGGGCCGTGCCGCGCTTTGACAGTTATGGCCGGTTGGCTGGTGCGGAACTGCTCGATCTGGAAACGCTGGGGCGGCCCCGGATTGATGTGGTCGCGACGCTTTCCGGTATTTTCCGTGATCTTCTACCGCTGCAATCGAAGATGTTGGCCGAGGCCGCATATCTGGCGGCGACCGCTGACGAGCCGCTAGAGCAAAATTTCATCCGGGCGCACGCGCTGGCGCATATGGAAGAGCATGGCTGTGATATGGAAACGGCGGCTCTACGGGTCTTCTCGAATGCCGAAGGGGCGTATGGCTCAAACGTCAACCAGTTGATCGATTCCGGCGCATGGTCAGAAGAAGACGAGCTGGCGGATGCGTTCTCGAAGCGGAAATGCTTTGCCTATGGCCGCGACGGGAAAGCGGCGCAGCAGCCGGGAATGCTGGCCAGTACGCTGGGGACGGTCGATCTGGCATATCAGAACCTTGAATCCGTCGAGCTGGGCGTGACCACCATCGACCATTACTTCGATACGCTGGGCGGCATCGGCCGTGCGGTGAAGAAGGCCAAGGGCACGCATGCGCCAGTTTATATCGGCGACCAGACGCGCGGCGAGGGCACGGTACGGACGCTGGCCGAACAGGTTTCGCTAGAAACGCGCAGCCGTGCGCTGAACCCCAAATGGTATGAGGGGATGCTGAAACATGGCCATGAGGGCGTGCGGCAGATTGAAAGCCACGTCACCAATACGATGGGCTGGTCGGCCACGACGGATGAGGTGGCCCCTTGGGTCTACCAACAACTGACACAGACATTCGTGTTGGACGAGGAAATGCGCGAGCGCCTCGCCGACCTGAACCCAAAAGCTTCGGTGCGGATGGCGAACCGTCTGATCGAAGCCCATGAACGTAATTACTGGACCCCAGATCCCGCAACGCTGGAGGCGCTGCGCGCCGCTGGTGAGGCGCTGGAGGACCGGCTCGAAGGGGTCGCCGCATAACGGCCCGATATTCTCTGGGAGGAGATTTTAATGCCACTTGATTCACCGCCAACGATCCCACGACGCACGCGCCCCGGCAAACCGGACGGCGCAGGCTCGGTTCAGGTGCATATGGACCCATCCATGAAGATCGAAGGGGCGAAGGTCTTTTCGGTCTATGGCAAGGGCGGGATCGGCAAATCGACCACCTCGTCGAACCTATCAGTCGCCTTCTCAAAGATGGGTAAGCGGGTGTTGCAGATCGGGTGTGACCCGAAGCATGACAGCACATTCACGCTGACCAAATGCCTGATGCCAACGGTGATTGATGTCATGGCCCAGCATGATTTCCATACCGAGGAGATCAGGCCAGAGGATTTCGTCTACGAGGGCTATAACGGCGTGATGTGCGTGGAGGCCGGTGGGCCGCCTGCGGGCACGGGCTGCGGCGGCTACGTGGTTGGGCAGACGGTCAAGCTGCTGAAAGAACATCACTTGCTGGAAGATACCGATGTGGTGATCTTTGACGTATTGGGCGATGTGGTTTGCGGCGGGTTTGCCGCGCCTTTGCAACATGCGGACCGAGCCGTGGTCGTCACGGCGAATGATTTCGACAGCATCTATGCGATGAACCGGATCATCGCCGCCGTGGGCGCAAAGGCAAAGAATTATCCCGTGCGGCTGGCGGGCTGTGTCGCCAATCGCTCGAAGGATACGGACGAGATCGACCGGTACTGTGACCGGGTGGGCTTTAAGCGCATGGCGCATTTGCCTGACCTCGATGCCATCCGGCGCTCGCGATTGAAAAAATGCACCCTATTCGAGATGGGTGATGAGCCGGATATCATCGAGGTGCAGAAAGAATACCTGAAACTCGCCAAGACGTTGTGGGATGGCACCGATCCGTTGGCCCCGGAGCCAATGGCGGATCGCGATATCTTTGAGATGCTGGGATTCGATTGATGACGGATACCTACGATCATCGCAAAGGCGAGTTGGAAACGTATTTCGATCGTACGGCGTCGGATACGTGGAAGCGGCTGACCTCAGACGCGCCAGTCTCGAAAGTGCGCCAGACGGTGCGGGCGGGGCGGGACGCAATGCGCGAGACGCTACTGTCCTGGCTGCCCGAAGATATGACCGGGCTGCGCCTGTTGGATGCGGGATGTGGCACGGGCGCCTTGTCCATTGAGGCGGCATCAAGGGGGGCGACGGTCGTGGGCGTCGATATCGCCGGATCGTTGATCGAGATTGCGAAGACGCGCACGCCCGATGAACTAGCGGAGCGGATCACGTTTATGACGGGCGATATGCTGTCGCCCAATCTGGGGCGGTTTGATCATGTAATGGCGATGGATTCGCTGATCCATTACGCGCCAGCCGACGTGGTACGCGCGGTAGCGGCACTAGGCGAGAGGACGCGGGGAACAATGGCGTTCACCTATGCGCCACGCACGCCCGCGCTAACGGTCATGCATACGGTCGGTAAACTATTCCCGCGTGGCGACCGCTCGCCCCGGATCGTGCCGGTTTCACGCGATGACTTGATGGAGCGACTGGCCCGCGACCCCGCGCTTGAAGACTGGCGCGAAGTACGGACCCAGCGGATCAAGAGTGGCTTCTACCAATCCTGCGCGCAGGAGATGGTGCATCGATGATGGGGTTGGGCCGATATATCGCGCCGGACTGGCGCAAGGCTTCGCGCTCAATGCTGCCCTTTGCGGATGCGGCGAGTGACGACCTGCCTTTGGCCCAATTGCTGCGATTGTCGCTGTTTCAGGTGACGGTCGGGATGGCCGTCGTTCTGCTGAACGGCACGCTGAACCGGGTAATGATCGTCGAGATGGGCGTGCCGACATGGCTGGTGGCGCTGATGATTTCGATCCCGTTGCTGGTCGCACCTTTTCGGGCGTTGATCGGGCATCGGTCGGACATGCATCGCTCGTTTATCGGGTGGCGGCGCGTACCGTATCTTTGGTTTGGCTCGCTTCTGCAATTTGGCGGATTGGCAATCATGCCGTTTGCGCTGTTCCTGCTATCAGGGGACACGACTGGCCCCGCGTGGATCGGCCATGCAGGCGCAGCATTGGCGTTTTTGCTGGTGGGCTTAGGGCTACACACGACGCAGACCGCCGGATTGGCGCTGGCAACCGATTTAGCCCCTGAAGAAAGCCGCCCACGTGTCGTGGCGCTGCTTTATGTGATGCTGCTGATCGGGATGATCTTTAGCGCCATTGTTTTTGGCCTGCTGCTCGAAAGCTTTAGTCAATTGCGGATGGTTCAGGTCATTCAGGGCGCAGCGGTGTTTACGCTGGTGGTCAATGTCATTGCGCTATGGCGACAAGAAGTACGCCGCCCGAATCTGACGCGCCATGATCGCGAGCGCGAGAGCTTTCGGACAAGCTGGAAGACGTTCACGAGCGAAGGGCAGGTTTCGCGCGTGCTATTGGCCGTGGGCCTCGGCACGGCGGCGTTTGGGATGCAGGATGTGCTACTGGAGCCGTATGGCGGGGAAATCCTTGGCCTGAGCGTTTCGGCGACAACGTTTCTGACGGCGCTGCTGGCGTTGGGTACGCTCGCCGGATTTGGGTTGGCGGCACGGTATCTGGCCAAGGGCGGCGATGCGTATCGACTGGCGGCGCTGGGCGCAGTTGCGGGTATTCCGGGCTTTTCGGCGGTGATCTTCTCGGCCCCGCTGGAATCGGCAATGATATTCCGTGCGGGCACCGTAATGATCGGGCTGGGCAGTGGATTGTTCGCGGTCGGCGCGCTGACGGCGGCAATGGCGCTGGCCAAGGATACGAATTCCGGCATGGCGCTGGGCGTATGGGGCGCGGTGCAGGCGAGCGCAGCAGGGGGCGGTATCGCCCTTGGTGGCATCATCCGCGACACCGTGCAGAGCATGGCAGAGGCGGGCACGCTGGGCGAGGCGTTCATGCGGCCCGATATCGGCTACTCAATTGTCTACCACACTGAAATTCTACTTCTTTTTCTCACCCTCGTCGTGATTGGACCCTTAGCAAAATTCCAAGGGACAGAAACGGCACAACCATCGGCAAAATTCGGCATTCCCGAATTCCCGAACTGACCATTCTGGAGGTGTTTTGATGATTATTGGCCTGTCCGACCATATCGATCTGGCGCTGGTAGTCCTCTATCTGTTTTGGATCTTCTTCTTCGGCCTCGTGTTTTATCTGAACCGAGAGAGCACGCGCGAGGGATTTCCGGCAATATCAGAGGCAACCGGTAGACCAATGACCGAAAGCATCATCGGCCTGCCCGAACCTAAACGGTTCCAGCTACGCGACGGCGAGGATACCTTTGCGCCGCGCGCCGAAGATTTCAGCGATCCGGCCAATGCCCGCGAAGTGGCAGGGTTTGGCGGTGCGCCGCTGGCCCCAACAGGTGATCCGATGAAAGCCGAGTTCGGCCCCGGTGCTTGGGCACCCCGTGCAGATAGGGTGTTGATGACATATCATGGTGATCCGAAGATTTCGCCGATGCGCGCCATGCCCGACTTTGAAGTGGTTAAAGCGGATCGTGATCCACGCGGCCTGCCCGTTATTGCCGGGGATGGCGAGGTGGTCGGCGAGGTCAGCGATATCTGGATTGACCGCGAGGAACAGATCATTCGCTATCTGGAAGTGGACGGCGCGCTGGTGCCAATGACGCTGGCACGGGTTGGCGGGCGATTGGCTAAGTTTGGGATATGGAAGCCCGAAGTGAAGGTTAAATCGCTGATGTCCGGCCATTTTGCGGGTATTCCGGGCCGCAAGGATGCCGATACCGTCACCCTGCTCGAAGAAGACAAGATCACCGCGTATTTCGGCGCTGGCACCTTCTACGCCACGCAAGAACGGAGTGACCCTTTGATATGAACGATTACGATGGAATCGAGACGATCCGGGGTCTGCCGGGGGCGCTGCCCGAAGGGGAAGAGATCCTGTGGCAGGGTACGCCAGACTGGCGCGTGGTCCTGCGGCGGGTATTCCGCTCACGGTTCGTGGTGGGATGGTTCACCTTTTTCGGCGTGATGTTGTTTTTGAACAAATATGGTGCCGCGCCAATGGGCGAAGCTGTCGCCTCTGGCTTTGCGGTCCTGCCCGCCCTTCTGCTGGCACTAGCCGTACTGACCCTCCTTGCTTGGGCGACGGCAGTGACAACGGCGTATACGATTACGAACAAGCGTGTGGTGCTACGGTTTGGCATCGCCCTGTCGATGACGATCAACGTGCCATTTGCCCTGATCGGGTCGGCATCATTGCGCCAGCATCCGAATGGCAGTGGCGATATTCCGCTGAACGTAATTGGCGACGAGACATTCTCGTATGTCATGCTGTGGCCGCATGTTCGGCCCGGCGAGTTCAAGCGCCCGCAGCCGATGCTACGCGGTCTGGCGGATGCTGGTGCTGTGGCGGGTATCCTTGCCTCGGCGATGGCGGATTATCACGATCAGCCGGTCGAATATCTCGCCGATGACCGAACGACAATCAATACCCCAACGCGCGCGCCACATGGCACGGCCCTGCCTGCCTGATACCGGAGCAAAACCGATGACCGTTCACCACAACCACCATGACATCAACGTCCCCCGTTTCTTCATATTCGGCGCGGGGGCGTTGTTGGCGGCATCGCTGGTGGCGGCATCGGTTAGTAAATACGCGGATGTGGGCCGGGTCACAGTGCCGCAGGGTGCGGTGATCGAAGAGCGTGCGCTACGTTTTGTTCCACGGGAAGACGGATCAGTGCAGATTTTGGAAGCCGATGGAACAGAAGCAGGCATTATGGCGCAAGAGCAGGCAGGCTTTCTGAACGGCATCTTGCGCGGTTTTAACTATGAAAGGCGGATGGCAGGGGTACCAAACGACGCGATCTACCATATCGTTCGCAGAGAAGGGGACCGGCTCGCACTGGTCGCACCAGCACTGGGCAGGGATATCGACCTGCGCGGCTTTGGCGATACGAACTTCGACGCCATGTGGCGTCTTCTGACCCTGGGGAGGGATAAGAAATGAACAAGAGGCTTTTTCGGAAGAAACGGTTCGAGGTGCCCTGCACCGTCGAGGTATCACATAAATTTGAATCGCTGCACGCGCATGTGGAACTGGATGGCGATGTCGCTATGCAGCCCGGCGATGAGGTGCTGGTCCATGGCGCGCCGATCATGGCGGCCTATGGGGAAGTGATCACAGAACGCCGCACCGCCACGGTAACACAAGCCGGTGCGGTCGAACGGGTCTGGACACGGATGACTGGCGACCTAGAATTTATGGAGCTGTGTGAATTCAGCTTTTCCGAGGAGGTACAGCTATGACAGCACAGCAAGCTACGGACCCGATGATGTCTCCGGCAGCGAGAAAACGCGCCGAGCCAATCAACGAAACAACCGAAATGGCACGCGAGACGACGATGCTCGCACCGCGCTTCTACACAACCGATTTCGACGAACTGGACAAAACCGATGTAAGCGGCGTTCAGGCCGAATGGGACGTGATGATCGCGGAGATGAAATCAGACCCGAACCGGCATCACTTCAAGAAAACCGACGACTGGGACGAGATTGATTTCGACGCGCTGGAACCTGAATTGCGCAAAGAGCTGATCGATTTTCTGGTATCGTCGCTGACGGCGGAATTTTCGGGCTGCGTCCTCTACAAGGAAATGAAGAAACGCGGGAAAAATCCCGATATCTGCGAATTATTCAGCTATATGAGCCGGGACGAAGCGCGCCATGCAGGCTTCATCAACGAGGCGCTGAAGGAAGCGGGTATCGGGGTGAATCTAGGATTTCTGACGAAGGCGAAGAAATATACGTTCTTCAAACCGAAATTCATCTTCTATGCGACGTACCTGTCGGAGAAGATCGGATATGCGCGGTACATCACGATCTTTCGGCACCTCGAAAAGCACCCTGAACGGCGCTTTCATCCGATTTTCAAGTGGTTCGAGGAATGGTGCAACGACGAGTTTCGGCATGGCGAGGCGTTCTCGTTGCTAATGCGAGCAGATCCCAATTTGCTGAAAGGCCGCAACAAGCTGTGGATTCGGTTCTTCCTATGTGCGGTGTTCGCGACGATGTATGTGCGCGATCATCAGCGGCCCGCCTTTCACAAGGCACTGGGCGTGGATATCGAAGAATACGATATGGAAGTCTTTCGCGTTACATCGGAGATTTCAAAGCAATGCTTCCCGGTACAGCTCGATCTGGATAACCCCGCTTTCCTCAAGCGGTGCCGCCGTCTGAACGAATTGGCAATCCGCATCGATACGGCGAAGCGTGAGGGGGGAATCGTCAATGGCGTCAAGCGCGCCGGGCTGATGGCCGCAGCGGCGGGCAATTTCGCGCGGCTATACCTAATGCCGGTGAAATCGAGCGAGCTACCGACGCTCAGCCGTCTCGAACCGGTCTGGTAGGGGCAGCGCGTGGCATTCACGATACTCACAGCGGTATTTGCGGTGTTCCTGTGGTGGTTAAGCACGGGGGTGGTCTTCTTTGCCACCTCCCTGCCCTATCACACGGTAAAGCCCGTGGTAGCGGTGTCGAGCGCCGCGCTGTTGATCGCGCTGACGGCTATCGTGGAAAGCGCGGGCATGACCGGGCCGCTGGGGGCATTTATCGGGTTTACGGCGGCGATAGTGGTGTGGGGATGGTGCGAAGCATTATTCCTGCTCGGCATTGTAACGGGGCCAAACCGCGAGCCACTGCCCGATGGAATGCACGGATGGAGCCGGTTTCGGCTGGCGACAGGGACACTGATCCACCACGAATTGTTGCTGGTCGCGGCGGGCTTATTGATCCTCATGTTAGCGGCGGGGGGAGCGATGGCCGCGCCATTGACCTTTGGGACACTTTGGGTCATGCGCCTATCGGCAAAGCTGAACCTATTCGCGGGGGCCGCTAATTTCTCGGAAGAAATTGCGCCCGACCGTCTGCGCTATCTCGCCACGTACTTTGGGCGGGCACGAACGACTATATTGCTGCCAATTTCATTGATTGGTGGAACCTTGCTGGCGGTCCATTTTGGAATGATGGCGGGGGAGGCGGCAACAGGAACGCTGACCCAAGCGACATACACGCTACTTTGTACCATCGCGGCATTGGGTATTTTTGAACACGCGATGATGATGATACCGGTACGGGATGGGGCCTTGTGGACCTGGATCTTTGCGGTAAAGGACACTGATGAGACGGCGACGGAGTGGGACTCCGGCCATGCACGGACGGGGGATACATGATGAACTACGATGCATTTTTCAATAACTGCCTTGATGACCTACGCGCACAGGGCAATTATCGGGTATTCGCCAATCTGGAGCGCAAGGCCGGGCGATTCCCTCGCGCGACATACCGCTGCGCCGAAGGCAAGGAACAGGGCGAAGTGACGGTCTGGTGCTCAAACGATTATCTGGGCATGGGACAGAATCCTGTCGTGCAGGATGCCATGTGCGATGCGGTGCGGTCCTGCGGGGCGGGTGCAGGCGGCACGCGCAATATCTCTGGCACCAACAAACACCATGTCGAGCTTGAAGCCGAGATGGCGGATTTGCACGGTAAGGAAGATGCGCTGCTGTTCACCTCCGGTTATGTGTCGAATTGGGCGGCATTGGGGACGCTGGCTGCGCGCCTGCCCGATTGCGTGGTTTTGTCGGATTCACTGAACCATGCATCGATGATCGAAGGTATCCGCCATTCGCGCGCCAACAAGATGCTGTGGAAGCATAATGACCCCGAAGACTTGGACGCGAAGCTGTCGCAGATTGCGCCGGGGCGGGCCAAGCTGGTGGCATTTGAGAGTGTATATTCGATGGATGGCGATATCGCGCCTATCGCAGAAATCCTCGATGTCTGCGAGAAGCATGGCGCGCTCTCCTATATCGATGAAGTCCATGCCGTTGGTCTTTATGGCCCGCGCGGGGGCGGAATTGCAGAGCGCGAAGGTCTTATGGACCGAATCGACGTGATTGAGGGGACGCTGGGCAAAGCCTTTGGCGTGATGGGCGGGTATATCGCCGCGTCTTCGGCAATCTGTGATTTTGTGCGCAGCTTTTCGAGCGGATTCATCTTCTCAACCGCCCTGCCCCCCGCCGTGGCCGCCGGTGCCTGCGCGAGCGTGCGGCATCTGAAGCGCAGCGAAATGGAGCGGGCGCGGCATCAGGAACGGGTCGCAACCGTGCGCCGCCGCCTTGATGCGCTTGGCATTCCGCACCAACCAAACCCCAGCCATATCATTCCGGTGATGGTCGGCGATCCAGTGAAATGCAAGATGATCTCGGATGTGCTGCTGGAGAAATGCGGCGTCTATATCCAGCCGATCAACTATCCGACGGTGCCGAAGGGGACAGAACGCCTACGCATCACGCCGGGGCCGCTGCACACGGATGCGGATATTGATCATCTGGTCAATTCATTGAATTCGCTGTGGTCTCAATGTGCTCTGGCGCGGGCCGTCGCCTGAGATGAGCCGCGCCGCTACCCTCTCGTTCTTTCGCTTTGAGGGGGCGGGGGCGCGAAGCTGGGCCTTTGGACAGATGCAGTTCGCGCGACGACATTTGCGGGCGATACAGGATTTGGAATTCTACAAACTGTTCGGGACAGGCACGGGCGAAGGGTTTGATCTTAAACCAGATTTTGGGCAATATGCGATTTTGGGCACATGGCCATCGCATGATGTCGCGCAAGCACGGATTGCGGAGGCGGCGGTTTTTGGGCGCTATCGCGACCGAGCCGCGCAGCATTGGACGCTGCACCTAACGCCATTGCGCTGCTGGGGAAGCTGGGCCGGGGCGGAGCCTTTTGCGGTTCAAGACGGGCGATCCGAAGAGGCGCTGGCGGTGCTGACGCGAGCAACACTAAAACCGCGCAATATTCGCAATTTCTGGCGGCGAGTGCCGGATATCAGCGCACGGATCGGGGCAAATAAGGACGTAATCTTCAAACAAGGTCTAGGCGAAGTGCCGGGAACCAATCAGGTGACGTTTTCACTGTGGCCGGACCTCGACGCGATGCGGGCTTTTGCCTATGGTGATGGACCACATAAGGACGCGATTGCGAAGGTGCGTGAGCAGGGATGGTTCCGGGAGGAGCTTTACGCGCGGTTCCGCATTGAGCGGAGCATCGGTGGCTTGGATGGCGTGGATATGAAGAGGCTGGCGGCATGACACAGATTATTCCTGCGATTGCCGGGGATGGCTCGCTGTATCAGATCGAAAAGATGGAAGCGCATCGGCAAGGGGCGCTGCATCTGGCGATATCGGTCTTCGTATTCGATGGCGACGAAATGCTCGTGCAAAAACGGGCGGACGGAAAATATCATTGCGGTGGGATGTGGGCGAATGCCTGCTGTTCACACCCACATTGGGATGAGAGCGCCGAAGACGCCGCCGCGCGCCGGATGGGCGAGGAACTGGGCGCATCGCTGCCCCTGCGTCGCATCGGTGAGACGACCTATCGCGCCGATGTGGGCGCAGGGCTGTGGGAGCATGAGCGGGTCACGATTTTCCGGGGCGATATCGCGCGGGATGATCTGGCGCTGAACCTGAACCCGGATGAAGTGTCGGCGGTGCGCTGGGCAAGCGTCGATGCATTACGGGCAGAGGTGGAAGTCGATCCATCACAGATTACGCCATGGTTCCGCATCTATCTGGAACGCTGGGACAGCCTCGGTATCGCGTGATACCGAGACGGATCGTTTGACAAGGGGGCGTCGACAGCGACAGGTTTGTCGCATGACACCCGATTATCATCGCCCCGATACCCTACATGATGCCGTCGCGCTATTGGCAGAAAGACCCTGTGTGCTCCTGGCGGGGGGGACTGACCTTTATCCTGCGACGAAGGCGCAATCGCTGAAAGGGTCGGTGCTCGACCTTGGTGGTATTGCGGGATTGCGGGGGATTACGCGCAATACAGAAGGCTGGCGGATCGGGGCGGGGACAACCTGGACCGATATGCTACGCGCGGATTTGCCACCCGCCTTTGATGGGCTGAAACGCGCAGCGCGGGAAGTTGGGGCAGTTCAGATACAGAATGTGGGGACGCTGGCCGGGAATCTGTGCAATGCATCACCCGCCGCCGATGGCGCACCGCCGCTGCTGACGCTGGATACGTCGGTGGAATTGGTATCAGTACGGGGGGTGCGGGTGCTGGGTTTAGGCGATTTTCTGGTTGGGCCGAGACGGACAGCACTGACGAAGGATGAAATGGTTTCGGCTTTGCTGATCCCTACCGCTGCGGGGGATGGCGTGGCAGATTTCGTGAAGCTGGGGGCGCGGACGCATCTGGTGATTTCGATTGCGATGGTGGCGGCGCGGCTGGTGGTCGAGGATGGGCGTGTGACCTGTGCGCGGGTGGCGGTGGGGTCATGTAGTGCGACGGCACGGCGGCTTTTGGTGCTGGAGGAGGCGCTGATCGGCGGGGATGTGGGGGATGTGGCGGCGCATGTACGGGCCGCGCTCGATCCTATCGACGATGTGCGCGGGACCGCCGGGTATCGGCTGGATGCGGCAGCGGAGATAACCATGCGGATGCTGCGGGAGATGATGCCATGAGCCTCGATACGACTGCGCCGGTCCTGCGGGTCGATGGGCGGATGGTGAGCATCGGGGATGCGCCGCTGCGGCGACTATCGGATGTGCTGCGCGAGGAATGTGGCGCGCGGGGGGTCAAGGTCGGCTGCGATGCGGGGGATTGCGGAGCCTGTACCGTGCTGGTGGATGGGGAGGCGGTGTGCGCCTGTCTGATGCCGGTAGCGCGGGCTATGGGCGCGGAGATCGAGACGGTTGCGGGGCTGGACGATGCGCTGGGTAAGCGGCTGCGTGCCGCGTTCCTGCGGCATGGGGCAGCGCAATGTGGGATTTGCACGCCGGGGATGCTGGTCAGTGCGGTGGCATTGCTGCGGCGCGTCGATGCGCCAAGCGAAGCGCAGGTTGAGGAGGCACTGGCGGGGGTGCTGTGCCGGTGTACCGGGTATCGGAAAATCATCGCCGCCGTATGCGATGCAGGGCGGGTAATGGAGCCTGCGGCGATGCCCGAAACCGGAGCGGCGATCGGGGCACGGGTCGAGCGGCTGGATGGACAGCGCAAGGTTGACGGGACCGACGTTTTCGGTGCCGATGACTGGCCGGAAGGCGCACTGGTCGTGAAGGCGGTGCGCTCGCCACATCACCATGCGCGGTTTGCGTTTGGCGATTTGGACGAGTGGAAGCCCAACGGCTGCGCGGGGGTTTGGACGGCGGCGGATGTACCGGGGGTCAATCGATTTGGGGTCATTCCGCCCTTTGCGGATCAGCCAATGCTGGCCGAGGGGGTCGCGCGATTTCGGGGAGAAGCGGTCGCGCTGGTCGCATTTGAGGACGGGGCCGAACCGGATTTGTCGGATTTCCCGATATCGTGGGAGCCGATGGCCGATGCACTAGACGAGGGCGCAGGGCGTCTGGTGGCGGACCTGCATGAGGGGCGGCCCGGCAATATCCTGACGGAAGGGTTCGTGCGGCGAGGAGATGCGGCGGCGGCGCTGGCCGGGGCGGCACATGTGGCGACGCGGACGATTTCAACATCGTATGTCGAGCATGCCTATATCGAGCCGGAGGCCGGGGCCGCGTGGATGGATGGCGAGACGCTGGTGGTGCAGACCTGCACACAAGCGCCGGTGATGGACCGCGACGATACGGCGGCTTTGCTGGGGCTGGACCCGGCAAACGTGCGGATCATTGCGACGGCGACGGGCGGGGGATTCGGGTCGAAACTGGACGTATCGCTGCATCCGCTGATCGGGCTGATCGCACTGAAGACGGGGCGGCCCGCACGGATGGTCTATACGCGCACGGAATCGATGCAATCCACGACCAAGCGCCATCCGGCGACGATGACGGCGAGCATCGGGGCGGATGCGGATGGGCGGATCGTGGGAATGGATTTCGAGGGGGATTTCAATACCGGAGCCTACGCTAGCTGGGGACCGACGGTTGCGAACCGGGTGCCGGTCCATGCCTCCGGGCCATATCGCGTACCGAATTATCGAGCTTTGGGGCGGGCAGTGCATACGAACGGGCCGGTTTCAGGCGCATTTCGTGGGTTTGGTGTACCACAGGCGGCAATTATGCAGGAGACGCTTTATGACTGGCTCGCCGAAGATTGCGGGATGGATCGGCTGGCGTTTCGGCGGCTGAACGCCTTTCGCGACGGGGATACGACCTGTACGGGGCAGGTGATCCACGGGGTGGGGATCGTGGAATGCCTTGATGCGCTGAAACCACATTGGGCGGCGGCATTGGCGGAGGATGCTGCGGCGGGGTTTTCGCGTGGGGTTGGGGTGGCGTCTTGCTGGTATGGGTGCGGGAATACGTCTCTGGCGAATCCATCAACCATCCGCGTTGGCTTGCGGGCAGATGGGGTCGTCGTTCTGCACCAAGGGGCGAGCGATATCGGGCAGGGGTCAAATACCGTAATCGCGCAGATTTGTGCGGATGCCGCAGGGTTGCCATTGGGGGCGTTCGAGTTGATCGGGCCGGATACGGCGCTGACGCCTGATGCGGGGAAGACCTCGGCATCGCGGCAGACCTATGTGAGCGGCAAGGCGGCGGAACTGGCGGGGCGAGCCTTGCGGGCGGCAGTGCTGCGCCATGCAAATGCGGGGAACGACGCGCGGTTGCGGCTGGATGGCGCGGCGGTCGTCGTGGAGGATGGCGAGGACGTGCGGCGGATCGTACTTGGCGACCTGCCCACGAACGGGTTCGGCTACGTCTTTATGGGCGAGGAGACATATGATCCGCCGACCACTGCGCTGGATGCGGATGGGCAGGGAAAGCCTTACGCGGTCTACGGGTATGGCGCGCAGATGGTGGTGCTGGATGTGGATGAGGCGCTGGGGAGTGTACATCTACGCCGGATCGTGGCGGCGCATGATGTGGGGCGGGCGATCAATCCGGTGCTGGCCGAAGGACAGATTGAGGGCGGTATCGCACAGGGCATCGGGTTGGCATTGATGGAGGAATATTTGCCGGGGCGGACAGAGAATCTGCACGATTACCTAATCCCAACGATAGGGGATGTACCGCCCATCGAGAGCATCCTGATCGAAAAACCGGACCCGGAAGGGCCATTTGGAGCAAAAGGACTGGGCGAGCATGTGCTGATCCCGACAGCGCCCGCGATCCTGAACGCAATCAGGCACGCAACGGGCGCGGAGATCGACAAGATACCCGCCCTACCCCACCGGGTTCATGCGGCGATATGGGCGACGCGAAGCCAAGATGTATCGGCTGCTTCGAGGTAAAGGGTACTTAATGTTGTTTTCATGCGAAAATCGCATATATTGGGCGTGCAGTCAGGAAGGTCGCCGTAGCGTCCTGTTGGAGTCTAATCCACCTGACTGCCTTCTCTGACATGTACGTTCTATATTGTGATATCTCCGGCAATGTCGGTGGCACGACGGACAAACACATCGTGCTCGGCGGTGTTTGTATCCGCGAGGACGGCATCTTCCATGTCATAAAAGAACTCGATGATATCGTGAGAGAATCGGTTTTATCGCTACCTTATGATACGGAGCTTCATGCCAATGAAATACTTGCCGGACGCAAGTTTTGGCGGCGAATAGAATCCGAGGCTCGAAAAGCATTTTTGAAGACCTGTTTAGAAGTTTTTTCCGGCCCTTCGCGACATAATATGCGGACGTTCGGAATCGTCGTGGAAAAAGCGAATATTGAAGGCGACCCGGTTCTTTTCGCATACGAACAGCTCGTAACGCGCTTCAATGCATTCTTACTCCGCGACCATGAACATAACCGCAAACGGCATGGCGCGTTCAAACATCGTGGGCTTATCATTTTTGACTCATCACGGTACGAGCAGGAATTGCAGGGTGTTGCCAAAGAATACCGGATCAATGGCACGCGGTGGGGGCAGCTTCCTTTTCTAGGCGAAGTGCCGCTTTTCTCGGATTCCCATGCATCACGCCTGATCCAGCTTGCAGATCTCGTTGCCTATGGATTGTTCAGGCGTTTTGAAAGGAATGACCGTGAATTTCTTAAAGTATACGCTGAATCATTCGACCGTCATTCCCACAGAACACATGGTTTGTATCATCTGACTTCGGATACAGACTGCGATTGTCCTAGTTGTACGAGAACTTGAGATGAGCGGCACCTCCGAAAAGCTACGTTGTGATGCGTGTCCTGTGATGTGCTTTATTGCGCCGGGCAATACTGGGGCATGTGATCGGTATGCCAATGAGGGCGGGCGGATCGTGCGGACGGATGCGTTGTTGATGCTGTCGCGGGCCGAAGAGGCTGTGCCGTTTGCTGCCGATGGTTGGGACGGGAAGGCGGTGCGTCCGCCTGAGCATTTCGTCACCGGCATCGGGGCGGGGACGACATATCCAGATTACAAGCCCGCGCCGTTTATCGTATCGTCAGAGGTGGAAGGGGCGGACCTCGTAACGGTCGTGACGGAGGCGATCTACAGCTATTGCGGCGTGAAGGTGAAGATCGATACCGACCGGCATCTGGGGGCAGAAACGGCGACTGTGCGGGCGCAGGGCGAGGCGGTTGGGCATGTGACGACCGGGGAATATGGGTCGCAGATGCTATCGTTGGGCGGCGTGCGTCACCTGACAGGGGGATCAAAGGCCGAGGGGCGCGTGACCTGTGAAACGCTACTGGCGCTGTGCAACCGGGGAGCGGTGGAGTTGACTATCGACGGAGGGTCTACTGTCATCGTGCAGGCCGGGGAGCCGCCCGTTGTGGACGGGGTGCGCGAGGCACGAATGCGGGTGGGGTGCGGATCGGCGACTATCGGGATGTTTGCCAGCCAATGGCGGGGGCTTGTCGATGAGGTGGTCGTCGTCGATGACCATATCACCGGGGTCGTGTCGGAGCATCAGGCAGGGAAGGTCTTGGACTGGGAAGATACCGGCATTCGGGTGAAGGGCGCAAAATCGACGCCGGGTCGGTATTTTCGCGTGGCCGAACCGGGGACAGGATGGGGGGGCACTGACCTGTCGGACCCGCTCGATATTCTTGGCGAGTGGCGAAGCAAGAAAGGCGCGCGGGCGGGGCTTACGATGCTTATGGTCTCCACGACGGGGGAGCATTTTGCCTATTACGTACTGGATGATGATTTGCAGCCCATCGCAACGGATTTGCCGGAGGCGTTGCGTGGGTCGGTGGCGCGGATTGCTGAGAATTGCGAACCGGCGCTCTGCACGGTGATGTTCGTGGCGGGGGCTGGCGGGTCGCTGCGCGCGGGGGTAACGGAGAATCCGATTGCACTGACACGGTCGGTACAGGACCGGCGGGCTTATCTAACCTGTGGCGGGGCGCCGGTCTATGTGTGGCCGGGGGGCGGGATCACGCTGATGGTGGATGTGACGACGACGCCGCAGGGATCATTCGGTTATGTGCCAACACCCGCAATGGTGGCTCCACTGGAATTTACGCTGCGAGCTGACGAATATGCGGGGCTTGGTGGTCATGTCGGGGCGGTGCGGACGGTGGCGGATGTGCGGAGCAGCGGCGGAGAATATGCGACGGAGAGCCGGGTTGAGGCCTCATCAGATGTGCCTTGGCCGCTATCGACGGAATGAGTGGGGCACAGACTTCGCGATTGAGCGGGGGGCGACTGCATCTGCACCACGGGCCTATTGATATTGTTTTTCAGGCATTTGGGGATGGTGCGGCGGCTGCGGAAACGCGAGCCATTGGGCGGTTTCGGGGGGTTCTTGAGGAACTTGTCGGGGAGTTACCGTTATTGCGCTCTCAGGCGGAGGGAGCGTCCGGGGATGTGGCAAAGGGCAAGATTGTGCGGGCGATGGCTAGGGCAGTCGCACCTCATGCCGAAACTTTTGTGACGCCTATGGCGGCGGTGGCAGGGGCGGTGGCCGATGCTGTGGTAGGGGCTGCTGTGGGTGACGGCGTGCAGCGGGTCTATGCAAATAACGGCGGGGATGCGGCAATTTGGCTGGCATCCGGTGAGGCGATAACCGTGGCGATTGGGGGGTCAAAGGACCGGGCAACCATTCGCGCGGATGATCCCATACGAGGGGTGGCGACATCAGGATGGCGGGGGCGGTCACATTCGCTGGGGATTGCGGATGCTGTCACGGTACTGGCCGGGTCGGCGGCGGCGGCGGATGTGGCGGCGACGCTGATCGCAAATGCGGTGGATTTGCCGGGATCAGACAAAGTGGCGCGAATGGCAGCTTGTGAGATTTACCCGGATAGCGACCTCGGCACGCGGATGGTGACGCGGGGTGTGGGGGCGCTGACAACTGACGAGACAGCAGCAGCATTGGCGGCGGGGGCGCGGGTGGCAGAGGAGATGCTGGCGAGGGGGTTGATGCATTCGGCGGTGTTGTATCTGGGTGAGCAAAGTGTTGTTGTCGGGAAAATACCGATACTGATCAAGGATTGAAACATGGCCGAATTCACGCTGCGCAAAACGATGCTGATCATCGAGGAAATCCACCATGACGGGGGACCGGTGGCGGCGGTGCCGCGCAGGCGGGCGGCGATGATTGCGCTGGTGAAAAATCCGTTCGCGGGGCGGTACGAGGCGGATTTGCAATCGCATATGGATGACCTGAAACCGCTGGGCGCGATGATGAGCGCACGGCTGGTGGGGGCGCTGGGCGGGCCGGATGGGATCGATGGATATGGCAAGGCGGCGCTTGTGGGCGAGGCAGGGGAACTAGAGCATACGGCGCTGTGGCATGTGCCGGGCGGCTATGCGATGCGGCAACTCCTGAGCGATTCCAAAGCCATAGTGCCCTCGGCAATGAAACAGGGGGGCGTGGGCACGCGGATCGACGTGCCACTGGGCCATGCGAACGCGGCCTATGTGCGCAGCCATTTCGACGCGATGGAAGTGGGGCTGCCAGACGGGCCGAAGGCGGATGAATTGCTGTTCGCGCTGGCGATGACCTGTGGGCCGCGCATCCATGCACGGATGGGTGGGCTGGAAGTAGCGGATGTGGTGGGGGAAGATGGGCTGCGGTAGGGAGCGCGGTTACACAAGGAAGGAGGCTGCGCATCAAGCGCGGGGCGGCGTACTTTACTCCACCACACGCTGGACTTCCCAGCGACGCCTTACAGTGGGAATGCGCGGACCATCATAACCCGCGATGATGGGAGTGGAAACGGCGAGGTCTTCGCGGGCGGCGAAGGCCATAATGGCCGCATCTGCCGCGTCGATGTTGGCTTGCGATTTCGCGCCGGTAAAGCGGTAAGCGAGGCGGGTTTCGGCGGGGATTTGCTTCAAGATCACGTCGGGATTATTGGGGATAGGAAGTGTTTCCATCGTCCATTTCGAGGGCATCGTGAACTGAACCGTGTAAAGGCCGTTTTCGGTGGTCCCGGTCGTGACTGGGGCGGTCATGGCGATTTCCTGACCGACGGCCTGCGTGGTGACGGGGGCAGTCATCGCGATCTCGTCACGGGCGGTGTTGCCGCCGAAGATGTACCCAGCGAGGGGACGAAAGCCCATGGAGGAGGCGGCATCGCGGGAAGAGGCCGCGACGGTGACTTCGGCCACGATATAGGGAGCATAGCGGCGCATCTCGACGCCATTATCGCCGCGTATAACCTCATATTGCGGGCCTTTAATGTTCTCAGCAGCATGGGTAGCGGTGACGGTCGCCAAGATTGCAAGGGCGGCAAGGGCGGTGGTCAAGGCGGTAACGGGCATGACATGTCCTTCAGTTTTCGATCCCTCTTTATATGGCGTATGTTGGGCTAAATCGTAATAAGTAAAGGATCGTGGGTTGACAGGGGCGCGACGCTTTGCATCATTCGGGTATGCAAAATGATACGCGCCTCCTGCTACTTAGTCGCCTCTGAGCGCGCCGTGACCTCGGTGCGGCGCTCAGAGGATTGCGCGCGCACCGGATACCCGAATTTGCATCTCACATGACAGGCAGAACCATGACTTCGCAGACCGATTCCGCGCGTGACAATGCGGCCCACGACCCCAATCGCGTTATGATTTTCGACACCACCCTGCGCGACGGGGAACAGTCGCCGGGGGCGACGATGACGCTGGAAGAGAAAATCCAGATCGCGATACTTCTCGATGAGATGGGCGTCGATATCATTGAGGCCGGGTTTCCGATTGCTTCGGAAGGGGATTTCGAGGCGGTTAGCGAGATCGCGAAGCTGATGCAGAATGCCGTGACCTGCGGTCTCGCACGGGCATCGAAGGGGGATATCGAACGGGCATGGGGGGCGCTGCAACACGCCAAGCGCCCGCGTATTCATACATTCATCGGGACATCGCCCCTGCACCGGGAACATCAACTGTCGATGAGCAAAGAACAGGTGCTCGACAAGATACGCGAGACGGTCACGTTCGCGCGCTCGCTCTGCGATAATGTGCAATGGTCGCCGATGGATGCGACGCGAACGGAGGCCGAATATCTGGTCCAGACGGTCGCGCTGGCGGTGGAATGCGGGGCAACGACGATCAATATTCCGGACACGGTTGGGTATACGGCCCCACGCGAGAGCGCCGATCTTATCGCGATGCTGCGCCGGGAGGTGCCGGAGTTAGAGACCTGCGTGATCTCAACCCATTGCCATAACGATCTGGGCATGGCGACGGCGAACTCGCTGGCGGCGGTGGGGGCGGGCGCGCGGCAAATCGAATGTACCATCAATGGTTTGGGCGAGCGGGCAGGCAATACCGCGCTGGAAGAAGTCGTGATGGCGATGAAGGTGCGGGGGGATATCCTGCCCTATAAGACAGAGATCGACACGACGCAGATTATGAAAGCCAGCCGCCTCGTCTCGACCGTGTCGGGCTTTAACGTGCAGTACAACAAGGCAATCGTGGGTAAGAATGCCTTTGCGCATGAAAGCGGCATTCATCAGGACGGAATGCTCAAGAACGCCGAGACGTTCGAGATCATGCGGCCCGAAGATGTGGGCCTGACCGAGAGCAATCTGGTCATGGGCAAACATTCGGGGCGCGCGGCGTTCAAGGACAAACTGGCGCAGATGGGCTATGAGGTCGGGGATAATGCCTTTCAGGAGGCATTCGTGCGGTTCAAGGCGCTGGCCGATGCGAAAAAGGAAATCTATGACGACGATATCGTCGCACTAATCGAGGATCAGCAGACGAGCGCGACCCATAGCCGGATGCGGCTGGTATCGCTCGGCATGGTCTGCGGCACCGAAGGACCGGCAACGGCGAGCCTGACGATGGAAATCGACGGGGTCAGTCATGCCCATGAGACGACCGGGAACGGGCCGGTGGACGCGACGTTCAATGCCGTCAAGGCACTCGTGCCGCATGACGCGCGGCTAAAACTATATCAGGTCCATGCGGTGACGGACGGAACCGATGCACAGGCGGAGGTGTCAGTGCGGCTGGAGGAAGATGGCAAAATAGTCACGGGGCACGCGGCGGATGCGGATACGCTGGTGGCGTCGGCGCGGGCCTATATCAATGCGCTGAACCGGCTGATGGTGCGGCGGGCGAAGACGGCACCGCCGGTGCAGGCGGCGGAATAAACGCAAACTCGCTGTTGGACGTTGAGAACCCTTAGCGTGCGCATGGCTTGCGTTTTCTTACACACGTCCATGAAATCCTTTACCGCAGCGCACGCGCGGTTCTATAAGCATCGAAACGTATTTCGGCCCTATGGGGCGGGGGATTTTTCTGGATGTTCGGGCTTTTCAGCGTCTTTTCGTCGGATATGGCCATCGACCTTGGGACAGCGAATACGCTGGTCTATGTCAAGGGCCGTGGGATTGTGCTGAATGAGCCGTCGGTTGTCGCGCTTCAGGTGAAGGGCGAAAACAAGGATGTGCTGGCGGTCGGGGCCGAGGCCAAGGCCATGCTGGGGCGGACGCCGGGGCGGATCGAGGCTATACGGCCCATGCGCGACGGGGTGATTGCGGATTTCGATGTCGCCAAGGCGATGATCAAGGATTTCATCCAACGGGTGCAGAAACGCTCGCTACTGTCGCGGCCTTTCATCCTGATCTGTGTGCCGTCTGGCGCCACCGCCGTCGAGCAGCGGGCAATCAAGGAAGCGGCGATGGAGGCCGGGGCGCGGGCGGTCAAGCTGATCCCCGAACCCATTGCGGCGGCGATTGGCGCGGGTATTCCCGTGGTCGAGCCGGAAGGGTCTATGGTCGTGGATATCGGGGGCGGCACGTCCGAAGTGGCGGTCATCGCGCTGCGCGATATCGTTTATGCACGCTCGGTACGGGTGGGTGGCGACAAGATGGACGAGGCGATTATCTCGTATCTGCGCCGGAACCATAACCTGCTGGTGGGCGAGACATCCGCCGAAAAGATCAAGATGGCAATCGGTATTGCCTGTTCGCCCGCCGATGGCGAAGGGCAATATATGAACGTGCGCGGGCGCGACCTTATCAACGGGGTGCCGAAGGAAATCACGATCAATCAGGCGCAAATCGCCGAGGCGCTGGCCGAGCCGGTCGGGCAAATCGTGGAGGCGGTGAAGGTGGCGCTGGAAGCGACGCCGCCAGAACTGGCGAGCGATATTGTCGATAAGGGAATCATGCTGACGGGTGGCGGAGCGTTGCTCAGCCAGCTTGATGCGGTATTACGCGATGCCACGGGCCTGCCAGTGATGATTGCGAGTGACCCGCTCAACTGTGTTGCACTCGGCACGGGGCGGGCGCTGGAGCATATGAACGCGCTACACCATGTACTGATCGAATAGCGTTTTCGCACGCAGAGCGTTAAGACAGGCGCGGTAGTGTATCGGGTACAGACTATCTTGGTGCAACGATGGACGCGATGGCCTGACGGATGTTCAGCAGCGGAATGGGATTTTGGCGGATGGTGGGGCGCGGGGTCAGCGTGGCCGCGCTGCTCGGTGCCGTGGCGATCTATATTCTAGGGGCCACGTCAGATCCGCGATTGCAGCCATTGCGCGAGATTGCCCTCGATATTTCCGCCCCCGTGACCGAGTTTGTCGGTGCGCCAATGCGCTTTGTACGGCGGATGGCGGGGGATGCGGGGGAATTCCTCGATCTGGCCGCGTATAATAAAAAGCTGCGCGAAGATATCGCCTCCCTGAGCCAATGGCGCGAGGCGGCGCTACGGCTGGAGGCGGAAAACGCGCAGTTGCGGGCGCTGAACAAGGTGACGCTTGCACCACGATTCGACTATATCACCGCGCAGGTCATCGGCAATTCGGGCGGGGCGTTTACGCAGTCGATCACGATCAATGCCGGGCGGTCGCAAGGCGTGCGGCCCGGTACGGTGGTAATGGACGGAACGGCGGCCATTGGGCGGGTCGTGGCGCTAGGCGAAAATGCGGCGCGGGTTGTCTTAGTCACGGATGCATCGAGCCGGATTCCAGCGGTGCTGCAACCCGGCGATATCCGCGCCTTGCTGATCGGGGACAATACAGGCAGGCCGAAACTGCAATTTCTGTCCAAGCCGGGGCGCGTGGCAAAGGGTCAACGGGTGCTGACCTCGAACCACGGTGGTATCTTTCCCAAAGGCCTACCGCTGGGCACGGTCGATGCGTTGGTCGATAATGTGGTGCAGGTCGCACCTATTGGGGATTTCAGGCAGTTAGAATTCGTGCGGCTCGTAATTGAGCGGGTGGATTTGACCATCGATTCCGATGCCGTGCTGATCGTGCGGGCGGATGGGGAGGTGGAACAGGAAAAGGCAGAACCGGCTGAAGATGAAGGGGGGGACGAGGAGTGAGGTTCCCTTTGATTGACGTCTTCGACGCATTACTCTTCGAGATACAAGCCGTGACGATTGCGCCCTTTCTCGCCCCAAAGGAAGGCAAGGCAAAGGTTTTCTCTCAGAAAGAGAGAATTCCAGTGCATCACTTTTCGTTGGCTATCGTATGAAAGCGGCATGGTCATTGGTCTGGGCTTTGACACTGGTGCTGGTAACTTGCGGATTTGCCATCGTATTAACGCATGTGGCGCTGGGGGTTGGGGCCGATTCAACGCCTTGGCCTCGGTTTTCGGTGATCATCGTATTTTTCTGGATGCTGCACCGACCCGGCATAATGACGGTGCCGATGGTGTTCTTGATTGGGTTGGCGCAGGATTTGGTGCTAGGGGATATCCCCGGTGCAGGATTGCTGGCGCTGGTGTTGGCCTCAATGATGATGGGGCGATGGACCATTCCGCTGCGCACGATGCCGCTGGCATGGCGATGGATCGGATTTGCGGGGTTTGCAGGGCTGGTCTTTGCGCTGGAATGGGTGCTGACCGCTGCCGCAAGGTTGATGCTACCCCCCATCGACCTAGTGATCGTACAGGCGGGCATGACATTCCTACTTTATCCCGTTATTTCGGTCATCATGCGGCAAATCCTGCGGATCGGGCGAACGCCCACCCGAACCCTTTGACCATGGAGTGACGATGGCCTTGCGCAGTCACCTCGATAAACTGGATCGCAGCGTGTTTTCACGTCGCGCACTCGTATTGTTCGGGGCGCAGAGCGCGCTGGCGGCGGCGTTGGGCGGGCGCATGTATCAGTTGCAGATCGTCGAAGGCGAAAAATACGCGGCACGGGCGGAGCGAGCGCGGATACGGCCTTCCCTACTGGCCCCAGTGCGGGGACAGATATTTTCGCGCGATGGCAAACCGCTGGCCGTGAATCGGCATAATTATCGGCTGGTCCTGTATCGCGAAAAAACGGAAGACGTGGCCGAAACGCTAGAACGGCTATCGGCGATCATTCCTATTCCACCGCTACAGCGTAAGGCGTTGTTGGAACAGATCGAGCGAACACGGGCGTTCCTGCCAGTCGTATTGGCCGAGAACCTGAAATGGGAAGAGTTTGCGGAGGTCAATGCGAACGCGCCCGCGCTGGCGGGGATTTCGCCAGAACTGGGGCTGACGCGACATTACCCAGAGGCGGATTTTGCGGGACATCTGGTGGGGTATGTCGCCGCCGCATCCGAGCGGGATGTGGAGCGGGCGGGCGAGGCAGGCACGCTCATCAAACTGCCGGGAATGCGGATCGGAAAATCGGGGGTCGAGCGAATCGAGGAGGTCGCGCTGCGCGGCAAGGCGGGCCTGAGCCGGGTCGAGAAGGACGTGCATGGGCGGCCCAAACGCGAATTGGAGCGCAAGGAGGGCACACCGGGCGAAGACCTAACCCTAACGCTGAACATGGGCTTGCAGAAATACGCCGTGCAGCGCATGGGCGAGGAAAGCGGCGCGGTCGTGGTCATGGATATCTATGACGGCGATGTGCTGGCGATGGCCTCGACACCGGGCTTTGATCCGAACGGGTTTGTACTGGGCCTGTCGCATGCGGATTGGGGCGCATTGCAAAGCAACGAGAAGCGCCCCTTGAACAACAAGGCGGTGTCGGGTCTTTACCCGCCGGGATCGACCTTTAAGATGGTGGTGGCGCTGGCCGCGATGGATGCCGGACTGATCGGCCCGGGGCATAATGTCTATTGCGGCGGACATATCGAACTGGGCAGCCATCGGTTTCATTGCTGGAAGCGCGGCGGGCATGGGACGATGAACCTGCATACTGGTCTCAAGCAATCCTGCGACATCTATTTCTACGACATCGCCAAGCGAATCGGCATTGATCGATTGGCCGAGGTTGCGCGGCAATTTGGGATCGGGGTGCTGCCGGAAATCGGGCTGAACGATGCCAAGGCAGGGACAATGCCGGATGTGGCATGGAAGCGGGCGGCGCTGAAACAGCCATGGTATCCGGGGGAGACGCTGCATGCGGGGATTGGACAAGGTTATCTGAGTAGTTCGCCACTTCAACTGGCGGTAATGGCATCGCGGATTGCGAACGGGGGATATCAGGTGCATCCGCGCCTCGTACGCGCGCGGGACGGTAAGCGGATCAAGGCACGTGCCCTACACGGGACGGGCATCGACGACGCGCATATCGAGGCGGTGAAACGTGGCATGTATGCGGTCGTGAATGAAGCGGGAGGGACCGCGTTTCGCTCGCGCATCTCGATGGCGGGTTACGAGATGTGCGGCAAAACCGGAACCGCGCAGGTAAGGCGGATTACGACCGCCGAACGGGCGACTGGCGTGCTGAAAAACAATGAATTGCCTTGGAAGCTACGCGATCATGCGTTGTTCGTGGCCTATGCGCCCGCGCATGATCCGCGCTATGCGGTGGCGGTGGTGGTTGAACATGGGGGCGGTGGGTCAAAGGTCGCAGCACCCATCGCACGCGACGTTCTGTTGAAGTTGCAATTCCCAAAGGAGATACCCGAAGGGGCGCTGCCTAAAGGGGCCGATCCGGTCTTCGTCGCAAAAAAGGATGAAGATGACGAGAGCGACGATACATGACCAATGTCCATAACCACGGCACGGCGGGGCCAACATTGGCGCAGAAGTTGTTGTCGCTCAACTGGCCATTGGTAGCACTGATCCTTGTAATCGCGACTATTGGTTTTGCGATGCAATTCTCGGTGGCCGATGGCAGCGTTGATCCTTGGGCGCGGCGACAGATGATCCGGTTTTCGATTGCCTTTGTCGGAATGCTGGTCGTTGCGATGGTGGATATCCGCTTTTGGCGAGGGACGGCCTATGCGTTTTATGGGGTCGCGCTCGCATTGTTGGTCGGGGTTGAGGTGGCCGGGTCAGTGGGGATGGGGGCGCAACGCTGGATCGATATCGGGCCAATCCGGCTGCAACCATCCGAGTTGATGAAGATTGCACTGGTGGTGGCGCTAGCACGGTATTTCCATGATCTAAACCCGCGCAATATCCGGCATCCCCTGACATTGGTGATCCCGCTGGCAATGATTGCGGTGCCGATGGCGTTGGTCATTAAGCAACCTGATCTGGGGACCGCCGTTTTACTGGGCGCAGGCGGGATCGTGATCATGTTCCTTGCCGGGGTTAGCCTGTGGTTCTTTGCCGTGCTGGTCGCGGGAGTCGGGGGGGTGGTCTATGCGGTATTTGCATCGAAGGGGCAGAGCTGGGCATTGCTGAAACCCTACCAATATGACCGGATCGAGGTATTCCTGAACCCGGAACTAGACCCGAGGGGGTCAGGCTATCAGATCTTGCAAGCCCTAATCGCCTTTGGTTCGGGCGGGATGACGGGCGAGGGGTATCTGCAAGGACCGCAAGCGCGTCTCGACTTCCTACCGGAGAAGCATACCGATTTCATCTTCACCGTATTGGGCGAGGAATTCGGTATGGTCGGGGGGTTGGTACTGCTGGGCCTTTATATGACCGTGTTGTTCTTCGGATTGCTGACAGCAATGCGCATCCGGCACCTGTTCGGGCGGCTTTTGGCGGCGGGGATATGCATGACGTTCTTTGCGTATTTTGCGATTAATATGGCGATGGTCATGGGGCTGGCCCCGGTTGTGGGGGTGCCGCTGCCGCTGGTCAGCTATGGGGGCACGTCGATGCTGGTGATCCTGTTCGGATTCGGACTGCTGCTGAGCGCGCAGGTACATGGGAAGGTAATATTTCCACGACGAGGGACGGTACTTTGATACATCCCATACATGACTCATGAGGTTGCTGCTCCCCCTGAGAGTTGAGAAGCTCTCTGGCGGTTAGACCGAAAGGAGAGCAGTGATGGGATATTATGTTGGACTGGATGTGAGTCTCAAGACGACGGCGATCTGCAT
>CALFVD010000035.1 GCA_937928005.1 uncultured Neomegalonema sp. | reverse complement strand
GCCTGTGACAAGCTGGGGATGGTTGTGGCAGGCCATGCGTCACATCTGGCGGATATGGCGGGCTTTCAGCTGCCGATTGAGTCCGTGGCCCTTCAGGCGTTGGTCAGCGAGCCGATCAAGCCCTGCATGGATATCGTCGTTATGGCGAATACGGTCCATGGCTATATGAGCCAATCTGACAAGGGCGAAATGGTCATCGGCGGCGGCACGGATGGATTCAACAACTATACCCAACGCGGCAGTTTTCACCATATCGAGGAGACGGTGACGGCACTGGTGGAGACTTTCCCTATGATCTCGCGCCTGCGGATGCTGCGCCAGTGGGGCGGGATCGTGGATATGACCGGCGACCGCTCGCCCATCATCTCGAAGACGCCGGTGGAGAACATCTTTATCAACTGTGGCTGGGGCACCGGCGGATTCAAGGCGACGCCGGGGTCCGGGCATTGCTTTGCCGCGACGATGGCATCGGGCGAACCGGATGCCGTGGCCGCGCCATTCTCGTTGGATCGCTTCGCCGAAGGCCGCATGATCGACGAGAGCGTGGCGGCGGCGGTGGCGCATTGAAGTATCATGTGGTAATATCGCGCCATGAGCGCGGCAGCACAGAATCAAAAGATGACCGTAAGCGAGTTCATCCGCTGGAGTGACACTCAGTCAAATGACTTGCGCCATGAATTGCTGAACGGTGAGATCATTGCGCAAGCATCGCCTTTATATCGGCATGGGTCAAAAAACCGCAACCATGCATCAAACTAAAAAAAACCCATGCGCTGACGGGTACCAGCGATGGTGAAATTTCTAGATGATTCGGTCAAAGGCGTCAGTAAACTTCCGCTTGGGTAAACTGGTGCTTATAAAGATGGTGCTTTTGCCCTCAGGCCGAAGCCACTGATAAAGACTATTCTCCACTGTTCCCTACGGCGACTTGCAGATGGTTCTGAGTTACCCGCTCGCTTTGATCGCAAAGCAGGCTATTCCTCGGCGTGACAGTGAGCGGCATGCATTTTCCGCCTGCCCCTTACCCAGCCCAAGGAACCGCGCGCGGTAGATGGGTCGTCCCTTTGATACACGCTTTGTTACTACAGGCTCCGCCCGCATTAGTTGCGGCGAGCGTAGCGCCTTGGCGCGTTCAAGGATATCCTTCGCCTGACTGAGCTTTCTGTATGCACCGATCTGCACAGCCCAATCTCCAGCGGGTTGCAGGCTCGCTGCTTCGACGGGCGGTGCAATGATCCGTTGCAGGGCGCGCAATCCATTGGCCACGACCCATGGGTCCGATTGTGTGCGCATCGCGACGACCGCCTGTGGCTTCGGGCGGTCTTTGGCTACTGGCACGGGTGCAGGCACATATGTCACCTTGGGCCGGGCCGCCGCGACCAGAATCGGGGCGTCCTTCGATGGCTTGCTACGTGGCAAGGGCGTTGCATCAAGGCTACCAGCATAGACGGGCACCCGTAGGCGTTTAGGCAGCTTTGCAAACCCCTCGTCGAGGATCGCTTTCATGTGCCGGTTCCGGCTCGCGCTCGATTTTCCGCCGAAGACGACGCCGATCACCCGTCGTCCATCGCGCTCCGCCGATGCCACTAGATTATAGCCAGATGCACGGGTGTATCCCGTTTTGATACCATCCGCGCCCCGATATTTACCCAAAAGCTTGTTGGTCGCGCGATAGTTACGCCCGCCATATTTGAACCGCTTGCGCTCAAACATCGAATAATAAGTCGGGAAATCCGAAAACAACCGTCGTCCCAAAATGGCCATGTCACGCGCCGTTGAATACTGGCCCTTGCTGGTCAGGCCATGCGGATTGCGGAATTTTGTATTACGCATCCCAAGCTGGCGTGCCTTTGCCGTCATCATGCTTGCGAAATTTGCCTTCGAGCCGCCAATCGCCTCGGCGATAACCGTTGCCGCATCATTCGCCGATTTCGTTGCGCAGGATTGCAGCGCATCGCGCATCCGAATGGTGCTCCCCCGGCGTAAGCCGAGTTTTGAGGCGGGCTCGTTTGACGCAACACGCGACACAGGTAAATTAGAATCGAGGCTGAATTGCCCCCTGTCGATGGCCTCAAACGCAAGGTATAGCGTCATCATTTTTGTCAAAGAAGCAGGGTAGAGGCGCTTATCGGCATTACGTTGGCGCAACACCTGACCGTTATGGGCATCGATAACGATAGAGGCATATTTTGAATTAGCGACAGCTTTATCGACTGGTAAGCCAAGCGCCAGCCCAAGTGTGAGGACCGCGACCAGAAGGCGCGTCAATCGAAATAAACTCGTCATCACAGTCCCTGCCTGTTCGTCCTAAACCTGAACTTCGTTCTTATTTGAGAATCTGCATAGCATAGATAGTCCTATGCAGGGTAGATGCCGATTGCATTTCAAACGATCAATTTACGCGCAACATGAAAAGGGTTTCTATGCATCCCTTCACAGTGACCGTTCGCCCTCTATATTGCACTATGAATGGTAAGCACGGAATTTACGACGATGAATCGATGTACGGCCCCACCCGCCCCCTTGCGGAAGCTCTCTGGTCCAGCCTTTGTGCCGGTTCGGTTAATGGCACAGGATGACGATGATCGCGACACAACCGTTCTCACCAAGCCCAAAACCCGCACCAAGCGACCCTCAATGTACAAGGTCATCATTCTCAATGATGATTTTACGCCCATGGAATTCGTGGTTCATGTCCTCAAAAATGTCTTTCACCTAAGCCATGAGAAAGCCTTTGAGATTATGCTGACTGTTCATCTGAAGGGGGCGGCGGTCGTGGGCGTCTTCACTTTTGAGATTGCCGAGACGAAGGTTTCGGCGGTCATGGAGATCGCCCGCCGAAACGAACATCCGCTGCAATGCAGGATGGAAAAGGAATGAGATCGATTTAGCTGACGATGCGACCCGGACCCGGACGGTGCTAATTTCGGGAGCATGGCGAAAACTGCGTGACGAAGCGCGGATGCCGTGTTGATATTGGCCTATGGATTAAGACGCGGAACTCGTTTTCTGCGCAGTGGCAAATGGCTCAGCACGCCATTGACACGACAAGAGGAGAGTGGACGTGCCATCATTCACGAAATCACTCGAAGAAGCCCTTCACCGCGCGCTTGCGGGGGCGAACGAGCGACATCACGAACTTGCGACGCTTGAGCATCTTCTCCTCGCCCTCGTAGACGAGCCGGACGCCGCGCAGGTTATGCGCGCTTGCGGTGTCGATCTGGAGGAGTTGCGCGGTGCCCTTACCGCGTATGTGGACGAGCAGCTTACCAATCTAGTTTCCGATGCCGAAGGCACGGAGGCGACCCCGACGACCGGCTTCCATCGCGTGATTCAGCGTGCGGCGGCCCATGTACAATCGTCTGGGCGGTCGGAGGTGACGGGGGCTAATATCCTCGTGGCGATCTTCCATGAACGGGAGAGCTACGCCGTCTACTTTCTCCAAGAACAAGACATGAGCCGCTACGACGCGAAGAATTTCATCGCCCATGGTGTCGCCAAAGACCCCGCAATGAACGAACCGCGCCCCGTCCTCGGCTCTGACCATGATGAAGGCCCGGATGAAGAGGCCACCGTATCGGGCGATGCGAGTGGCAAATCCGAAAGCGCACTCGATAAATATTGCGTCAACCTCAACGAAAAGGCCGAGGAGGGCGGCGTTGACCCGTTAATTGGGCGCTCGGCTGAGGTCGATCGCTGTATTCAGGTGCTTTGCCGCCGTCGCAAGAACAACCCGTTGCTCGTTGGTGATCCTGGCGTCGGTAAGACCGCTATTGCCGAAGGGCTGGCTCGTAAGATTACCGAGAGCGAGACGCCTGAAGTCCTGCTTGGCGCGACCATCTTTTCGCTCGATATGGGCGCGTTGCTGGCCGGAACCCGCTATCGCGGTGATTTCGAGGAACGCCTGAAATCCGTGATGAATGAACTTGAAGAGCATGAAGACGCGATTCTATTCATTGATGAAATTCACACCGTTATCGGTGCCGGGGCCACCTCTGGCGGCGCGATGGATGCGTCGAACTTGCTCAAACCCGCCCTGCAATCGGGCAAGCTGCGCTGTATGGGGTCCACGACCTACAAGGAATATCGGCAGCATTTCGAGAAGGACCGCGCCTTGTCGCGGCGCTTTCAGAAAATCGATGTTACCGAGCCGTCCGTCGAAGACGCAATCAAGATTCTCAAGGGCGTCAAACCCTATTTCGAGGAACATCACGGTGTGAAATACACCGCCGATGCAATCAAGACGGCGGTAGAACTCAGCGCCCGCTACATCCACGACCGCAAGCTGCCCGACAAAGCGATCGATGTGATCGATGAGGTTGGCGCGGCACAGATGCTCGTGCCCGAATCCAAACGGCGCAAGACCATGACCGCCAAAGAAATCGAGGCCGTTGTCGCGAAGATTGCCCGTATTCCGGCTAAGTCCGTCTCCCGCGACGATCAGGAAGTGCTGCGCGATCTGGAAACCTCGCTTAAGCGCGTGGTCTTTGGCCAGAACGCCGCCATCGACGCCTTGGCCAGCGCCATTAAGCTTGCCCGTGCAGGTCTGCGTGAACCAGAAAAGCCCATCGGCTGCTACGTCTTCACTGGTCCCACGGGCGTTGGCAAGACCGAGGTCGCGAACCAGCTCTCTGACACGCTTGGCGTGGAAATGCTGCGCTTCGATATGTCGGAATATATGGAGAAACACTCCGTCAGTCGCCTTATCGGTGCGCCCCCCGGCTATGTCGGTTTCGATCAGGGTGGTCTTCTGACCGATGGTGTCGATCAACACCCGCATTGCGTCCTCCTGCTCGACGAAATCGAGAAGGCGCACCCGGATGTCTTCAACATCCTGCTGCAGGTGATGGACCACGGTAAACTGACCGATCACAGCGGCAAGACCACCGATTTCCGCAATGTCATCCTCATTATGACCTCGAATGCGGGCGCTGCCGATTCCTCGCGTCCGCCCATTGGTTTCGGTCGCGAGCGGCGCGAAGGGGAAGACGAAGAGGCGGTCGAAAAGCTGTTCACGCCTGAATTCCGTAACCGCCTCGACGCCACAATCGCCTTTGCACCCCTCTCGCCAGAGATTGTGGTCAAGGTTGTCGAGAAATTCGTGCTTCAGCTCGAAGGTCAGCTTTCGGATCGTAATGTCAGCTTCGAGTTGACCTCCGCCGCCGCCGATTGGTTGGCGAAGAAAGGTTATGACGAGAAGATGGGTGCGCGCCCACTCTCCCGCGTTATTCAGGAGCACATCAAGAAGCCGCTCGCCGAAGAACTGCTCTTCGGCAAGCTGGCAAAAGGCGGTGTGGTGCGCGTGGGTATCAAGAAGGGCAAGTTGGATTTGCAAATCCTACCCCCCGATCCCCCGCGCATCAGCGGCAAGAAAACGCCCTTGTTAACGGCTGGTTAACCCTTTGTTTCGACATAGTTGTCTCGATATTGCGGGGCGCTGATATGTCGAATGAAGGATGTGCCATGAATACGACGATCAAGGCGGCAGCGTTCAGCGTTGCCGCTTATTCTATAGGATTTGCCACGCCTGCCATCGCTATCGAATTGGGAATGCCCATCGCTTGCGTTATTGGCGAAACCTGTATGGTCCAAAACTACGTTGATGCTGATCCCGGTGCGGGTGCACGCGATTTTGAGTGTGGCCCTCTCGCCTATGACAGCCACCAAGGCACCGATTTCCGCCTGCGCAATCGCGCTGAAATCGCTAAAGGCTACGACGCCCTTGCCACGGCCCCCGGCCAGATCGTCAGTGTCATCAATGATCAGCCCGACCATGGCTTTATGGGGGCCGCCGATAATCCCCTTGGCTGCGGTAATGCAGTGATGATCAACCATGGCGCAGGCTGGGTCTCACAATACTGCCATCTGGCTCAGGGCAGTAGTACCGTTCGCGTCGGTCAGACGGTTCAACGCGGCACCCCCTTAGGCAAGATCGGCTCGTCTGGCGGCACCGATTTCCCGCATCTCCACTACGCTATCCGCCGTTTCAACGCCGTCGTGAACCCCTATACTGGCGTCAGCCCCACGGGATGCGAAGCCCCCGCCGCCACACCATTATGGAGCGCCTCTACCGGCCTTTCCTATACTGCCAGCGCCTTGTTCGGCTTTGGCGTCACTGGCGTTTTCCCCTCGCTGGAAGTGGTCAAACAGGACCATGCCCTGCTGACAGCCCCGCGCGGTGAGACGGCCCCGGTCTATCTTTGGCTTCATCTGCTAGGCGTGCGCGCAGGCGATTCGGCGCGGTTTATGGTGTTTGGCCCCGATGGCCGCCCCTTCGCCAGCGAGTTGTTCGATATTACCGAAGATGAAACGATCTACCTCGCCAATATCGGCGTCACGCCACAGGATATGCGCATGGATCGCTGGCCCGCCGGAGAATACTCCGCGCGCGTTGCTTATTACGCTAACGGCAAGGAAGCCCTGCGTGAAACAGTGACTTTCTCGCTGCCTAAATGAAACGCAATTCTCGATTCAATCTGATTGCGCATCGCTCTAACTGAAAACGTAAGAATATGCCGCCACGGCCAGCGCCATCATGCTAAGGGCAAAAGTCAGGATCAACGACAGGCGCAGCAATCGTAGCGCAATCAGCAGGAAACTGACCGCCCCCACCACCTGCGCCGCCCGCGCGAGCGGCCCATTTGCGATATCAGCCGCCGCAGCACCCTCACCGCCCATGAAGTGTTGAATTTCCGCCGGAACGCGCCAGCCGACATAGGCCGCGACGACCAATGCGAGCATCCCGAAAAACAGGATCAACAACCCTCTATCGGGCCTCTCAAAAAATGAAAGCGGGTTCAGGTCATCATCTAATTCAGTGGCCAAAGCCCGCTTGTCGAAGATCGAGAAAGAATGAACGATCACCGCCAGCAAGATGCATAGCCCCAAATACCCGGCCAGCATTACGTCTGTATCCAGCTCCAGCTCAAAAGGCATAATCAATCCCACCCCATCACCACTTGTCTCAATATAGGACAATATCGCTAGGGATGACAGTATAGCGATTCCCTTCGCCTGAAATCACGCAATGCGGGGTATGACTTAAATTGATCAAGTTCCACTGTGAATGACGAGCCGTCGTCGACAACTTATAGCCATTTGCGATAGATCTGAGCCGTGTTTCGCGCTAAGATCTCCACGTAACACGGCACTTGGTGTTTCAAGATTATCGCAATTTGTTTTAGATAATTTTCGCGACAAGACTTCATCTCACATGAAAGCATCAGCTTGTTTAGTGGTAACAATATAACACAAAGTATCATTTAAATGTCATATCATACTGAAAATAATGAATTTTAGGATAGAAGGCGTTGGTCGAAGGGGTAAGATGTCAGGTTTTCATATCCGGTTTCGGTGATGAGAACCTGATCTTCTAACTTTATACCACAAGGCCCGCCGACTTCGCCGTAATACACCTCGACGCAAAGCGTCAT
>CALFVD010000034.1 GCA_937928005.1 uncultured Neomegalonema sp. | reverse complement strand
CAAAGCCTCGGCTATGTCCTGGAGAAGTGGATGAATGGATTGTGATGGAGGGAACACAATCTGTCAATTGAAGTAAGTCAGCACTGTTAATTTAATTTGGATGTCAGATGCAGATGGCATGTGCGCTCCTGATAGACAAATCAGGAACATCAATGCAGATCAAAACAAGAATGTCAACCGCGCGCTTTTCCATCGTGCAAGGGGCGCGGCGCGTTGAGCGAGCCGTCGGCCAGCATCCCCGCCATGGCCGCATCCAGCGCACCCCCCTCGACCGTCACACCCACATTACCGTCGATCCAGATCAGATGTGCGACCACCCTGCGCTCAGGAAAGATATCGCGCATCGCCGCACGATAAAGCGCAAGCTGACGCCGATAGGGTAGGGGCACATCCGCCGCCGGACGCCCGCTCTTGAAATCCACCACATGAACACTGTCATCGTCCACGACCAGTCGGTCGATCGTGCCGAGGATCGCCCGCCCATTGAGCGCGGAAACCGGTCCTTGAACAGGTACTTCCGCCATCGAGTTTGCCCCGAACATCCATGCAAAATCCGGGTTGTTCAGCACCGCTAAAGCGGGCGCAACCAGTGCCGTGTTGCCGCCCGCAAGCGATAGGCCCAGCGTTTCCCGCGCCTCTGGCTCCACCTCCGCCAGCGTTTCCAACAACATATGCAATGCGGTCCCGCGCTCGGCAGAGGAGACAGGAGGCTCGCCATCCTCGTTCTCGCTCGGCGCTGGCATGGGCACAAATGGCTCCGCCGCTCCCGCCCCCACGCGAGAAGGGGCCACGGGCGGCGGCGGGCTTTCCTCGGTGGGCGGCGGTGCGCGTAATTCCGGTTCCAGCGGCTCCGATGCCACCGCCAGCGCATCTCCCGCTACATCGTTCTTCACGTCCGATCCGCCCCGGTCAAACACCTGCGCGATTACCGGCTCGCCCGCCGCATTCGTCAGCGGTGTCGGCCCCTCGACCGCCCCCTCGCCAAAGGCTTTCTCGACCAATGCAGCCCAGCTTTCCTCCTTGAGTTTGCGTTCCTTCTCCGGTTCGGCCCCATGCCAGCCGCATAGGATCAGCCAATCCTCCGCGCGCGTCATCCCGACATAGAGCAGCCGCCGATATTCCTCCAATTCCCGCTCCTTACGGGCATCGCGTATCTCGCGCACGGGCAGGGGGGCCGTATTAGCACTCGGCGACCAAACCGGCCCGCCCTCCACCTCATAGACCCGCGTATCGCCCCGGTCGCTTGGCACGGCGCAGATATCGGGCATGAAGACGATGTTTGATTCCAATCCCTTTGAGCCATGCACGGTCATCACGCGGATTTCATTGCGCCCTTGCTCCATCTCCCGCTTGATTTCGACCTCGGACGCCTCGACCCGCTCGACAAAACCTTGCAGCGTTGGGATGCCCCGCGTCTCGTAGGCCAATGCCTGCGCGAGCAGTTCATCGATAGGGTCCGCCGCCTGCGCCCCCAGCCGTGACAGCAGCCGCCCGCGCCCACCATGCAGCGTCAGGATGCGTTCCAAAAACTCATAGGGCCGTAGGTAATCCGCCCGGTCCAGCATATCATCCAACACCGCAAACGCCGCCCCGAACTCCGCTTCCTCCCGCCGGTTATAGAGCGCGGGCCACAGCCGCCCCTTGCGTCCCTGAGCCAGTGCATAGAGGTCATCCTCCGACATCCCCACCAGCGGCGAGCGTAGCACTGTCGCCAGCGCCAGATCATCATCGGGCAGCAATACGAACCGCATCAGCGCCATCAGGTCGCGCACCGCCATCTGCTCGCGCAGCATCATCCGGTCCTTGCCCGCCACCGGCAGGCCGCGCGCCTTCATCAGTCGGATCACTGCATCCGCGAAAGCATTGCGCCGCCGCACGAGGATCAAAATATCCCCCGCCCGGATGGGCCGCCCCTTCGCGGGCAGGATCGTCTCCGACTTCAACCAGCCATCGATCCGATCCACGATCCCCTTGGCCAGCCGAATTTCAGGCGCATCCTGTGCCTTCTGATCCACCGGTTCCCACCAATCCGGCTCGTCTTCCTTCGGCAGCTTGCCGATGGGTGGCCAGTATTCGACCCGCCCCGGCGCTTTCTTGCGATAGGCAAGGTGTTCGGGCGGTTTGTCCTCTGCGTTCAGACCTTTAGCAGCCAATGGATTGGCAAATACATCGTCCACCAGTTTCAGCACGATGGGGGCCGAGCGGAACGAATGCAGCAGTTGCGGCTCGCGCAGCGGTTCGCGGTTATCTCCCCGAACCAGCGTGCGAAACTGCTCACGCACCCGGTCCAGTTCCTCCGGCTGCGCCCCCTGAAAACTGAAGATCGACTGCTTCTCGTCGCCCACCACGAACAGCGTCCGATGCGCATCCCGTGCGCCGTCCCCCGCAAAGAACTCCTCCGCGATGGCCGAGATCACCTGCCATTGCTCCGGCGAGGTATCTTGCGCCTCGTCCACGAGGATATGATCGACCCCGCCATCCAGCTTGTACCGCACCCACGCGCTCGCCTTGCTGTCGTTCAACAGCGTGCCCGCACGCCGAATAAGATCATCGAAATCAAGACCATCGGTCGTTTGCTTCAGCGCGTCTGTCTCTTCCAGTATCGCCTTGGCG